>CALBSQ010000157.1 GCA_937967325.1 uncultured Chloroflexota bacterium
TCGCGCCAACACCGGCCACCACCGGGACCTCCCTGACCGTGCAGACCGGGGATGGCACCAAGTTCCCGACCCCGCCCTTCAATGTGACCGTCTGGCCCAACAACGTCCAGCCGATCCAGAGCAACGCGGAGATCGCCCGGGTGACCAACATCGTGGGGGACAGCTTCACGCTTGCCAGGAACCAGGAGGGCAGCTCGGCACAGTCCATCGCCGCCGGCTGGCAGATCGCCGAGACCTGGACCGCCAAGGACGTCACCGACATGCAGAAGCAGGAAGGACTCTTACGACCGATCGCCCTGATGGGCGCCTAACACTATGGCCGACTCACCGAAGACATTAGGACAGAGCGCACCGGCAGCCACCACGCTGACCGATCTCTACACCGTGCCGGGGTCCACCAACACGGTGGTTTCCACGGTGACGATCTGCAACACCGGCAGCACCGACACGACCTTCCGGCTCTCGGTTGCCCCAGCGGGAGCCGCCGATGCACTCTCACAGTACCTCTATCGGGATGAGACGGTCGCCGCCAACGACACCTTCGTCCTCACCGCCGGGCTCACCTTGCAGGCGACGGACAAAATCCGCTGCTACTCCGCCAACGGCAATTGCTCATTTTCAGTTTTTGGAATTGAAATTACCTGACACTATGTTCAACGGTACACACTGGTCAAAAATGCCAAACAGGGAGGAGATTCTAGCTCATATCTCAGCCACCAAGAAAGGTAGGAAGCTGAGTGCGGCTCATCGCCGGAGTATCAGTAGGGCGCATAAGGGAAGAACTCCGGCCAACTGGAAGAGTATATTCGGCAAGGCGTGGAAGCCATGCCAGTGGCTAACGTGCAAGGGGTGTAAGGGGAAGTTTCAGACCAGCAAAGAAAAAGGCTATGCGCAAACTACCTATTGCAGCCGAAACTGTTACAAAAAGTACTTCACGGGAACTAGAGGAAAGAAGAGAAAGAGTAATGTAGTCCCGACTCATTGGAATTGGAAAGGTGGTATCACACCGATCAATCATGCTCTCCGGCAATCGCTAGAGTATGAGGACTGGCGAAAGAAGGTGTTGGAGCGGGATGACTATACCTGCCTCAACTGCGGACAGATCGGGGGGTGGCTTGAGGTCGATCACATCAAGCCGTGGAGTCGCTTCCCCAAGCTCCGGTTTGACATAACCAACGGTCGGACTCTTTGCAAGCCATGCCACATAGCGATTGGCTGGAGCGTCTCGAAACACTTCAAGGCGAAGGAGGCGCTAGCAGCGTAGAAACTATGGCAGCAGGATCGACCATCAGCAAGACACGCGCCCAGGCCACCAGGCTCACCCTCCTGGCCAGCGCCGCGCAGACCAGCTCCGGCAACGGCTCGGCCATCAGCGTGGGTCCCTTCCGCGAGGCGATGCTCACCCTCAACTGCACCGCGGCCTCCGGCACCACCCCGACCCTCAGCGTCAGCATCCAAGTCTCGGATGATGGCGGGACCACCTGGTACACCCTGCCCGGCACGACCTTCACCCAGCTCGCCACGACCGGCTCCCAAGTTGGCTGGATGCAGGGCTTCGGCGACACCATCCGCGTCAGCTACACCATCGGCGGCACATCGCCGTCCTTCACCTTCGCCGTCAAGGCCGTCCTCAAGTAGCCCCCGTATCCAGCGACCCCGCGACCAATCAGCTAGAGTACCCACCTGAGTGCACGGGAGGACACGCCATGGCGACAGCCCAACCACCAAGCCCCTCGGACACGGACGAGCTCCAGCAGCTCCTGTCCGCCGTGCGGGACGTCTGCTACTCGCTGGACAGGCGGCTGCAGTCCATCGAGGACCATATCGGCCTGCGGCGGTCGGGCAGCGCCACCACCCAGTACGACCAGGCCTTCAACGAGTTCGAGGACCTGGTGGACGCCCGGGCGGAGCGGCTGGACAGCGGCACGCACCCCTCGCCCAGCCACCAGTTCTGAGGCGAACGCCTCCCCTGAGGTCTTGACAAGCTGGCCTTACACTATGCCGGTATGCCATTTCCCGTCTACCAAGAAGTCGACCAGGCCGGCAACGACACCAACTCGCTGATCTACAACACGACCGCGCCGACCTTGGTCAACGGGCAGGAGGTCAAGCCCCAGGCCGACGTCAACGGCAACCAGAAGCAAACCCTGGCCACCCTGATCGCGGGGGAAGACCTGACCAACAACGTCCTGAAGGTCGAAGAGCGCTTCAGCTACGCCTCCTACTCCACCGCCCAGACCGCGACCACCATCAAGTCGGGCGCGGGCTTCCTCCACACCGTCACCATCCTCGGCGGCACCGCCGGCGCGATCACCGTCTGGGACAACACCGCCGGATCGGGAACAACCATCCTCCCGGCATTCACGCCCGGCAACGTGACCGTCCCGGTCACCCTCACCATCGACGCCATCTTCTCGACTGGCCTCACCTTCACCACGGCAGCGGCAACGGTAATCGAGTTCAGCTACCGATAGGCCACGCCGCGCGCAACAGCTATGCCTAGACAACTCGTACGAGATTTCAAAACCTGCCTCTCCTTCAATGGAACGAGCAACAAAGCAACCGTTGCCGTCCCAAGTACGGCAATCGACAACATTACGTATAGCCTGTGGGTGAAGGCCAATATAGTAACTGCGACCGAAAGAATCGTGACGAACGGAGACAATACCGCGAATGGCTTCGCCCCATCCATCGCGGCGGACGGCACGATCTATACCGAGCTGCTGGGAATTGTGAATGTGTCCACCGGCCAGAAGATTATTCCTGGCGTATGGACCTTTTTGACCTATACTCGAACTTCTGGAGTGAGTCAAATGTATATCAATGGGGTCGCCCAAGGGATTACCTACAATAACACGCCCATTGCCCCGACCGGGTTTCTTTGCGCCGGCGGGAGCGTGAACGGGTCGAACGCGGGATTCGGCTCCGGCTACGCCGGGCTGATCGACGATGTCAGGATCTATGAGCGGCCGCTCTCGGCGACTGAAATCTTGAATTTCTACTACGGCTCCGAACCAGCCTCTACGAGCCTGAAGATAAAGTGGCTTATGGATGAGGGGAGCGGGACATCGCTGATCGACGCTTCGGGGAACGGCAATACCGGGACGATCTCGGGGGCGACGTATTCCACCGACGTGTTCATGAAGGCAAGAACCGTAGCATCCTAATATGATATGCCATTTCTTCGAACATCAGGGACCACCTTCACGCTGAGCGGCTCCCGCTTCATGCCCTTCGGGGCCAGCACCTTCGACATCACCGGCAGCACCGCCCAGGTCGATCAGAAGCACGCCGACGCCGTGGCGATGAAGCACAACATGGTCCGCTACATCAACTGGCTCCCCCACGCCAGCGCCGCCAACTCCGAGTTCAACGCCACCTACTGGAACATCATCGACTACGGGCTCAACCGGGCGATCGGCGACGGCCTCAAGGTGCTCCTCGACCTCTCCGACATCCAGGGGATCTCCGACGCGCGGGGCTACACCTTCGGAGACGCCAACAACCTGGCGCTCTGGCAGAGCGTGGTGAGCTGGCTTGGGACCCGCGTCAACTCGGTCAACAGCCGGGTCTACAAGAACGACGACACGATCGGCATCATCTCGATCGTCGGCGAGGCCACCGGGCTGAGCAACAGCGAGGCGATCCGCATCTACGGGGCGATCAGCGGCTATTTCAAGACGGCGGGGTTCCAGCAGCTGATCCAGTCGGGCGGCTGCGCCAAGGAGATCTTCAACGCCGTGTCGTCCATCTCCACGGTGGACTGTAACTGCATCCACACCTACGACGCCGTCTCCTCCGACGACTTCTACATGCGCACCGTCTTCCAGCCGGCGGCCGTCCAGTACGGCAAGCCGTGGTTCATCGAGGAGTTCGGGGCCACCCAGGGGACGGGGGACATCGGCCGGTCCAACTACCTGCGCCTGAAATATAACGTCGGGTTGCTCTACGGGTGCGCCGGATTCCTGTTCTGGAACAACGACGAGGGCGCGGGGGCCGGGGGGTTCGGGATCAGCTCGCAAGTGACGCCGGTCACCGCCAACCTCGTGAAGTTGTACTCATATATCAAGTCCTACTCACCGCGCATTCCTGTCGATGCTGTTAGCTCGTCGGGATGGTATTGACTATGCCAGCAAAGCACCATAAGAGACAATCAACACGAGGTAGGAGGTGGGCAGTATAGCCGCGCCACAACCCGTCGCCCAAGATTATGCCCAGCCGCCGTTACCCGCCACCAAGAGCGGGTGGGCGATCAACTCCATTGACTTGCAGGTGCTCACGAAGTCGGACGGCTGGAACCAGGGCCAAACCGAGCGGCTGGCCGAGTA
>CALBSQ010000158.1 GCA_937967325.1 uncultured Chloroflexota bacterium
CCGCCAGCAGCGGCTCGGTGTCCAGCCGCGACCGTCTGGTCCCGACGACCGCTCCCGGCAACTCCCGCCGCGCCCCTGCCGCCCACAGGCCGTGAACGGGTACGGAAGGATAACCTGAGCCAGGCGTCCGCGTTCACGGAGTTCGTGAAACTCACATTTCTCAAATTGCTAGATGACCGGGAGCTTCACCGTTCGCATACCATTGACGCGACATCAGACAGCATTACCGTGCCAATCGCAGACGTACGATTCTCTAGGCGCTGGATCGAGGGAAGAGAAAAGGACCACCCGAGCCGGTTGGACGCCCTGCAGTTCCAAGTGTTACTTCAGGGACTAGAGGCTGAGATTCAGACAGGCAGGCGGAAGCGAATATTCGACGAAAACGACCACATCCGCCTATCTGCTGAGACAATCAAGGGAGTTGTCCAGCGCCTGGAGCACACAGGCCTATTTCGTATCAACGTTGACTGGAATGGTAGGCTATTCGAGACATTCCTCAACGCCACAATGAGAGGGAAGGACCTCGGCCAATACTTCACGCCGCGCAGTGTAGTACGTCTAGCCGTTCGTCTGGCCAGACTTCGGGCGGATCACGCGCACATAGATACTGTCGTCGATGCCTGCTGCGGAACCGGCGGATTCATGATCGATGCGCTCCTCGAGCTGTGGTCTCACATAGACATGAACCCCAGCCTGTCCGATTTTGAGAAGAAGCAATTGAAAGATGAGACCGC
The DNA here is from genome assembly GCA_937967325.1 of uncultured Chloroflexota bacterium. Taxonomy (GTDB): domain Bacteria; phylum Chloroflexota; class UBA4733; order UBA4733; family UBA4733; genus UBA4733. The sequence continues at coordinate 735 of CALBSQ010000158.1, forward strand.
TAATGTGAGGATCTGCGGCATTGATATTGCTCGCGAACCAGCACTCGCCCGAATAGCTCGCATGAATATGTACCTACATAACGACGGCGGAAGCAGAATATATCAAGCGGACAGCCTGGATAATAATCTCGCCGATGTCGAAACTGACTCGGCAGAGCTCAAACGCGGGAAACACGAATTACGCAATCATCTCGCGCGCGGAGAGTATGCTGACGTTATTGTAACAAATCCTCCATTTGCCAAAGAGTACCAACGGCAATTCGTGCGTGACGAGCGTGTTCTCGATGATTACACACTTGCATTTGACAAGATCGGTGGGTCTCGGAAGCCGAAGTCGGCTCTGCGCTCAAGTGTGATGTTCCTTGAGAGGTAACACAACATTCTTAAGAGCGGCGGCCTGATGGTGACCGTGATCGACGATAGTATTCTCGGCGGACAAAGTTATCGCGAGGTTCGACAATTTCTGCGCGACAACTACATTATCAAGGCGGTGATATCACTCCCGGGTGATGCCTTTCAACGTTCACTTGCCAGGGTGAAGACCTCCCTATTGATGCTGCAAAAGAAGCGTCACGTTGAAGAAGCGCAGCCTGCCGTGTTTATGTATTGTTGCGGCATGGTCGGCGTTGACGATTCCTCCCGACAACGTCAGCTACCGATCGACGAGGAGAATCGGCGTCGAGCTGATGAGGAGATCTTGAGAGTAGCCTCGCTATATGACGACTACCTGCGCGGTCGGGAAGCAGCGCGGCCATGGACCGTTCCTCCCGAAAGAATCGCTGACAGAATCGACGTGAAACATTGCCTCGTCAGTCCCGCACGGCGCGTGGAGACCTGGCGCCGAAAGGGCGGACAAGTCGTATCACTCGACCAACTCCTTGAGGTCGTCTATCAAAGAGACAGTGATACCAACAGTGTCGAGGATAACGTTGACATAATAGATACGAGCATGTCGTCTGAAGTCGTAACACATCTTCGGGTGAGATACGACGGCATTGCAGAGTCAGGTGACGAGATTCGGGCTGCGGACAGCAACTATGCGCGGCTATTCCGAGTGCGCTCGGGCGATCTAGTTATCAGCCATATCAACGCCGTTCATGGTGCGGTAGCCTTGGTGCCCGAGGAGTTCGACGGATTCGTCGTTACTAATGAATATAGCGTCTGCAGGGCGAGGCCCGGTGTCGATCCGTACCTCGTCTGGGCATTGCTACCGTCGCCCGAGATCCGCGCGGATCTGCTTCTAACATCCACCGGAATCGGACGGAGCCGGGTCAAGTGGGAGGGGGGGCGGCCACCTTGCAGGTGCCCGTGCCAACTGAAGGCCAGTCGGAAGACGTAGTGGGGATGATCCGCGCCGCCGAGCGGTTAGATCGCGAAGCTCGTGAGCAACGGAAACGAGCCCAGGCGATGCTTGAGTCCCGATTGGACTTGGACAGCGACGAGGCACAGACCATACTGGCCGCATTTAAGCCGCCACGGTGAGTGGACGCCCTACCGGAGGCCCTGCCCCGTGTCACGGTACGCTGGGACGAGCCGCCGTGGTCGCAACGGCAGTGTCACGGCCACTGCTGATCTCGTCTACTGCTGGTTCGAGCGGGCACGTGACTAGATTTCATGGGGCAGGGCACAACGAGCTTGCCTACTGGCGATGCAAGGAATCGGAAGTGGAGCGGGGCCGCTTCCTCGCCATCCCGACCCGCTCGGCGGCGTCCCCGGGGGCCGTTGTCAACGAGGTCACCGCGAAGGTCCGCCAGATCGACCGCTACCCTTCTCCCGAGTCCGCTCCCTCCCCGACCGACGCCACCGACCAGGCTCGCCACTGGAAAACCGATCCCGCGATCCCAGACCGACTTGACAGCAGCCCCCATATATGCGAAAATTCTCATAAGGGAAAGCCGGGAGTGGACCGTCATTTTTTTCTGACCGCGCAGGGCGCGAGTCCGGTCGAGGAGTTCTTGCGGGGCGTTGACGCCAAAACATACAACCGCTTCCTGTGGTCGATCGAGCAGCTGCGGCTGAGGAACGTGCAGGCTCGTGAGCCGCTGGCGAAGCACCTGGAGGGGAAGATCTGGGAGCTGCGCCGAGAGAGCGCCACCAACATCTATTATACGTCTCCTGTACGCCGTGCTCTCGGGACGACGCATCCTGCTCCTCCACGGCTTCCAGAAGAAAACCCAGAAAACGCCAAGAGCGGAACTCGACACGGCGCAGCGGCGCCTGGCCGAGGCGCTGGCGGAAGAAGGAGGTGTAGTATGAACAGAGAGATGAAAACAGTGCCAGATCGTCTGGCCGAGGGAGCCCGGGCGTATGAACGCTGGCGGGACGAGCTGCTCGCCGACCCGGAGAATCGCCGCCTCTATGAGGAGGAGGCGGCCAAGAGCGACCTCTGGCTCCAGCTCGTGGAGGCGCGCCAGGCGGCTGGACTCACGCAGGCGGAACTGGCGAAGCGCCTGGGCGTGAGCCAATCCCAGGTGGCCCGGATCGAGAAGCGCGGCTACGACGCCTACACGCTCACCACCCTGCGCCGCTACGTGCGGGCGCTGGGCGACGGGTTCAGCCTGGAGGTCCGTGTCCACCAGCCGCACCCGGCCGAGCGACCCCGCCAGGCCGTGCACGCCTGAGACGGATCCGAACGCATCGGGTCGGGAGGGACAGGCCCAAGCGGGGCTCGGGTGAACGAGGCGGTACCCTGGCGCTGCCGAAGCCGTTGCCCAGTCTCGGCCACGCGCTCCGGCGTGTGGACCGGCAAAACGTTGACCGGCGGGCCCTCGTCCAGCGGCAGCTCCATGCTGCCGCCTTCCTCCAGGGCAACTCCTGGCCCCGGCGGGGCAGCCTCTACCCAGCGACGCATCACAACTGCCCGAGAACCCCTTTTCAGACGGAATCAACATCCGCCAGCGCGCGGCGTCGCGATAGTCAACTGAGCTGCTGGCCGGGGCGCTCGACCAGCGTGCGCAGCCGCCGCGCGGGATGGCGCGAGTCGAGCGCGGCTTCCTCCCGGTCGGGCGGCCAGACGACGATGCCCCGGACGGTGTAGGCGAGCTGGTAGAGCCACAGCCGCTGGTCGAGGTCGGGGGCGGCGAACAGCGCGGGGTACGCCTCCCGCGCCCACGCCAACAACGGCGGCCGGCGCTCGGGCTGGCCGAGGCGCTCGCCCCAGACGAGCAGGGGGACCAGCTCGAGATCGGGCGGCCCCAGCCGCGCCCACTCGAAGTCGAGCATTGCCTGAATCCTGCCCTCGTGCATGACGACGTTGCCGGGCGAGGCGTCGCCGTGGGTCAGGACCCGGGGCGCGTCGCCCGCCGGCCAGGCGTCGGCGAGGTCTCGGGTGCGGTCGTCGGCAGCATCCAGCACCGCGCCGTCGACGAACGGCAGCGTTCGCGCGAACGCGATCACCCGGCGCACCCGCGCCGGCGGCAGTGGGACCACCGACCGTCCCACGATGGCGAGCGCGTCCTCCGACGCGGCCGGCGGATCGTCCAGGGGAGGGGCGAGGTCCGTTGGCGGCGTCCAGTCGTGGAGATCGCGCAGCACGTGCATGAGCCGCGCGATCAAGCGCCGGCGCTGCGCGGGGTCGGCGTCGGCCCACACGTCGGCGAGCGTCGCCCCGACGACCCGGTCGGCGAGGGCCCAGCTCACGACGCCATCGCCCCCGACCGCGCGGACGCGGGGGTGCGGGATCGCGGCCGGCAGCGCCGCGAGGAGGCGCGCCTCGCGCAGCAGGCGTGCGCAGTCGCCGCGCCAGCAGACACGCAGCACCGCGTCGCCCAGTAGCAAGGCATCGTTCGAGGCGCCGGGCAAGAGGGCGGCGTCGGGCGCGGCGGCCGCCTCGGGACTCCAGGGTTCGACCGGCGTGCCGTCGACCTCGGGGACCGCCCCGTCGGCCAGGTTGTACGGGCCGGCCGTGACCCGCAGCCGATGGCGCGCCGCGGCACGCTCGTCGGGGCTCGGCGCCCGCGGTCGACGTGGAATCAGCCTGCCCTCCCTTCACTGAGCCGATCGCCGAGAGGCTCTACCCGCAAGGATGCGCTCCGGGCTAAATGCGGCCAGTCACGCGAAGTATGCGGTTTGGCTGACTCAAACTCGCCGAATCCGTCTGGGCGAGGACGGCTGCCCATCCTTCACGCGTCGATCGACCCTGCTACCGTGGCGACCTCTCTTGTAATCTCCGCAAGCAGCCCCGCGAGCGATCGGCCGTCGCCAAACTCCCGGTCGAGCGTACCCTCCGGAAGGCACGGGACCGTGGCTTCGAGGCGGCCATAGGCGCTAAGGATGATTCGAACAATGCGCTCGACTTCCCGCGGCTGCCTGCCCAGCATCGCCAGCGTCTTTTCGACCTGGATCGTGTGCTCGCGAAGGTGCGCGGCGAAGCGGTGCAGCCGGAAGCGCACGGTCACCGCGTAGTCCACCCAGAGGCCCAGCGCGTCCAACCTGGGGGCCTCGTCGACGTCGCCAAGCAGCCCGACCGCGAGGTCGAGCATCGCGTCCAGCCGCGCGCGCAGGTCGAGCAGAGTGCCGGCGGACCAGGCGGCGTTCTGCCCCCGCGATGTCAAGGGAGTATCGGGCGGGTCGGGTGGTGTCCGGTCTTGGGTTGGCGCCGCGAACGCCCAGAAAGCTGTGTTCAAGGTATAGCGCGACTGCACCATGATCACGTGGCTAAGGGTCTCGCGCAGCGCCCACTCCGCGCCGCCGGGCAGGCGGTCGAGGTCATCGTCCGCGAGCGGGAAGAGCAGTCCGTGAAGGTCCCAGCGCGCCTGCGTCGCCTGGCTGAGGATCTGTCCGGCGTCGGCTGGGCGCCCGCCAAGCAGCGTCACCGCCCGCATCGCCGCGACGGTCGCCTCCTCGAGGATCTCGAAGAGCCGGTAGAGGCCGTAGCGCACGTCGATCCGCTCGTCGTGACCGCGCCAGCGCCACGAGCGGGGCAGCGCGTCGTCGGGAAGGCGCAGCACGCTGCGCAGCGTCGCTTCGATCGACGCGCGGGCGGACACGATCGCCGGATGCACCGGACGCGGGCGCGGCAGGCCCAGGGTCGTGAGGGCATCCAAGACGACTGGGGCGTTTGGGCTCAGGTCACACATATCGACCATTGTTACGTCACCTCCACCCCCTACTCCGAACGTTCGGGTTTGCCGATGCATGGCACCCTCCACGCGCGAGACTGCCTAGATTATCCGATAGCAGGCGCGCATGCTCAATGGTTAACCTGGCCGCCACGGCACGGCCGCGGGAGTGGCGGAACCAAGCTGACATCGCACACCTTCGCGGCGCATCCGGCCCCCAGCGCCCCCGGGCTGCGTCGCCTGGACGCGCCCACTAACCAGGCCGCCGGCGAACGGCCGGGCTCGCCAGCCGCACTGCTCGGTCGCGTGCCGTGCGGGAAGAGTCGCTAGAATCGGCACGATGCCAACTGACGGCGAACAAGCCACACGGATGAATCGTCGGCTGAGCCGCTCGGAGCTCGGCGGCCAGTCACCACTCCAAACGCGCGAGGAGTCAGTGGTGTCCATAATTCGGCTCGACAATGTCGTCAAGGAGTTTCGCAGCCCGAAGCGGCATCCGGGGCTGACCGGCGCGGTGCGCACGCTATTCACACGTCAGTACGATATCAAGCAGGCCGTGGCGGGAATCAGCTTCAGCCTCGACGCGGGTGAGCTGGTCGGCTACCTCGGGGAGAACGGCGCCGGCAAGTCCACCACCATCAAGCTGCTGACCGGGATCCTGGTGCCGACCTCCGGCCAGATCGAGGTCGCCGGCCTCGTGCCATGGAAGGCGCGCGAGCGCAACACCTTGAACATCGGCGTCGTCTTCGGCCAGCGTAGCCAGCTCTGGTGGGATCTGCCCTTGATCGAGTCGTTCAGGCTCGTCGCCAAGATGTACCGGGTTGAGCGACACCGTTACGAGCGGAATCTCGACCGCTTTCGGGAGCTGCTCGGCCTGGACGAGTTTCTCACCGTCCCCGTGCGCCAACTCAGCCTCGGCCAGCGCATGCGCAGCGATCTCGTGGCCGCGATGCTCTACAACCCGCGCATCAACTACCTCGATGAGCCGACGATTGGGCTCGACGTGCTGGCGAAGGAGCAGGTCCGCATCTTTATCGAGGAGATGAATCGCGAGCAGGGCGCGACGATCGTCCTCACCACCCACGACCTCGGCGATTTCGAGCGGCTTTGCCGGCGTGTCCTGCTAATCGACCGAGGCAAACTGCTCTACGACGGTTCGCTGGAGCGTCTCCAGGCCGAATACGCCCCCCATCGCCTGCTGGTGGTGCAGTTTGTTCCAGAAGCTATCGCCCGCGCGCAGGCCGAGGTTCTTGGCGCCGCTCCGATGATCGACATGCCGGGTGTGGAGATCATGAAGCAAGAGGAGGGCAAGGTCTGGCTGCGCTTCGATCCCACGGCGACGCCGGCGCCAGCCCTGATCGCCAGCATCGCGGCGCGCTACCCGATCAGCGACCTGGCGATCGCGGAGCCGGATCTCGAACCGGTGATCAGGCAGATCTACGCGGAACGGCGGGTAAGGGTATGAGCCGACTATGGCTCAACCTCGCGTTTCAGGTGCTGCGTATCCTCCTCCGGGTCTGCCTGCTCAAGGTCATCTGGACCGCCGTGTATGCCGGCCAGGGGGTGGTCGATGGCGTGGCGCTGGGCCAGGTGATCGCCTTCATCACCCTGGCCCAGCTGCAAGTCTGGGTGATGTCCCCGCTCGTCGCGGACTACATTCGGGAGCGGGTGCGGGAAGGGAAGATCGCGCTCGATCTGGCGCGGCCGGCGCCGTTCCTCGGCCAGTTGCTCGCGCACCAGCTTGGCGGGACTGCCTCGTTGCTCCCGTTCGTGCTGCTCGCCGTCCCGCTCGCCTTCGAACTGGGGGGACTGGTTTCGCCGGCGTCGCTGGCCGCGGGCCTGCTCTACCTGGTCAGCTTCGTGCTAGGCTACTTCGTATCCGTCCTGATCGGCCTGGTGATCGGGTTGGTCGGTTTCTGGACGCTGCAAACGCAGGGCGTCATAGCGATCTACCTTTACGTCAGTCAGTTCTTCACCGGCGCGCTGGTACCGCTGGGGTTCTTTCCAGCGTGGCTGCGGCGCGTCGCGGATCTGCTGCCATTCCAGGCGCAGGCGTTCATCCCCCTCTCGCTCTACATGGGCAACGTGGCGCCAAAGGAGATTCCACGGGCGCTCGGCGTCCAACTGGTCTGGGTCGTGGTGCTCATCGCGATCGCCTGGTTGATGTGGCGGCGAGCCATCCGCCGCGTCGTGATCCAGGGAGGCTAGGGTGCGGTCGCTCAGCATCGCCGCCAGTCTGTGGCTGGCGGGCTTGCGTGGGGGGATGGAGTACCGCGCCGATTTCCTGCTGACGATGCTCTTTGGCTTTGTGCGCGAGGCCACCGGGTTCGTCCTGATCTGGGTGATCCTGGCCCGCTTCGCTGCCATCGCGCGGTGGACGCTCGGCGATGTCGCCTTCCTCTACGGCTTGCGGGTCACGATGCACGGGTTAGTCGGGCTAGGAACGGGCAACCTCTGGGGCCCGGAGTCCAGGGTGCGCCAGGGGGAGTTCGACCGCTACCTCGTGCGCCCGGCCTCGCCGCTGCTCCAGGTGCTCACCGAGCGCGTGCCGCTGTCGGCCTTCGGCGAGGTGCTGGGCGGCCCCGCCCTCTTTCTGGCCGCCAATCAACTGGTGCATGTAGACTGGACGCCGTGGGCGCTGCTCTACCTGCTGTTCGCGCTCGTCGGCGGCGCCCTGCTGGAGCCGGCGATCCGGGTATTGATCGTCTCCTTGTCCTTCCGCGCGCTGCGGGTGACCGGGCTGATGGCGATCATGGACGACATCTTCAGCGACTTCGGGACCTATCCGCTGGGCATCTTCAGCGCCGCGTTACAGTTCGTCCTGACATTCGGGATCCCAGTGGCGTTCACGGCCTACTTCCCGGCGGCGGTGTTGCTCGGGCGAACCGCGGCGCTCCAGGTCCCGCCGATCGTCGCCTACTGCGCGCCGCTGGCGGGCGTGCTCTGGATGGCGTTCGCCCTTGCCGTGTTCCAGCACGAGCTGCGCCACTATACGAGCGCGGGACACTGAGCCGTCTGCTCTGAAAATGCCCCTCCCCAACCCCTTCCCAGCAAGCTGGAGAGGGGACTTTCATCCGCGCGGGCGGCGGCGCACCACCGGGGGGTCCGCTGACCAACTACGGAGTGGGCGAAGCGCCGGTGCGCCGCGGGTGTGACGCAGAGTTATGCAGCGACCGGACGACGATCTAGACGGAGCGCGGGTGCCCCGCCCGCCCGGTCGTCTGACTGCCCGGTAGCCTCCCCCGAAAGGATAGGCGCCTCCCCACTGGGCAACCGGGGCGGGCGGGACGCCCGCGCTCCGCTGTCCAGCGCCCCCACTCGCCCGACGCCCGCTTGCTCCGCGCTAGTTTGCGGCGCGCCAGCGCGTCGCGAGGCGCTGGACAAGCCACCCGCCATCGGTGTACCCTCGACCACACTCGAGTGCGAACGCACCTCGAAAACCACCGACATTGGCTGAGGCCCGCAAAGGAGATGCGCATGGCGAAACCGATCCTCGAGCAGTTGCGCGATGGCGTCGTGCTCGGCGATGGCGGCTACATCGTCGAGCTGGAACGGCGCGGCTACGTGGTCACCGGCGCCTTCACGCCGGAGGTGGTGGTGGCGCACGGCAATGCGGTGCGATCCATGCACGAGGAGATGCTGCACGCCGGAGCCGAGGTGCTCCAGGTCATGGCCTTCTACGGCAGCCGCGAGAAGCTGGCCACCGTCGGCCAGGCCGACCAGACCTTCGCCATCAATCAACAGGCGACGCGGCTGGCGCGCGAGGTCGCCGGTGACCGCGCGCTGGTGGCAGGTGACCTGTCCGCCACCTGGAAGTGGCAGGCGGACAGCCCTGCCTCCCGCTCGCTCGTCGCCGGCATGTTCGACGAGCAGATCGAGGCGCAGGAGGGAGTCGACTTCTTCATCGGCGAGACGTTCTTCCACTTCGGCGAGGCCCTGCTCTGTCTGGAGCGTATCAAAGCGAAGACCACCGTGCCGGCGATGATCACGCTCTCCTTCCGCGACAGCCACACCCTCGACGACGGCGTCACCGCCGGCGAGGCCGCTCGCCGCCTGCGCGACAAGGGAGCGGACATCGTCGGGGCCAACTGCATGCGCGACCCCGAGCGGATGTACCCGATCATCGGCGAGATGCGCGCCGCCACCGATGGATTCCTGGCGGCGCAGCCGGTCGCTTTCCGCTGCAGCGCCGAGACGCCCTTCTTCACCGGCTCGCCGGCCTTCCCGGACAAGCTGGAGCCGTTCCAGCTCACCCGCTACGAAATGGGCGAGTTCGCCCGCCGCGCCCAGCAGATGGGCGTGAACTACATCGGCGGCTGCTGCGGGACCATCGGCAGCCACCTGCGCGAGATGGCGCGCGCCCTCGGCAAGTATCGGGAGCAGCCAGTCTGGGAGGCCCATCCCCAGGCCCCGATGAGCGAGACGGAGCAGCACTGGGAGCGCCGCCGGGCCGGAGCAAGCTAGCGTCAACATGCTTCAGATAGGACGAGCTACGGGGAGTGATGGGATGCCTTGGGGGGGCGACCGCAGTGAAAGCAGGAAATAGCCGAGGTGGCGGGGGCGCCGGGGCCGCGACTGCCCACCCGCAAGCGGGTACCCGCGGCTAAGCGATCGGGGGACTGCGGTCCCGTTCAGTTGCGAGGCCGTCCAAAGGACGAGGGATACCGCGGTCGGGTCGGAATGAAGGGCCAGCGTCCGGTGTGGGGGCCGCGGTTTCCCCCGGAGCCGATCGTCGCACCGCAGTGCCGTGCTCTGGCGGCAGACCGCAGTCGCCGCCCCCGGGCGTCCCCGCTGTGAGTGCCGTTTCCTAGTTTGAATGATGTCGGGACTAGCCCGGCCGAGTCGATCCATACTGAGGAGATGGCGATGCAGTCGCACGCGCGTGTGGTAATCATCGGGGCCGGCATCGTCGGCTGTAGCCTGGCCTATCACCTGACACGGCTCGGCTGGCGGGATGTCGTCGTCCTGGACCAGGGTCCGCTCTTCCAGAACTGGGGGTCCACGTCGCACGCGCCTGGCTTGATGTTCCAGACCAACCCGTCCAAGGCGGTCTGCCAAATGGCCCAATGGAGCGTGGATCTCTACCGGGAGGTGCAGCCGGCAGACCGGCCAGCCTTCTTCCAGGTCGGCAGCCTGGAGATCGCCGCGACGCCCGAGCGCTGGCAGGAGCTCAAGCGGCGGCTCGGGCTGGCGCGCGCCTGGGGGCTGGAGGCGACGCTGCTGGACCCCGCCGAGGCCGGGCGGCTTGTCCCCATCTTGCGCACCGACGACCTGTACGGCGCCTTCTACGTCCCGACCGACTGCGTCGTCAAGGCGGCTATCATCACGGAGGCGCTGGCGAAGGCCGCGCAGCAGCGCGGGGCGACCTTCTACCCACACACCCGGGTGACCGGCATAAACGTGGAGCTGGGACGCGTAGGCGGGGTGCAGATGGCGGCAGGCCGCGTCGACGCCGAGGTCGTCGTGGCGGCGGCCGGCATCTGGGGTCCGGTTGTCGGACGGATGGCCGGCGTGCCGATCCCCCTGATGCCGATGCAGCACCTCTTCGCTCGCACCGGCCCGCTGCCCGAGCTGGCCGGCGAGGCGGCAGAAGTGCGGCATCCCATCCTGCGCCACCAGGACAAGGATCTCTACCTCCGGCAGTATGGCGACTGCTACGGCTTCGGCTCCTACCGTCACGACCCGCTGCCGGTTACCGTCGAGGCGCTGCCGGCGGACGACCACCCCGCCATCTGGCCCTTCACGCCCGAGCACTTCGCCCAGTCGCTGGTCGACGCCGCGGAGCGGCTGCCGGCGCTGCGAGGGGCGCCGCTGGCCTCGACCTTCAACGGGCTGTTCTCCTTCACGCCGGATGGCTTCTCCCTGCTGGGCGAGTCGCCCGACGTGCGCGGCTTCTGGGTCGCGGAGGCGGTCTGGATCACCCACGCCGGCGGCATCGGACGTGCCATGGCCGAGTGGATCGTAGAGGGCGCGCCCAGCATCGACCTGCGCGAGTGCGACCTCAACCGCTTCCACGCCCACGCCCTCACCCCCTCCCATATCCGAGCGCGCTCGAACCAGCAGTACGTCGAGGTCTACGACGTCATCCACCCGCTCCAGCCCATCGAGGAGCCGCGCAACCTGCGGCGCAGCCCCTTCTGGGCCCGCCAGCAGGCGCTCGGCGCCGTCTTCGTCGAGGGCGCCGGCTGGGAGCGTCCCCAGTGGTTCCGCGCCAACGAGCCGTTGCTACAGGACTACCGAGCGCAGGGCCGCGTCTGGCCGGAGCGCTCCGGCTGGGCCGCCCGCCACTGGTCGCCCGTATTCGGCGCCGAGCATCTCGCCACGCGGGAGCGGGTCGCCCTGTTCGACCTCACTCCCTTCACCAAGCTCGAGATCCGCGGTCCCGACGCCCTGGCCGCTCTGCAGCATCTGTGCAGCAACCAGATGGATCGCCCCGTCGGCAAGGTGACCTACACTGCTATGCTGAACGAGCGTGGCGGCGTTCGCTGCGACCTGACTGTGACCCGGCTGGCCGAGGATCGCTTCCTGATCATCACCGGAGGCGCCTCCGGACCGCACGACCTGGCCTGGCTGCGCACCCACCTGCCGGAAGGGGGCGCGGTGGAAATCACTGACCTGACCTCGACCTACTGCTGCGTCGGGCTGTGGGGCCCGCGCGCCCGCGGCGTGCTCCAGCGAGTCTGCGCCGATAACCTATCCGATGGGGCCTTCCCTTACTTCAGCGCCCGGCAGATCGCCATCGGCTACATCCCTACTCTGGCTGTCCGCGTTTCCTACGTGGGCGAGCTGGGCTGGGAGCTCTACGCACCTACGGAGTACGGCCTGGCGCTGTGGGATGCGCTCCGGGCGGCCGGGCAGCCGGACGGCATCGTCGCCGCCGGCCTCGGCGCCTTCGACTCGCTGCGGCTGGAGAAGGGCTACCGGCTGTGGGGGCAGGACATCCACGCCGAGTACGACCCGTACGAAGCTGGGCTCGGCTTCGCCGTGAGCCGGAAGAAGGGAGCATTCCTGGGCAAGGAGGCGCTGCTCCAACGCCAGGCCAACAGTCCACGGCGACAGCTCTGCTGCCTCATCTTCGACGATCCCGAAGCCGTCGCGCTTGGCAAAGAGCCGGTGCTGCACGAAGAGCGAGTGGTGGGCTACGTCACCAGCGCCAACCACGGCTACAGCGTCGGGCACAGCATCGCCTACAGCTACTTACCCGAGGACCTCGCCGAGCCTGGGACAGCCGTGGACGTGGAGTACTTCGGCGACCGCTTCCCGGCCACGGCGACCAAGGAGCCGCTGTTCGACCCCGAAGGGCGCCGGCTACGCGAGTAGCTCGCGCCTCAGATGATGAGCTCGCCGCCGTGGATGTCGATGGCGGCCCCGGTGATGTAGGCCGACTCGTCCGAGGCCAGGAACACGACCAGGTCGGCCACCTCCTCGGGCGTCCCCATCCGCCGGAACGGAATCCGGGCAATGACTCGTTCTAGATGCTCGGGGCTGGCGTGGGCGCGCACCATCGGCGTGTCGATGATGCCGGGATTGATGGCGTTGACGTTGATGCCGTCGGGGGCGAGCTCGCGCGCCAGGTGGCGCATCAGCCCCAGCACGCCCGCCTTGGAGGCCGTGTAGTGGGCGCCGCCCAGCGTGCTCGTCGCCCGACCGGCCAGGGAGGCCAGGATGACGATCTTGCCGGCGCGCCGGGCGCGCATGATCGGCAACGCCGCTTGCGCGCAGCAGAACACCCCCTTCAGGTTAACGCCGAGGACCAGGTCCCACTCTTCCTCAACAATGTCCAGTACTTTGGAGGTCCGCAAGACCCCGGCGATGCAGGACAGGACATCGACCGTCCCGTAGGCGCGCACGGCGACGTCGATCATCCGTCGCGCCTCCGCCGGCCGCGCCACATCGACCTGGACCGCTAGCGCCTGGCTGCCCGCGTCCACGATCTCGCCCGCGACCTGTTCGGCCGCTCGACCGTTGAGGTCGGCCACGACGACCCGCGCTCCCTCCCGCGCCAGCGCCCGAGCGGACGCCGCGCCCATCCCCGAGCCTCCGCCCGTCACGACGGCCACCTTGCCTGCCAGCCGTTCGCCTGCCACGTCGCCCTCCATGCGCGTGATTCTACCGCCGCCTCGCGTCAACCGGGGAACCGCCTGCTGTAGAGCCTTTTCGTTACCCCGGCTAGCATATCCAGCGGGGGCGCCGGGGCGGGGGCTGCGGTCTGCCGCCAGAGCACGGCACTGCGGTGCGGCGGACGCCTCCAGGGGAATCGCGTCTACCTGGCCTGGGACCTACCTCGCATCTCGTCCCGACCGCAGTCGGGTGCTCTGGCGGCGGGTACCCACTTGTGGGTGCGCAGTCGCCGCCCCGGCATAGCCATTGTGACGAAAAGGCCCTCGCCCCGGGGCCGGAGCCACGCCGGAATGGCCGGCAGGATCCAGCTCGCGAAGAGCGTAGTGTCGGGCTTCGCCCGGTGGTAGGCGCGACTTTAGTCGCCAGCGGTACCGGACCTGCTGGACGCTCCACCTAGCTCGATCGTACGGTGCTCCTGCCCTGATCGGTAGGCCACCGTGATGAACGCCCGTGCCACACGCCGGGCTGGAGACCGGCGACGGCGTTGGTAACGAAGATGCGCGGCGGGCTGCCGCGGATGATCTGCCCTGCGTCGCCGTAGATCCGGTACTGCCCCTCGAAGGGGTCCTGACCGCGGACCGCGGAGCACGCGTCCACGGTTTTGTTGGCCAGCAGCTCCTCGACGCTTGTGGTGTACGGCACGCCGTAGGTCTGGCCAAGGATCTTGGCCAGGCGCTCCTCAATGTCCATGACCATGACGTGCTCGGCGTAGGCGGATGCGGCGATGCCTTGAGCGATCTGCGCGGCGATCTCGCCGCAGCCGATCAGCCCGAGGCGCAAGCGTTGGCGGGCCAGCATGTCCTCCCTCCGTATGCAACGCTAGCATAGCCTGCGCGCCCTGCCCGCAAGGATTTGCCCCACGAGCGCCGCCGGCTTCCTCTGCAAACTTATGTTGACGGCGCTGCACCGGCGAGATACCGTCCCGCTCTGAACGGACAGATACCTGCGAGAACGAAGAGAGAGGCATGCCATGTTGACTCGGTCTGCGCCGCGTACGCTCACCGGCGCCCAGGTGGCGTCGTTCGAGGAGCGCGGCTTTCTGCTGCTGGAACGGGTGATTGACGAGTCGCATCTGGCGCGTCTGCGGGCGACGCTCGACGCCTTGTTGCGGCGCGATCCGCAACGTCGGACGGCCGACTTTGTGGCCGACAAGGACACGTCGGCCCTGCGCAACATCAACCACTTCACGCGCTACTGGATCGCCGGCGCGGAGCTGGTGCGCCAGCCGGTCGTCCTGGGGGCGCTGCGCGACCTGCTCGGCGACGACATCCGCTTCCACCACACCAAGGTATTCCTGAAGCCGCCCCACGAAGGCACGGCCAAGGAATGGCACCAGGATCTCTGGAGCTACGTCGACGCGGCTGAGCGGGAGCGCCTGCTAGCGCTTGGGCCAGGTCTCTCCTTCGCCGATGCCCCACTCATCGCGGCCCAGACCTACCTGGATGACGCTACGACGGAGAACGGCTGCTTGCGCTTCGTCCCAGGCAGCCACCGGCGAGGGCTGCTGGCAATGAACCGCTCCGCCGATCGCTGGAACGAGGACCTCTACCCAGCAACGGAAGTGGTGCAGGTTCCGGCCCCGGCAGGGAGCGTGGCCCTCTTCCACGCCCTCATCCTCCACTATTCCGGACCCAACCGCTCCGCGATGCCGCGCCGCGGCCCCATCGTCCAATACTTCGCACCGTCGTCCGCGCTGCAACTGGTCGAGTACCCGCCAGACACGCCGTTCGGCGAGGAATTGGTGTAGCGCGCGAGCGTCGCGGCTACCAGCGGCAGAAAGGGGGCTGACCATGGGCATTCGCATCATTCCCCACGATCAGGATGAATGGAGTATGGCGTGAGGAGCTGCGCCGCAAGACGCAGGCGGGCCGCCGATCGGCCTGATCGCGGGCCAATCGCGTGTATGATTCGGAGCGGTCAGCGTCGGCGGCCAGTGGGAAGGATTCGGGATGGCTCAGGACACGCTACGCGCGGCGGTCATCGGCTGCGGCGTGGGGGCGGCGCATGGCTACGCCTATGCGCATGCGCCGGAATATGCGTTGGCGGCCATCTGTGACCTGCAGGAGGATGCGCTCGCTCGTTTTTACGAGCGCTCCGGCGTTGCCCGCGGCACAGTGCGGGAGTATCGCGACTACCGGCAGATGCTGGAGCGGGAACAGTTGGACGTGGTAAGCGTGGCGACCCCGGACGACTACCACGCCAACCCGGTCTGCGCCGCTGCTGACGCCGGAGTGCGCGGCATCCTCTGCGAGAAGCCCATCGCCAGCTCCCTACGCGACGCCGACCGGATGATCGAGACCGTGGAGCGCAACGGGACGAGGATGTCCGTCGACCACTCGCGGAGCTGGTGGCCGTCGTTCCAGGCCGTTCGTCGGGCTATCCAGGCGGGAGAGATCGGCGGCCTCACCCGCGTCGTCGTCCACATGGGCGGCCGGCGCGCGATGCTCTTCCGCAACGGCACCCACATGGTCGACGCCATGGCCTACTTCGCCGATTCCAGACCCGAATGGGTGATCGCGGCCCACGAGCGCGGCTTCGAGGACTACGGCACGGAGTATCACGGGCAAGGCGGTAAGGATCCAATGCTCGACCCGGCGACCACCCTGATCGTCGAGTTCGCCAACGGCGTGCGCGGCATCCTGAACGCGGCCAAGGGGACAGTCGCCATCTACGAGCTCGACCTCATTGGCCCGAGCGGGCGCTACTGGCTGACCCAGACGGGCGGGGCCGCCTGGAAGGCGGAGACGCCCGAGGGTGAGCCGCGCGAGGCGCCCGTCCCCTGGACCGAGCCGCCGCCCGCCGACCTGGGGCCGAACCTGGTCCCAGCAGTGCTGGAGCTGGCGCACATGGTCCGCGATGGGGCCGCCAGCAGCTCTCCGCCGCAACGTGCGCGCGACACACTGGAGATCCTACTGGCGGCGCTCCTCTCCCAGTCCCGCGGTAGCGCCAAGGTGGTGCTGCCGTTGCCACGCACCTGAGCCGCCGGCGGACAATGGTCTACACTACAGCGCGGAAGCGACCATCAGCGTCGTTGGAGGGTAGAGCATGAGCGCGAGATATCGTGTCGCCATTATTGGCAGCGGCCGCATGGGCGGCCTGATCGAGGATGAGATTCCGGCGGGGAGTTTCTCCAAGCCCTATGGCCACTTCAGCGCCTACGCCGCGATCCCTGAGACGGAAGTGGCGGCCGTCGCCAACCGCGGTGAGGCGCGGCTGCGCCGCTTCGCCCAGCGTTTCGGCGTCGAGAACACCTATCTCGACTACCGAGAGATGATCGAGCGGGAGCGGCCGGACATCGTCAGCGTGACCACACCGACATTCGCCCGCGCCGAGCCGATCGTCTTCGCGGCCGAACACGGCGTCCGCGGCATCTACGCGGAAAAGGGGCTGTGCGCCTCGCTGGCCGAGGCCGACGCCATCGCCGCGGCCTGCCGCGCCCATCACGTCGCCTTCAACTGGGGGGCGATGCGCCGCCACCATGACGGCTACCGGCGGCTGCGCGACGCCATCGCTCGTGGCGACATCGGCGAGCCGCGCGCCGCCGTGATGTCCTTCTACACTGACCTGATCAAGCACCACCCCCACACGCTGGACCTGGTCGCCATGCTCCTCGGCGATCCACAGCCGCTCTGGGTAGAAGGCCGGCTGATCGAGCCGGGCGACCCGCTGCACAAGGCCCCGGCGCGAGGGTTGCCAACCTACGACCCAGCCGGCCATCGCTTCCTCCCGCCGCCGGGCAGCGAGATCGCTGATCCCATGGTAGGTACCTTTCACGTCGGCTACGCCGGCGGCGCCGAAGGCCATTTCCTGCCGGTGCCCGGCCCCTTCGACATCGAAGTACAAGGTACCGAGGGGCGAGCGCTGGCCTGGGACAACGGCGACACATTCCTGGTCCGCCGAGTCCACAGGGGCGGCAAGGAGGTGCGGGAGACGACCATGCGCCCACAAGGAGAGAGCCCGACCGTCTGCACCATCCGCGACATCATTCGCGAGCTGGAGACCGGCCAGCGTACCGCCGGGAACCTGGAAGTGACGCTGCCGAGCGTGGAGGTGCAGTTCGGCCTGGCGCACAGCCACCTCCAGGGTGGCGCTCGTGTGACGTTACCGGTCAGCGACCGCCGGCTCTACATCCCGGGAGGGTAGTCAGCAGCGGCACACCGGCGCCTTGGGTGGCTGTCTGTGACATCGGCTGGTGGCGGACCCTCACCCCCGGCCCCTCTTCCGCAAGCGGGCGAGGGGAGCTTGGGCGGCGACGATTGTTCTCCTTCGCGGCAGCGCCCACGACGGTTGCCAGGAATTGCCGACGTGCTCGCCGTGGAGGCACCCCTCGCCCGCCGAGCGGGAGAGGGGCCGGGGGTGAGGGTCCGCCCCCTGACATCCCGGACGTACGACTGCTACCCTCCATGGTAGAACCAGTCGTGATCCCTGGTTCGTCACAAGGAGAAACCACCATGCTCGACTACGTCGTGGAGACCATCCACAGCAACCTCCTGCAAGGCAACGTGCTGGGAGATCCGGCCGACCGCAACCTGGTCGTCCATCTGCCGCCGGGCTATCGCGAATCCACGCGGCGCTACCCGACCGTCTACCACCTGCACGGCTTCGGCGGCTGCGCCCTCGCGTCGACCCTGGACTTCACCACGAACGCCGGGCCACGCTGGCGCTGTTTCCGCGACATGGCCGAGGAGAGCATCCGCGGCGGTCGAAGCGCCGAGATGATCCACGTCTTCCCCGACGGCGCCAACCGCTGGGGCTGCTCGCAGTGGGTGGGAAACGACGTGCAGGGCGACTACGACCGGTACGTTGCTGAGGAGGTGGTGCACCTTGTCGACGGGCGCTATCGCACGATTCCGTCGCCGGAAGGGCGCGGACTCGTCGGCGCTTCCAGCGGCGGTATCGGCGCCTTCAACATCGGCGCCCGCCACCCCGAGGTGTTCGGCGCCCTGGCGGTGCAATGCGCCGACATCTACATGGAGGTCAGCCATGTCGCCTGGCTGGTAAAGTTCCTCAACGCCTGTCAGCCCGACGGGCCGAACGGGCCGTTGCCCGGCAACACCTGGAGCTGGTTCGCCTATGGGCTGGCCGCCGCCTACTCGCCCAACCGCGACAACCCGCCCTTCTACGTCGATCTGCCCATGGTCTATCCCACCGGCGAGCTGATCCCCGCGGTTTGGGACCGCTGGCTGCCCTACGACCCCATCCGAGCCGTCTACACCTTTGCTGAGAACCTGCGCCGCTATCGCGGCATCTACCTCGACGTCGGCTTCCGCGACGAGCACGACCTGCACCTGGGGCATCGCATCCTCAGCAAGCGCATGACCGAGCTGGGCGTCGCTCACCAGAACCACGAGCACGACGGCACCCACGGCAGCCGGGCGACTGAGCGCCTGGAGCTGATCCACCAGTGGTTCTCGACGGTGCTGCGGGGGAGCCGGGGCGATGAGGCGATGAGGCGATGAGGAGCAGTGGCGACGGTGGCCACAGATCGGTGACCGACCGCATACATCGCGATTGCGGAATTCGCAACGGGCCTACCCGTCACCGATTCTCCTCATCGCCTCATCGCCTCATCGCCTCATCGCCCCGGCTCCCCCTCCCCCTGCAGCTCCACCGCCATCCGGTGCAGGCCCGCCGTCAGGCCGCCGTCGACGGGCAGCACCGCCCCGGTGATCCAGGAAGCCTCGTCGGAGGCCAGGAACAGGGCCGCACGGGCAATGTCTTCCGGCTCGCCCACGCGGCCGAGCGGGTACCAGCGCGATAGCCGCTCAAACACGTCGGGGCTCGTCTCCAGTACCTTCTGCCAGATAGGCGTGTGGACGGTGCCGGGGCAGATGGCGTTGGCGCGGATGCCCTGCCGGCCGTAGCGCGTGGCGACGTTCTGGGTCAGGTTGATCAGACCGGCTTTGGCGGCGCTATATGCCTCTTCGCCCAGCCCCATCAAACCGTTGACCGAGGCGATGTTGACGAAGCTGCCGCTTCCTTGCGCTTGCATCGCCGGCAGCGCCGCCTGGATGAAGAGGAACGGACCTTTGAGCACCACGGCCAGCACCTGATCCCAACCGGCCTCATCGATCTCCAGCACACCGTCCCCACCGGCGATGGCGGCGTTGTTCACCACGACGTCCAGGCGACCGAACGTGTCCAGCGCATCCTTCACCACTTTCCGGACATCTGCCGAACGCGTGATTTCGGCGTGGACGAAACGCGCCTCGCCGCCGAGGCCGCGAATCGCGGCGGCGGTTTCCTCGCCCATCTGGTCGTTGCGATCGCCGATAACGACCCGCGCGCCTTCCTTGGCAAACAGCGTGGCCGTCGCCTGGCCGATGCCGGACGCTCCGCCAGTAACAATCGCCACCCGGCCTGGTAGCCGCCCCACGCAGTCCCTCCCTATCTGTCGGTCGACGCAGTGAGGCTACACGAAGTACCCGCCCTTGTCGAGCGCGGACGTTTTGGTTATAATCGTTTCGCAGCATCGTTCGTACGGGCATCACACCGCGCCAGGTGAAGCCCGGCCACGGTCGGCGGCGTTGCCTTCGCGGCGCCTACGACGTAAAGTGACGCTCCGCACGAGAGGGGATCAGCCATGCTGACTCGTACCACCGCAACCATCTCCCGTCGTGAAGCGCTTCGTTCGGTCGGTCTGGCCGCGTTGGGCGGCTTGGCGCTCGCGGCCTGTGGCGGAGCCGGCGCGAGCACATCGTCCGCGTCCACAGCCGGCGCGTCGACCCGTCTGGCCAGCAGCACGGCGGCGAGCAGCGCGGCCGCTGTGACATCCTCGGCGCCTGCCACGACGGCGGCCGCCTCCAGCGCCGTTAGCAGCGCCGCGCCAACGGTGGCGCCCACCGCCGCGACCACGGCCGCCGCGACGAGCGCGACGGTCGCAGCGTCCGCCAGCGCGCCTGCCGTGACTGGCGCCGGGACGGCGCTCGAGTTCTACATCTACTTCGATGCGACGCAGCTCAAGGCGGCGGATCAGAAGTTGTTGGCTCCCTGGCGCAGCGCCCACCCGACCGTCCAGGTGACGATTCTCCCCCAACCGGGAGCGACGGTCGACGCCATCACCAAGCTGCAGACCCTCCTGGCCGGCGGGACGCCGCCGGACGTGCTTTGGGATCTAGGGACGGCGCGCAACCTGTCCCAGCTCCAGGTCGTCCAAACCCTTGACGACCTGGTAGCGCGCGACAAGTACGACTTGAATCAGTTCAATCCCAAGATGCTGGACTACAAGGGGCGCTTCCAGGGCAAGCTCTACATGCTCCCCCACGGCTTCGGCGGTAACGCCCTGGCGCTGCTCTACAACCGCCAGTTGTTCCAGGCAGCCGGTGTGCCCGAGCCGGCGGATACGTTTGCCAATACGTGGACCTGGCCGCAGTGGGTGGATAACTTGTCGCGACTGACCAAGAAAGGGGCGGATGGGAAGATCAGCCAGTTTGGCCTGGGCGACTATGGCTACTTCATGGACTATCCGATCCCCTACGGCGGCAACTGGCTGTCCGAGGACTTTACCAAGATCGTGTGCGACTCGCCGGAGACGATCCAGTCCTACACTGACTACTTCGACCTGGTGCGCAAGCAGCACGTGACGCCACAGCAAGGGGAGACTCAGGCCCTCTTCGGGGACATCAGTCTGTTCCTCAAGCAGAAGGCAGCCATCAGCACGATGGGCGGCTGGGAAGTGAGCACCTACGTGGGCGACCCGGCCAAGGGCCTGGACTGGGCCTTCATGCCCTTCCCCAAGGCCAAGGCAGCCTCGCCCGACATGGGCCCGGTGGCGCTGGCCCTCGTCCAAGGCACGAAGCACCGCGAAGAGAGTTGGCAATTCCTGCAGTGGCTGATCCAGGGCTCGCGGCTGTCGAACTTCATGACCCGCATGCCTGCCGTCAACGCCGACGTGGCGCCCTGGGCACAGGAAACGTTCAAGGCGTTCCCCAACGCCCGCCCACAACTGCTCGCCGAGAGCGTGCCGCTGGCGTTGCCGCCGGACAACATCCTGATTCACCCGAAGTGGACCTCGATGAACAAGGACGTGATCGGCCCGGCCTTCGACCAGCTCTGGAAGGGCAGCAAGGCCGTCGATACTACGATGCAGGGGTTGCGCGCCACGCTCCAGAATCTGGTCGACCAAAAATAGGCGACCGGGTTGACAGGCCGGAGCGCGGTTGATATATTACGCGTGTATCCTACTTGCATGTGCCCTGCCTGCTGTCCAGGCGAGCTGCCGCGACGTGGCCCGCTAGGACCAGCCTGGCAATAGTCGTGAATACCGTGGAGGAAACTATGCCCAGTCCATCATCTCACCCGAAGAGCAGGCGACAGGCGCTTCAGACGCTCGCAGCGTGGAGCGGCTTGGGCCTGGCCGGCTCAGCCCTGCTCGCCGCCTGCGGCGCAGGCGCCCCGGCGACAACCAGCAGCACCACCGCGGCATCCAGCGCCGCGGCAGCGCCGGCGCCAACGGTCGCGTCCGCTACTTCATCGACCTCGGCCCAGGCGTCGGCTAGCGCCGCATCATCAGCCAGCGCCACAACGTCGGCCAGCGCCACAACGTCGGCCCAAGCAGCGTCGACGAGCGCCGCCACGACTGCCTCCAGCACGGCGGCTTCATCGGCATCCGCCACATCCAGCTCGGCCGCCAACGTCGCCTCCGCCAAGCTGACCTTGCAGGTCTGGAACTCCGACTGGGGCGACATCTTTAACAAGGACATGGCGCGTATCGGCGACTCCTACACGCAGGCCAACCCCGGCGTGGCCGTCGAGTGGAAGTGGATGACCGATGCCCAGAAGCAGCTCACGGCCGCCATCGCCGGTGGGGTCCCGCCCGACGCTAACTACACCAACTACGTCTTCTTGCCGGAGATGGCCTTTCAAGGTGGGCAAATCCAGCTCGACACCTACCTGAAACAGTCCGGCATGAAGGCGGAAGACTTCATCCCCGCTACCTGGCAGGCAGTCCAGTATCAGGGGCACACCTACGCCCTGCCGGGCGGCTCCGACTGGATCACCATGTTTTGGAACAAGGACGCCTTCAGGATCGCCGGACTCGATCCTGAGAAGCCGCCGGCGACGCTACAAGACCTGGAAGACATGTCCAACCAGCTCTACAAGACAGACGCCTCCGGCAACCTGACTATGATGGGCATTCCGCCGACGGCGTTTGGCATCAGCCAGAACGCCTTCCTGATGGGCGGCGGCTTCTACGACGAGAAGAGCGGCCAGCTCACCGCCAATGATCCCAACAATATCAAGGCGCTGGAGTGGGAGGTCGCCCTCGCCAAGCGTTGGGGCCAGGCCAAGATCGCGGCGTTCACCAAGGGCATGCCAGGGTACAGCAAGAAGGGCAGCGGCTTCGCCACCAACAAGCAAGCCTTCCTCACCACCGGCTTCTGGGCCTACGATCCGCTCGACCAGTTCTCCCCCGACCTCAAGTACGGCATCGCCTATGAGCCGACGCCCACCGGCTCTCTGGAGGACCGCAGCCGCTACCTGATCCAGGGCTGGGACTACGGCATCCCCACCGGGGCCAAGCACCCGGCGGAGGCATGGGCCTTCATCAAGTACGCCTTCTACGATCAGGCGGCGCTCATGGGGTCGGAGACGCTTAATGGCCCCTGCGTGCTGAAGACCTTCCCCGACTTTGTGTCGCAGGTCCAAAAGAACATCGGCGCCAACAACCGCATGACGCCGTATCTCAAGATCTTCACCGACGTCGCCAGCGCCGGCAGCAAGTTCTGGCCCGTCCTGCCGATGTCCTCGCAGTACAGTAAGGCGGTAGGCCAGGCCGAGAGCGACGCCCTGGCCGGCAAGGGCGAGCCACGCGACCTGCTCAACGGCGTGCAGACGGCCATGACGGCGCTGCTGCAGCAGTCGCTGAAGAAGTGAACGCAGCCCCTGGCCCCTCCCCGTGCCGAGGAGGGGCCAGGGGGTGAGGTTCCGCCGGCTCAGCCGAGGATCGCGTCCACTTGAAGCACCAGACCGAGCACTGTGGTGGATTCGATCCCTTTTCCCCGACCAACACGGGTCACTAGGCGATAAGAGCCCTCAATTGGCTCGGTGTGACGTTCGATCGCCTGCCCCTCGATATCCACTAGCCAAGCTTCCGCAATGCCTGCCCTGGCGTAGATTGGTAGTTTCACCGACCGGTCGTAGTCCAGCGAGCTGTCAGCAACCTCGATGATCGCCAGCACGTCGTCCGGAGTTGGTAGCCCACGCTCGTAGAAATCGTCGCGCGGCTTCAATACCGCCAGGTCCGGCTCGGGCTCGGTGTGCTCGCTGAGCGCCACTGGGTTCTGGACGAAGACGATGGCCTTGCCGCCCAGCCGCCGCTGAAGTAGCGCATCAGCCCTTGTGACACATGCCACGTGTTTTCTGCCGATCGGGCTCATCCTGACAATCTCCCCATCGATAAGTTCCACGTGGTCATCACCAGTGAGAATGCCGACCTCTGCCATCCGGTGGTAATCGGTGGCAGTGAACCGCCAGTGCGCAACTTCGACCGCCATGTACACCTCCACCTGCCCGTGCGTGGGCAGGCCCAGCCCACAAAGCCGCCTCAAGCCGACTGGACCACCATAACATCATTTTCGGTGTCGCGCTCAATGCACGTGTATCAGGACCCACCGGCCATCGCGAATCACGCACTCCGGTGGCAGCGCATTTCTGCCGGCCTCGTGGGGTCAGCCTCGGGCTCGAGTCCCAGGTGGACTATCCGCGGACAGTACCTCACTTCGGCGCCGCGTCGACCAACTGCTGTAGCGGCCCTTTGACATTCTGCAACGTGCTGCGCACCTCCGCCTTGCCCGCCCCAATGCTGCTCAGCGCCGGCTCGACGGTCTGCCGGACGAAGGCGTCCGCGCCCTTGACACGGAAGATCGGGTCGATGGATTGGGCCAGCACCAGCGAGTCCACCAGCACCTGGGTGCGCGCGTTGGGCTTGCTCTGGAAGAAGGTCTTCGACCAGGTGGCCGTGTCCGCCGCGATCATCGGCATGAAGTTGAAGAAGAAGGCGTAGCGCGAGCCGTCGTCCAGCCACTTGAGGAAAGTCCAGGTCTCGTCGACGTGCTTGGACGTGTGGGCCACATAGGCCATGTTGGGATCGAAGGCGTACACGGAGCGCGTCGCCTTGGGGAAAGGCATGAACGCCCAGTTGACCGTGTCCAGCTTCTGGTAGGGTCCGAATTCCCAGGATCCCATGGTCGACATCGCCACGGTACCGCCCTGGAACCCGCCCGGAGGGGCCTTCAAGTTGGGGCCGGGCATGACCTTGTACTTGAGGCTCAGGTCGAAATAGCTGGTGTAGGCGTCTTGCATGGCCTGGGAGTCGCAGACGGCTTGGCTCAAGTCCGACGATACCCAGTTGCCCTGCCAGAGGACGGGGATGTGGACGCTGTAGGCCAGCGAGTTCACGCCGACCTGGCTCAGGTTGCCGTCCGTTCCCGTCACAGTCAGCTTGCGGGCGGCCTCGACGAACGTGTCCCAGGTCCAGGCGTCGTCGCCCCACGCAGCAGGCGGCTCCGGCACGCTCGCCTTCTGGAACAGGTCTCGGTTGTAGATCATAGCCGGCGCCTCGGCGTGGACAGAGAGGGGCAAGCCGTAGATGTCGCCTTTATAGCCGGCCTGATAGTTGAACAGCCGCTGGTTGTACTTGCTGACGTCAAACTTGTCCTTGGCAAGGAGCGGACTGAGGTCGGCGAAAAGCCCCTGCTGCGCCAGGTTGGTGGCGGGTCGTGTGTTGCCGAACAGGTCCGGCGGCACGCCGGCCGCGGTGAGCGCCAGGTACTTTTGCTGGCTGTCGATGATCCCACCTGGTCCGATGATGACCTCCACCGCCACACCAGGATGCGACTGCTCATAATCAGGAAGGAACTGTCCGCTCAGCCGGCTAATGTCCTGCGGGTTGAAATAGGACATCCACTGCAACTTCACCGCCGCTTTGCTGCCCGTACCGACGATGCCAGTCGTCGGCGTCGCGGCCGGCCCGGCGGCCGCAGGCGCCGGTGTCGGCGCGGCGGTTGAGGTAGCCGCCGACGCTACTGAGGCAGCGGACGATACCACCGGAGCCGATGCACTCGTCGATGCCGCGGATGTCGCAGCGCCAGCCGACGATGCCGCGGCACTGCTGCCGGCTGTCGTCGAGGTCGCTTGACTGGTTGTCCCGCCGCAGGCTGCGAGTATGCCAACGCCGGCTAACGTGCTCAGCGCGGCCAGCCCCGCCGCCCGCGACAATAGGAACCTGCGGCTCAACCGCGCCAGGTGAGATTGTTTTGACATGAGCGAATCTCCTTTCGAATAACACCTGCCGCTAAAGCGGCAGGCTAACAGGACAAAGCCCCTTCGGGGCTCTTTAGTTGACAGCAGGTGCATCTATTTGGACGATAATGCCGTTTGAAGAGCCCCGAAGGGGCTTTGTCCTGTTAGCCGGACCATTCATGGTTCGGTGCTCCTTCGATGGAAACCACATTGCCATTGTCATTGCCCATCTTGGGCGCTTTTGCTGATGCGATAACTGTCGGCCAGATGCGTCGCCATGGCTTCGGCCGCGACGGCAGGACGTCCGGCCTTGATACCCTGATCAAGCAACGCGCGGAGCGATCGATTCAACTCTACTCGCTGCCACGGAGTGACCGGCACCGGGTGGCGGACCAGATGATGGTAGAGCACCTGCATGCAGGCGCTGAGCAGGCGGTTGCCGGAAGCATCGGCGAGGGCGCTGTGGAATCGCAGATCATGCACGACGTAGGGCTCGCCATCGGGCACGGGAGCAGTCTCCTGGGAGTTTGCCTCCAGACGTGCCAACAAATCCTCCAGACGTACCACCTGCTCGGGACTGGCCCGTCGCGCCGCCAGTCGCGCAATCTGCAGCTCGACCGTGTCGCGCAACTCCGCGACCTCCGCCAGGTTGACCTGTTCCATATCCAGCAGCAGGCCAATAGCCCGGTTCAGCGAGTGATTGGCGCCATCCACCACCACGGCCCCGCCGTTGCGGCCCACCTGGACCTCGATCAAGCCGTCGGTCTCCAAGATGCGGAGGGCGCCCAGAATGGTCACTTTGCTGACGCCGAAGACCTCCTGCAGCTCCCGCTGCGCCGGCAGCCGATCGCCGGGCCTCAGCTCACCACGGACAATGGCGGCGCGAATGGCCGCCGCCACCTTCTGGAAGCTATAGTCAGGGGCGATGCGTTGGAAGGAACGCGGTACTGCCGCGACCGCGGTCAGGTCGTTCACCGCCGGGCCTCCCGACCGTTCAGCCAGTCGCGCGCTTAAGGGCGCGCAGCACATGTGCGCGCGCCGGTAAAGTAAAATGATTATAACTGAAACGGGTATGCGCGCCAAGAGCGGCGCGCGGAAGGGGAGAACGCATGCGCAGCATCGTCATGAAGGGTCCGAAGGACTGCCGGATCGAGGAAGAGCCCGAGCCAAGCGTCGCGCATGGGCGCATCAAGGTCCGCCTGCGCTATAGCTCGGTGGTGATGGAGAACGTCGGGCTCTACACCGGCGCGGATCCCCGTCTGCGACAGCCGGGCAACCCACTGTATCGTGGCTTCCCACAGTACCAGGCCGGCGAGGTCGTTGGTGAGGTGGTCGAGGTCGGGCCGGATGTCCGGGGGGTCCAGCTTGGCGATCGCTACGCCAGCTACACCTCCTATCGCGAGGTCCAGGTCATCGCGCCCGACGCCTGGACCAAAGTCCCGCCCGGCGTCGCACCGGAAGCCGCCATCTCGCAGGCCTTTTCGGGCACGACGCTGCACGCGGTCCGGCGTGCCCACCTGGAGCTCGGCGACGACGTGCTCATCATCGGCGCCGGGCCGATGGGTGCGCTGCTGGCACCCTGGACGCGGCTGGCCGGGGCCGGCCGCATCATCGTGGCGGACCTCTACCCGCTCCGCCTGGAGATCGCTCGCAAGCTGGGTGCGACCCACACCATCAACCCGAAGGAAACCGACCTCAAGACGGCGGTACAGGAGATCACCGAGGGCAACGGTCCCGACGTTGTGTTCGACGCCGGCAATACCGCCGCTACCTTCCCACTCGCCCTAGACCAGGCGCGCAGCCAGGGCAAGGTGGTCGTGCTAAGCTGGCACACCCAGCCCATCACCATCGAGGACATCACCAAGGACTTCTACCACAAGGAGCTGGAAATCATCGCCACACGCGCTACTGGCCCCAGCCACAGCCACCGCTCGCCCTACCTGCGCTGGACGGGCCGTGAGAGCCAGCTCCTGATCGCCCGCTGGATGGCGGAAGGGCGCTTCGACCCGTCGCCGATCGTCACCGACCGACGGCCACTGGGCGAGTTCGTCGCGGCAATCGAAGCGTTACAAGCGCAGCCAGCCCAGCACCTCAAGACGCTCATCGAATGGTAGGACAGACCACCCCGTTGCGCGCCGGCGTCATCGGTCTCCGCCGCGGCGCCGGCTTTGTCCGGCTGCTGCGCGCCATGGACGATGTCGACCTTGTGGCCATCGCCGACCTCGACGGTGACCTCGTCAACCGCATGTGCCGCGACCATCAAGTGCAGCGAGGCTGCGGCTCGCTGGGCGAGCTGCTCGACACCAACCTGGACCTCGTCGTCATTGCGACGCCGCCCGCGCTCCACGTGCCGCAGGCGGTCATTGCACTGGACGCCGGAGTCCACGTGCTCTCCGAGGTCCCCGCCCTTGGCAACGCGGAGGAGTGCGACACGCTCATCAGCGCGGTCGAGCGCAACAGCGCGCAGTACATGTTGGCCGAGAACTGCTGCTACTGGGCCTTCGTCGACACCGCGCGGACCTTATTCGAGCGCGGGGCGTTCGGCCAGCTCTTCTACGGCGAGGCCGAGTACATCCACGACATCCCCCAGCTCCGGCGCGACGCCGCGGGCGATCCGACCTGGCGAGCGACGCTGGAACCGATCGTCTATTGCACGCATAGCCTGGGGCCGCTGCTGTGGATCGGGGGCCAATATCCGGTGGAAGTCACCTGCTACAGCAGCGGCGCGCACTTCGACACGGCGGCGCCGGACCTGCAGACGGCGCTGATCAAGCTCACCGACGGCAACATGGTCCGCATCACCTGCTCCTTCGCCAACGCCCACTGGACCGGGCATCGCCTCACCCTGTTCGGCACGCGGGCCTCCCTCGACACAGGCTGGATCGGGCGCGACGAGCCGCGCTTCTGGTCCAAGGATATTCCGCACCTTCAGGCGCCGATCCACCTTCCCATCGGAACCGACGCGCCCGGCCTGGCAGCGGCCGCTCGCCTGGGCGGCCACGGCACCGCCGAGTGGCGCATGGTGCGGGACTTCCTTGATAGCATCAGGGCGAACAGCAGACCACCCGTCGACGTGTACGACGCCATCATGTATAGTCTGCCCGGCCTGTGTGCAACCGAATCAGCCCGCACCGGCCGGCCGGTGGCGATCCCGCAGTATCAGCAGCGTCGGCCGGCCATCGCCGCGAGTCAGGCATGAGTCTGGGCCAGGGAGGATAGTGTGTCAGAGCAACGGCCCAGCTTGAGAATGATGCGACCGGACCTGGAGCGACTCCCCCCGATGGAGCCGGTACTCGCCGCCCTGCCCGCCGGCTACACCTTCCGGACCTACCGGCCGGGTGACGAGGCCGGCTGGACTACGCTGATGAACACCGGCGAGATGGGGACCTGGACCGTGGAACGGACGCTGGATGAGCTCACCGGCCGGCCCCAGTTCGATCGCGACGGCCTGTTCCTCATCACCGTCGGGCCCGACGAGCAGGCAGTCGGGTCCGCCTGCGCCTGGCTGCCCGACTACGCCGAGACCGAAACCGGCATCCTGCACATGGTCTGCGTGCTGCCCGACCATCGCGGCAAGCGGTTGAGCTACGCCGTCTGCCTGGCCGTGTTGCATCGCTTCCGGCAGCGCGGCTTCCGCCGCGTCACCCTGAGTACCAACGACTGGCGGCTGGGCGCCGTCAAGGTCTACCTGGAGCTTGGCTACCAGCCCGTGTACCGACACCCCATGCACCCGCAACAGTGGCAGGAGGTCATTCAGAAGCTGCAGTGGGCGGGCCAGATCGTCCCGGTGGTTGAGCAGGTTGGCGCGGCGTCGGCAAGCTAGCATCGACCGTTCAACACCGGGCACAAGGGCATCGGATATGGGGTAGAATTCAATCTAGGATTCTAGGTGATGACGGGGGTTGGAATGGCCCGAATTGATACCGCGGCGCTCATCTCGGTGTCGGACGCAAACAAGATGGGCCTCTCCGCGTTGATTCGCGAGGCGGAGGCTGGGCACGATCACGTAGTGCTCAGGAATAACAAGCCAGTAGCCGCCGTCATGAGCATGCAGCGTCTGGAGGAGTTGCAACAGCTCCAAGACGACCTGAGCGATATCTCGTTGGCGGCAGCGCGGCAGTTGACTACCGGCAGCCATCGGACTAGCCTCGATGAGGTGCTCAGCCACCTGGGCTATACGCGAGAGCAACTCCGTGAGGCCGGCAGCTAGGTGCCGATTCGCGTCGAGCTCATCGACGAGGCGGTCGACGACCTACTTCGGTACGCGCATAGTGGCAATCTGCGCCAGTTTCTGGCGAAGCTCATCCGCCTGGAGGATATCGGTAAGGATGCGGGACTACCTCTGGGCGGGAGCCTCGCCGGGTGGAGAAAGATCGTTGTCGGCGACCGCGACTGGCGGATCGTGTTCACGATGAACGCCGCGGAGACGGTTGCCACGGTGTGGGTGATTGGTGACCGAGAAGATGCGCAGTGCTACCAAGAGGCAACCCGCCGGCTGACGGCGCTGGGTAAGGAGCATGCACCAGCCGCCAGCCTGGCAGCCGTGCTATTCAAGCTCACCCAGGCGCGAACGAAGGTCAAGGGCCAGAGGCGCTAGCAACACCAGGAGCCTTGCCATGGTATAGTATGTCGTACGCTGTACAGACTGTACGTTTTATTGGAGGGGGCAGCCAGTGGGCACCCCGGAGTCGCAGCACATGATCCGTGAGGTTAACCTCACCACGGCGCGTAACCTAAGTCCGCTGTACGACGAAGCCGTCCGTGATGAGCACCCGGTGATCATCCGGCGTGGTCGACGCGAACGTGGAGTGTTGTCGTCTCGTGAGCAGCAGCTACGGTTGTTGGCGCCGTATGAATTGCTCGTCGATGTTATTCCAGAAGATGAATCTGGAGGCTATACCCTCTGGGTACGTGAACTGGACCTGGGTGAGCACGGCGTCACGCTGGCCGAGGCCCGCGCCGCCTTGCTCGACAGCGTTCGGTCCTACGTTCGCTACTTCTTCCTTCGGTGGGATCTGTTCCAACATCTGCCGGACAGGGTTGCTCAAGAACCGTATGTCTACCGGCTCAGTCTGGCTACGGATGACCACGAACTTGCGGAGATGCTGTTTGGTAGCCGTGCGACGGCGCCCGCCCTCTCTTCCGCACCGCCAGCGCGGTAATGCCTCGGCCACGCTGGGAGCAGGTACGCCGGTTCTGTCTGCTGCAGGGATATACCGAGACGCGTACGGACCACTACTACCACGACAAAGTGTTACCGGACGGATCCTCGTCGGGAACCAAGGTCTCGTTCGGCAAGGAGCGCCAGGAAGTACCTCCCGAGCTATGGACACGGGTATGGAGTCGCCAGCTTCGTCTCCGTGATGAAGGAGAGTTCTGGCGCGGGCTGGCAGGGGCCGCGGTCGGCTTTGCGTCCTCGCCCATTTCCGGACCGGCTACGCCGCTCCCCGCCTACCTCGTCCGATTCCTCGAACACACCCTTCGCTATTCCGATGAGCAGATCGCCGCGACTTCTCGTGAGCAAGCGCAGCAGCTACTCAACCAGCATTACGCGGCCGAACTACAGGAGTAAGGCTAGCCCGCGTCCGGCAATCACCCCAGCCCCAGCAGCTCCAGGCTGTCGCGGCTGATGATGCGCTCGACCTCATCCTCCGGTATGTGCGGCAGACCCGTCTTGCGCGGGATGTCGTTGACGGCGCGCAGGCCATCGATCGTCTCTTGCGGCGTAGCAGCCGCGAAGTCGGAGCCGAAGAGCAGCTTGGGCAGCACGCTCCACTCGGTGGCCAGTCGCATGCAGTCATACCAGGACCAGGGCCGATAGAACAGCGCCGAGATGTCGGCGTAGAGGTTGGGGTGCTTGCGAATCACGGCGATGCAGTCGCGCTGCCAGGGGTGCGACATGTGGGCCAGGACGATCCGCAACTTTGGGAAGGCGATAGCGATGCGATCCAGATGCCGCGGGTGGGCCCAGTCCAGCTCCGCGAACTGCTCTGGCGAGGTGCCGGTGTGGAACAGCATGGGCAACCCCAGCTCTTCGGCCCGACGATACAGCCGCATGGCCTCATCGCAGAGCGGGTCGAAGTGCTGGTAGTTCGGGCCGAGCTTGATGCCGCGCAGTCCCAGGTCCGTGCACGCCCGCTCCAGCTCTTCCAGCGCGTCCGGCTCATAGGGGTGCAGCGTCATGTAGCCGATGAATTTCGGCCCCTGCTCACGAACAAAGGCGGCCGTGTCGTCGTTGACCTGGCGGGCGGGAGTGCGCCAGTCACCCACGGCTCCGGGCCGCGGATCGCCAGCGATGTTGAAGCAAATGGCTCGATCGACTGCCTCCATCGCCTTGAGATAGGCCTCGGGCCCCTGCGCCCAGGCCACCGCCTTATCCGGTCGCGAGATCGTGCTGACCCGCGCCTCCGCCGGCTCCGGCGCCTGCCGCAATGGTGCGTGCGTGTGGACGTCGATGATCATGCTCACTCCGTTCGCGGGGTCGGGGCCGGGGCGATGAGGCGATGAGGAGAATTGGTGACGGACAGTCCCGTTTCTGCTTTGGCAGTCTCGATGTCTGCCACAGGTTACAGAGCCGCGCCCGCCGTCGCCGGTTCGCCTCATCGCCCCCTCGCCTCATCGCCCCGGCCCCCTCGTACATACTGGCTGATCCCCTGCCGCGGATAGGTGGTCGCAGCCAGCGCGGCTACCCCCTCCAGCGGGTCGCGGCCGTACCGAGCGCGGTATTCGTCGTGGATCGTGCGCTCGATGCCGGTGATGTCCGTGAGGGGTAGGTCGATCCAGACGGAGCCACGGCGCGCCGACTCGCGCAGCGCCAGCAGGATTGCCTGGTCGGTGCGCGCGTTTTCCGCGCCGTAGCCCGGCTCGACGTTGTCCACGATGGCCCGATGCATGCCGGCCAGTACGTCGGCTCGGGACACGTCGTCGGCGCTCGGCAGCCCGTAGCGCCGGTAGGGATTCTCCCAAACGATTGGCGGGTCGGTGGCCACCCGGACACTGACCAACACGTTGCCGCTTTCCCCCTGCTCGGTCACCGTCTCGATGGAGTAGCGCCGCGGGTCACCGCGCTCGATCACCAGCTCGTTGCCGGCGATGTAGCCCTCGGTGCCGACGATCTCCCAATAGTTGCCGCGGGCGCGATGGATTGGCTGCTGATAGACGCAGGTGCTGCCATCGGCAAACTCGATCACGCCGAGCTCCCAGGACTGCATCCTCCTTGGCCGTCCCTGGAGGTCTCGGCGCTCCGGCGTCTCCACATCGTGCGCCACTCCCAGCACACGCGCCGGCGCCGCATGGATGACGTTGCGCACGGCGCTCAGGCCGTGGTAGGAGCCGGAGGTATACCAGAGGTGGAACTGCGTCACCCGCCCGATCAGGCCGGCCTCGACGATCTGCCGCTTCAGCCGCTCGTTGGGCCAGCGCCAGACGTTCTCGGCAATCTCCAGCTTCACACCGTGTTGTCTGGCCGTGGCGATCATGGCGTCGGCCATGGGCAGCGTGGTGGCGATCGGCACCTCGCTGATGACGTGGATGCCACGACGCGCCGCCGCCTCCGTCATGGCGTGGTGGCCGTCCGGCGGGACGATGACGTAGAGCACGTCAGGCTTCGTGGAATCCAGCAGCTCATCAACCGCCGCGTGGCCGGGTACGTGATACTGTCCAGCCACAGCGTCGCGTCGAGCGGCGTCGGCGTCGGCGACACCGACCAGCGAATACAGGTCTGTCAGTCGCGCGATTGTGCCAAGGTGCGCCTGAGCACGCGCGCCCGTGCCGACGACGGCGATGTTTAGCAGAGCCATCAATTACCCTTCCGGCATTTCATTGACGACACGTTGCAGAGAA
The DNA here is from genome assembly GCA_937967325.1 of uncultured Chloroflexota bacterium. Classification (GTDB taxonomy): domain Bacteria; phylum Chloroflexota; class UBA4733; order UBA4733; family UBA4733; genus UBA4733. The sequence goes on from CALBSQ010000158.1 coordinate 34,001, forward strand.
TTGTACGCGCGGGCCAGCGCGGCGTCGGTCGCCTCCGTCGTGGGCTGATCCACCCGCTCTACCAGCAGTGGACCGTCGAAACCTGCCGCCGCCAGGATGCGCAGCATGCGAGGGTGATCGACTTCACCGTCACCGGCCACCGGGAAGTTGGCCACGCCCCGCGCCCCGGTGTGGTCCTTGATGCAGACGCTCTTCACGAGCGGCGCTACGCCCGACTGCTCCAGGTCATCCTCGGAGTCCAGCCCCTCGTAGTAACGCACGTTGCCGGCGTCCCAGCAGGCACGCACCGCGGGCGAGCCAATGCGCCCGATCAGGTCGACCAGGTCGCCGCCAGTCGCCGTGGCGCCGGTGTGCGGCTTGAGGACGATGGTGACGCCGCGGCGCTCGGCTTCGGGCGCCGCCGCGGCCAGGTGCTTCAAGAAACGCTCCAACTCGCCATACCAGCGCATCTCCGCCTTACGCTGGTCTATGCCCTTGACGTAGGGCCATGGACCGGCCGCCTGCAGCAAGGGGAGTCCGAGCGCCGCGCAGAGGTCGAGGTCGGCTCGCAGGGCGTCCATCTGCTCCATCGCGCCACGGCGGGCGAACATGGTGACGGGCGTCAGCCCAAATCCTTCGACGGTGCGCCGGAGCGCCGCGATGTCGCCCGACGATGGCGCCAGGGGGACGATCGGGCTACCGCCGTGCTCGGTGAACAGACCGACGACCTTGAAACCCGCCCCGGCAATGCCCTGGAGGGCACGATCGAGTGACTCCTTACGATAGGGGAGTGTGTGGGCGCCTAGGCCGAAGCGCGGATGCTTAGCAGCCATGGTTGTACTCCCTGTGTCGGGTCATTGCTCAGCCACCACCCTTCCGGAGCAAGCTCGAATGAGCGATACTATTTCCCAACCGAGAGCGTAGCACATACCCGTCCAGTGAATGCTCCTCCCCGGCTCCGCTGGCCATGCTTGGGGCAGTATTGGTAGCGGACCACCGCGCACATGACGGCCGGGAGACGTTCACGCCCTACTGCGGGGTGGCCTGCAAGAACGCGTCCACTGCCTGCGCGATCGCTTTGCCAGCGTCGGCCGGGGCCATGCTGTTGCTCCAGATCTTGCCCAGGTCCGGGCTGATCAAGGCGTTGATCTTGTCCTGGTTGACCGACAGCAGGCGGATAAAGCTGCCGGGGCCATCCGCCATGATCTCGACCACGGCGTTGGGCGTCTCCAGCGAGGGGATCTTCTGCAGCGCCTGCTGGGCGATCTTCTGCGCGTCGGGATGGAAGTAGACGTTGGTGCCGTCGGCGGCCGACACGGCGCTGCCCTCCGGCCCGACGCCGTACTTGACCCACTCCCAGGCGGCGTCCTGGACCTTGCTCGCTTTGGCGATGGCGTCGCCCGAGGTGGCGAAGTCGTGGGCGTAGGTCTTGCGCTTGGGATAGGGGACCATGCCCCACTTGAAGCTGGTGACCTTGTTGTAGGTCAGGATCCCCGAGGTCCAGCGCGCCATCATCGCCACCTTGCCGGCGGCGAATCCCGTGGTGCTGTCGGTCCCCACTTCTTTGCTAAAACTGACCGGCAACACCTGATCCTTGTACATCAGGTCGTGCAGGAAGCTGAGGCCGTCCAGGGAGGCGGGGTCGTCGTAGAGGCATTGCTTGGGCGCCTTGATGTCGTCGAACTCCTTGCCACCAGCGGCGTTCATCCACAGCCGTGGCAGCCCCATGTCCGTGCCGGCCGGCGCCCAGGCGGCGCCGGTCTTCTTGGCGATGTGCGTGGCGGCGTCGGCGAAGGCCTCCCAGGTCCAGCCATCGGCTTTCCAGAGGTCGTACGGTGTCTGGAGCCCATGGGCGCGGAACATGTCGGCGTTGTAGTAGTACAGGTTGGGCGCGGCACCGTTGGGCAAGCCGAGCACGTGGCTCTGGTAGCTCATGATGTCCAGGGCGATCTTGCTGTAGGCGGCCTTCTGGTAGAAGGCGGTGTTGATGACGGCGTCGCGCCCCAGGAAGGGATTGAGATCGACCAGCACATCCCGCTTGCCGTAGGACTGGACGAGCGGCATGTCGAGGTGGTGCGTGTCGGGCGGGGCGCCGCTGGCGAAGGTCGCCGTGAGCTTGTTCTCCAGGTCGCCGTAGGCCATGATCGACAGCTCGATGTGGACGCCCGGGTGGGCCTGCTCGAAGGCACGGGCGACGCGCTGCTCGGGGGGAAGGTAGGTCGCATCGCCCCAGAACCAGTAGGAGACCGTGGTCGCGCCGGCCGTGGCCGGCGCCGCGCTGGCAGTCGCGGCGGTGCTGGACGCCGCGGACGTCTCGGCGGACGAGGCCGCCGTCGCTGCGCTAGCGGACGTCGCGGCGCTGCTTGCCGGCGTGGTACCGGTGGAGGCGACAGCGCTCGTGGCCGCCGTGGCCGTAACCGCTGGCGTCGCCGCGGTCCCGCTCCCACAGGCCGTGAGCAAGGCCAGACCGCCCCAGGCGGCCACTCCGGCCACCCCCGACAGCACGAACCGGCGGCTCAACCGGCGCCCGGTGATGTTGTGCGCCATCCGCTACGTCACCTTTCTGTCGCGACTCGGTGGGAATAATCGTACACCATGCTGACGGCACATACCCGCTGGGGCCCGGCCGTGTGAGGCATGCGACCGATTCGCCAAAGCCCAGCCGAGGCGGAGGCGCATCGAGCCGCTAGGAGGTGGCTTCTCTACGGTCACTCTATTGCAAGCGGCGCAGCGACGGCGAGGCCAGGCCGCCCAGCCCGGCAAGGATGCAGGCGACACCGGAGATAGCGATCACCGCCGGCGCCGAGAGATAGTGCAGCAGCACGCCGCCGAGCGCGGCCCCCAGCGGCGCCGCCGCGACCACCAGCGCCAGGCGTGCGCCGAACACCTGACCACGTACCTCGGCTGGGACGAGCCGCTGCAGCAGTGAGGTCTCCATCGGGGTATAGGGCGCCCAGGCCGCTCCCGCCAGGCCCAAAAAGGTCATCGCTGGCACGAGCTGGGAGATGAAGAAGAGCGGGCAGAGCAGTGCACCCCAGAGCACGGCGATCAGCGGGAGGGCGATGCTGGGTCGCCAGCGCGTGGAGTGGCGCGTCAGCGTTATTACGCCCAGGAAGGCGCCGATGCCGAAGCCGGTCCACAACAGCCCGTAGCCGTCGGCATTGGCGTGTAGTGTCTGGCTGCTGTAGACCGGCAACGCTGCCTCCAAGGGTCCATAGGAGAAGAAGAACACCAGTGCGAGCAGCGTCAGCGCCGGAACGTAGCGCAGACCGAAAAGCGTCCCGAAGCCCAGCCAGCGATTTCCTCCCTTGGGCTGTGCGGCCCGTTGCGCATGGGCGATGGTGGGCAGCGTGAGGACGAGGAGGCCCATTAGCAGGAAGCTGGCGGCGTCGATCAGTAGCGCCCAGGGACCACCCAGGGCGGATACGGCGAAGCCCGCGGCGACCGGGCCGACGAGATACGAGAGTTGCATGCTGGCCGCGGTCAGCGCGTTGGCGCGAACAAGGGCGGCATCGCGCACCAGATATGGCAGGAACATGCGCACCCCGGCAGTCGTGGCGGGCGAGAGCGCTCCAGCCAGCAGCGCCAGCACGAAGACATGCCAGAGCTGCAACACACCTAGCGCGTAGAGCGTAGGCATCGCCGCGATGAGCGCCGCGCGGGTGAGATTGTCGATGCCCATGACCAGGCGCGGCTGAAAGCGATCCAGCAGGCGTCCCAGAAACGCCCCGGTGACGACGCCTGGCAACTGGAAGCAGAGGATGACGAGCCCCACCGCCGCGCCCGAGCCAGTCAATTGCAGCACGAACCAGAGCAGGGCGATGGTGGTGAATTGATCGCCCAGGTAGGAGACGCTCAAGCCAAGCCAGAGTCGCTGAAACGTGCGACTGCGCAACGGGCTGCCAACGGCAACACTTCGAGCCATGAGCTGTCAGCCAGCAGCTATCCCAAATGCTGGCTCGTCAGCGAATGCTTGGCGCCGAGTAGTTCTCGCGGCGTACCCTCGAAGATGACCATGCCGCCCTTATTGCCGCCTTCTGGACCCATATCGATGATCCAGTCCGCGTTGCGAATCACATCGAGATGGTGCTCAATCACGATCACGGTGTTCCCGCCATCGACCAGCCGGTTCATGATGGTGAGCAGCCGACCAATATCCGAGAGGTGCAGGCCGGTGGTGGGCTCGTCCATGACGTAGATGCTGCCCCGCTTGTGGAGCTCGCTGGCCAGTTTGATGCGCTGGCACTCGCCGCCTGAGAGGGTGCTCAGGGGCTGGCCGAGGGTCAGGTAGTCCAGGCCAACATCGCTCAGCGCCTGGAGTTTGGGCCGCACTTCTTTGATGGTGAAGAACTCCAGCGCCTGGCGCACGGTCATGCCCAGCACGTCGGCGATGGACATCCCGTTCAGCGTATAGGCCAGCACGTCGTCCTTAAAGCGCTTGCCGCCGCACACCTCGCAGGGGAGTTTGACGCCCTCAAGGAAGCCGAGGTCGGTGTAGGTGACGCCAAGGCCCTGACAGTTGGGGCAGGCGCCCTTGGAGTTAAAGCTGAACAGACCGGCATCGGCGTTGTTGGCGGCGGCGAAGGCCTTGCGCACGTCGTCCATGATGCCGGTGTAGGTGGCGGGATTGGAGCGGGTGGAGGCGCCCAGAGGGCCCTGGTCGATCACGACCGCCGCGCGGTGCTGGCGCAGGAAGGCTTCGTTGATGAGCGAGCTCTTGCCCGAACCGGCCACGCCGGTGACGACCGTCAGCACGCCGGTGGGGAGGTTCACGCTGACGTTTTTGAGGTTGTTGACGGTGGCGCGCACAATCGGCAGGTTGCCGCTCGCCTGGCGAACGGTCTCCTTGAGCGGCCTCTTACGCAGCAAATGGTTGCCGGTGAGGGTGTCGGCTTGCAGCAGACCGGCGTAGCTGCCTGCATACACGACCTGGCCGCCCTCGCTGCCGGCGTACGGCCCCATGTCGACCACGTAGTCGGCGACCCTGATGACATCGGGATCGTGTTCTACCACAATGACGGTGTTGCCTTGATCACGCAGTTTCACCAGGAGTTCGTTCAGTCGGTGCACGTCCCGCGGGTGCAGGCCGACGCTGGGTTCGTCGAAGATGTACATGACATCGACGAGGCTGCCGTTGAGGTGCTTGACCATCTTGACGCGCTGGGACTCGCCGCCGGAGAGGGTGTCGGTGGCGCGCTCCAGGCTCAGGTACTCCAGGCCGATATCCACCAGGTGCTGGAGCCGTTCGACCAGCGTGTTGACCAGCGGGGCCGCCGCGGGATCGTCGATCACCCTGACGACCTCGATCAGGTCATCGATTTCCAGCGCCGCCAGTTGCGCGATATTGTAGCCGTTGATCTTGCAGTTCAGCGCCGCCTGGTTGAGCCGGGCGCCCTTGCAGCGCGGACAGGGGCCGAGCTGCAAAAAAGGCTCGACCTGTTGCCGTAGGCGAGACGAGAGCGTCCGGATGTCCCGCGCAACGAACTTGCGATTGAACTTGTATGCCAGACCCTCATAGGTGTTGTACGCCAGCCCCTGATGTCTGCGCGGTTCGCTGTAGAGCAGCAGGTCCAGTTCCTCTGTGGTGTAATCGGCTACCTTCTTGTCGTTGTCGAAGAAGCCAGCACGCACATAGAGCTCGCGTTCCCAGCCGGCCAGTCCCGGGGCGATGACCGCTCCCTCGTTCAGCGATCTTGTTTTGTCAATCAGCGCCTCGGGGTCGATGCCGATCTTGCGGCCGAGCCCATTGCATTCCAGGCACATGCCCTGGGGATCGTTGAAGGAAAACGCATTGGCATAGCCCACGTAGGGTGTACCGATCCGCGCAAAGAGCAGGCGCAGCACCGACGCGATGTCTGTCACGGTCCCCACCGTCGAGTGCGAGCCGCCGCCCAGGCGCTTCTGGTCAACCAGCACCGCCATGCTCAGGTGCTCAATCGCATCGGCGTCCGGTTGAGGATGGCGCGGCAGGAAGTTGCGAATGAACATGCTGAAATTCTCGAACAACAGCCGTTGCGCTTCGTTGGCAATGGTGTCAAACACCATTGAGGACTTCCCCGAACCGGACACGCCGGTAAAAATGGTGATCTTGCGCTTGGGCAACCTCAGCGAGACGTCCTTGAGGTTGTTCTCGCGGGCGCCACGAATCTCGATGTATTCTTGCGCCATGCCGATAGATGTTCCCTCCGGATCTCTTACCCAGGCGTTACCTGGCTTCCGCGGTCGGAACGCCTTGGTTCAGGCCCTTCGCGTCCCCGCTCCTAGCCGTACAATACAATAGGTGGCAAGGCCATCGGCGCGACGCCTCGCATGATCCAGCGTCGCGCCGATGTGCCCGTCTCCAGTCGTCTGATGCGTTCTAACCTGCTCCCTGTCTGGCGGGAGCGTTGACGGTTGAAGCGGTCGGTCAGTTGGGCACAGCGATCATGGGAATGACGATCGCCAGCCGAGGCGGAGGCGATTAGGACTGAGCCACCTGCCAGACGTTGCCATCGGGATCGCGGAGGTCAAACCACTTGACGCCAGAGCCCGGGCCATACAGGTCATCCTTAACTTCGTTGACCTTGACGCCCTTTGCTTTGAACTCGTTATACGCCGCTTCAATATCTGACGTCGAGAGATAGAGCCTCATCGTCCCAGGTCTCATGTTCCCATGCATCGTCGACAAAGACAGCGAGGGGCCTCCTCCTGGGGGTTCAAGAGTGACCCAGTGCTGATTGCCCTGCCCGACGTCTGTGGTGACCTGAAAGCCCAATTGCTCCGCGTAGAACGCTTTGGCCTTCGCCATGTCGGTGACTGCCATCATCACCATCAGAATTTTTTCATAAGCCATTGCCATACCCTCCCTTTCAGGTGTTCACCGCGGTCAGCTCTTTGAGCCAGACTCCCGCGGTGTGGTCTTCGTCACTCCTCTGACGAACCAGCGCAAAGAAATGTGAGCGCTGGACGTGACATACGGCGCTAATTATATCGTGCTCATGGTTCCGCCTCCTCAAGGTTTTTACCGGACCGAGACGCCGAATTTCCCGGTTCGCCACGCATGACGAACGACGAACCTGACGTGCCGGCCACCCGCGTTCCGCAGGCCCTGTCACATCGGTTGGGTTTCGCCCGTCACTACTATGACGGACCTCAACGAAGGAATGTGACCGATGGACGAACGCGACTGGCTGGCAGAGCAATTCGAGGCCACCCGGAGCCACCTGCGGGCGGTGGCCTACCGCATGCTCGGCTCGCTGAGTGAGGCGGACGACGCCGTCCAGGAAGCCTGGCTGCACCTCAGCCGCGCCGACAGGAGCAGCGTCGAGAACCTCGGCGGGTGGCTGACGACGGTCGTCGCGCGGGTCTGCCTCGACATGCTCCGCTCGCGCGAGTCGCGGCGTGAGGAGCCGCTGGATGCACAGCAGTGGTCCGAGCCGGTCACGAGCCGTGCAGGCGAGACTAACCCCGAGCAAGAAGCACTCATGGCCGACGCGGTCGGTCCCGCGCTGCTCGTGGTCCTCGACACGCTGGCCCCTGCCGAACGGCTCGCCTTCGTGCTGCACGACGTGTTCGCCGTGTCCTTCGACGAGATCGCGCCCATCGTGGGGCGCTCGCCGACCGCGACCCGGCAGCTCGCGAGCCGCGCGCGCCGCCGGGTGCGCGGACAGAGCGCGGCGCTGGACTCCGACGTTGATCTCACCCGCCAGCGAGCCGTGGTCGACGCCTTCCTCGCCGCCTCGCGCGCCGGTGACTTCGAGGCGCTGCTCGCGCTGCTCGATCCTGAGGTCGTGCTCCGCGCCGACGACGCAGGCGTGGCTGTGGGCGCGTGGAGCGGGGTCCGTGGCGCGCAGGACGTCGCCAGGCGGTTCGCCGGTGTTCGGGGCGCACGTCCGGCGCGCATGAGCGGCGCCGTGGGAGCCGTGTGGGCTCCAGGCGGGCAGCCGCGCGTCGCTTTCGTGTTCACGATCACAGACGGGAAGATCGTGGCGATCGACTTCATCGCCGACCCCGAGCACCTGCGCCTGCTCGATCCGGTGATCCTCGACGCCTGACGAGCCACGCCCGACTCAGCTCTCTCCGACGAACTGGTGCAGCCGGCACGCTCCAGCTTCGAGCGCAGCAGCGCGGATGGTTGGCGTGAACCACTTCAACAGACAGGGCTGAACGCCAGAGGACGAGGGAGCGCACGGCAGCGGCAGCGATTCCTGTCTACGATGGCACATAGTGCATGGAAGGCGCGCAAGAGATAGTACCTACAACGTGGAATGAGCGGCGCCGCGGGCGAGTCTCTCTCGGCAGACCGGTAGGAAACCTTCTGGGGCGCGCTGCGACGCCACCTGTTTGCGCCGCTGCTGGCGGCGATTGCCGCCTGAGGCGGGGCTATGGTGTGAATCGGGGCAGGCTGCCAGCCATCTACCGAGCGGCAGAGCCGGCAGCGTGTGGGGCGTGCGTCGCCGCGCGATACCCTAATGTAGCGGCAGCTTGATCGCGCGGCCCCCATCGGCGGCGCTCATGTCGGCCGCGAAGCAGGCCTCGTGCGTGTTCACGGCATCGGCGAGACTGACGTGCGACTCGCGCCCGGCCAGGATGCAATCGACGAAGTGATCGATCTCTCCCTGGAAAGGATGGTGCGCTACGTCGCCGCTGTCGGGCAACACGGTCGGCAGCTCGGCGAAGCCGGTCAGGCCCGGCAGCTTCTTGGTGTACAGGCGGTTGCCGCGCACGACACCATCGGTCCCAAACAGGTCGATGTTGAAGTTGTAGGGCATCCATTGGGACGTACAGGCCGATACCTTGCCCATTCCGCCGTTGGCGAAGCGCACGATAGCCACCGTGTTCGCCGACCCCGCGTGACCGGCTGCCACGCCATCGGTCTCTTCCGGCGACCAGTCCTGCGCGCTGACCTCGACGACATCGCTATTCATCAGGTAGCGCGCGGCGTCCATAGCGTGGCAGCCGCCGCCGAGCATGGCGCTCACACCGCCGCCCTTCCCGACCAGACCGGCCTGCTCCAGATTGTGCCAGTAGTCCGTCTGCACGAAGAAGGGTGTTCCCAGCGCTCCATCAGCAGTGAGCGCCTTGAAATTCATGACGGCCAGATTCCAGCGCAGCACGAAGCTCACCACCGTGCGCACACCCGCCCGTCGCACAGCCTCGTGCATCGCTCGGAGATCTTCCTGGTTCGTGGCCGCCGGCTTCTCGATCAAGATGTGCTTGCCGGCCTGTGCCGCCAGCACCGTCTCGGCGCTGTGGCGCGCAGGCGGCGTACAGAGCGAGACAATGTCCACGCCCCGCTGCGCCAGCAGGTCCTCATAACGATCGAAGACGGGCACGGCGAGTCCGAACTCGTCGGCCTTGCGTTGCGCGCCCTCCCGCGTCCGGCTCCCAATAGCCACCACACGGACGTGCGCGTTCTTCTGATAGGCGCGAATGTGTTCGGTGGAAACCCAGCCGGCGCCTTGAATCGCCACCCCGAGCTTGTCCGTCGTCATACTGCTCCTCCCTGCCGATCCGGCCGGCTTGACCCGACGTATCGTACAGTAACGCTCCCGACCATGTGAAAGGCGTTTGCGTCGCCATTAGACATCGAACGTGGACGGCGGAGGCAACGGGGAAACGACGCCTCCACGCACGAAGACGGGAATCTGGTCAAGCGGGGCCGGCGTCACGACGTAGGCCGGCCCCATCCAGCGCACGCCGCTCCACCAGTCCTTCCACTCTCCCTGGGGGAGATACACCGTCCGCGCTCGCGCGCCAGGCTCGATCACCGGTGCGATGAGCAGGTCGTCGCCAAGGAGGTATTGCTGTTGCTCGGTCCAGGCGCGCGGATCGTCTGGATAGGAAATCGCCATGTGGCGCAGCAGGGGCAGCCCGGTCTGTCGCGCCTGCACTGCCGCGAGCTGCAGGTAAGGCCGGAGCGCCTGGTGGATGCGAGCATAGCGACGCCACAAGCGCAGCGTCTCCTGGTCTGTCCAGATGTCTGCCGGCTGGCCGCGCCGGTCGCCATAGTTGTCGCGCAACATCGTCGTGAAGGCGCCGAGCTGGAGCCAGCGCAAGTAGAGCTCGCGATCGCTCGAGGGATCCAAGCCTCCGTCGACGTAGCCGCCGGCCTCCGTGTGCCAGGAGGCGTAGCCGGCCATGCCTGCGCTGATCGCGGCGGGCACAATGGACTGAAAGCCGGTCACCGGCATCCAGTTATGCACGGGATCGCCCGACCACACTCCTTTGCTGAACTGTTGGCCGCCGGTGAAGCCCGAACGCATCCAGAACAGGGCATCCGGCTTGTGCAGCTTCAGGCCCGACTCGACCGCCCTCGCGATCGCGACGGGAAAGGCGTTGTGGATGCCCGTCCCCGTGGCGCCACCGTAGAAGCGGCCATCGGGCGGTGCTGAGTCGCCCAGGTCGAACATGCCGCCGTCGAAGCCCAGATCAATCAGCGCCCGCCTCAGTGGACCCTGCTGCCACCACCGCACGGCCTCGGGGTTGGTGAAGTCGAGCTTGCTGATGCCGTACAACGGGCTGACCCAGGGCTTGCCGCCGTCAGCGCGGACGAGATACCCGCGCGCCGCCGCCTCTTGAAAGCTCCGCCGGTCCGGCCGGAAGTCAGGGCTGAAATAGGCCAGCGGCCGGTAGCCCATCGCGCGAAGCTGGTCCGTCAACTCCCGCACGCTTGGATAGGCCCCCTTGGGGATGGCATCGTAGCCGCCGCCGGGCCAGCCCAGATTGGCCTCGTCGTCAATCGCGTCGTAGACGTAGATGCCGTCGACCGGGATGTCGTCGCGCCGCAGCCGCGCCGCGTCGGCCAGCACGCGCCGCGTCCCCCCGATCAAGGTTTTCACCACGCCGAACCCTAATGGCGGCGGCATTGGCGGCCGGCCGGTGAGCGCCGTATAGCGGTCGATCGCCTGCGCCGGTTGCCCGCTGATCAGGTAATAGGCCAGGGTCGGCCCGTAGGCTCCCACGGTCCAGGCGTCGGGACGAGCCGATCGCAGCTCCCAGGAGGAGGGACGGGCGCCGTCCAGCAAGAAACCGAAGCCCCGACTCGACAGCAGCCAAGGGGCCGGCAGGTACGTCGCGCTGCCGTAGCCCGCCGCGCGCCGGTCCTCCGCCCACACGTCAAGCTGCCGTCCGGCGAGCGACACGCCGTCGAAGCGCTCACCGAGGCCCAGCAGCGTCTCCGCATTATCCGAGGCCATGGTGGCAAAGGTCCAGACCACCTCCTCGCCGGGCGGCGGCCGAAACTCCACCCGTATCACCCCGGGGCCGTGCGCCGTGACGTCGACCGTGGCCAGCCAGGCGCCCGGCTCAGTGGTCGTCGCCAGGAACCGCTGCCCATTGCGAATCGCTGCGACATCCGAAACGGCGACCAGATGACGCCACTCGCCGTAGCCATATCGCCGGTAGGAGAGCGTTCCGTAATACGTATCCGGAGCGGACCCTGCGAATTCTCGAACGACCGTCACACCATTGCGCGCGGCCTCGATCGACCAGGGTTGCAGCCGCACGCGGACGGTCAGGTCCCCCGCCGCGACCTCGACCGTGCTGGGCTGGGGCGCGCCCCTGCCCGTTCCCGAAGGCGAGGGCAGCGATCCTTCATCGGACGCTTGATGGGCCGGACGATCAGGCTTCGCCGTCACCGGTACGGCAGCATGCCCACCGAAGCCGCGCCCAGTACCCTCTCCGCGACGTTGCGTGCCGGCACAACCTGCGAGACACAACGCGGCGCCTGTCGCCAGACCCGCAAGCAGCGCGCGTCGAGTCGTGGTCATACACCTCCTCTACGGCAGACACGGCATCCACAGCCGAACGAGGCGGCAGATCCGAGCGGTGGACCATGGAGCCGCTCGATGGCAGACTGAGGCGCGACGCTACGACAGGCCATCACGCGCTCCGCCGAACAGGTGCCGCGCCTCCCCGGCCAGCGCCGCGAACCCTCCCGCCCACCGGTGCAACAGGAATCGCAGGTCGACGACCAGGTTGCCGCCGGACTGAGCGTAGCCCTGGGGCGGGGGCAGGACGAAGTGGCTCCCCAGCGGGCAGGATTGGCCGGCAGCGTCGGTACAGATCGACCAGTCCGAGAGGTGTCCTTGGGCGTCGGTGTGGACCCAGCCAACCTGCAATGGCCCGGGACGCGCCACCGCGACGGCGGGTACGGTGACACGGATCACCATCTCAGGCTGCCAGCTACTCGTCGGACGCCAGACCAGCGAGGGCGTCTCGCCGGCAAAGTCGGGCGACACCGGGCGCGGTGTGCCGTCTGCCCACACTGCAAGGGCCAGGTCGTCTAACACCGGCCCATCGGCCACCCAGTCCAGCGTCACCGACTCGCTCCAGCCCGCTCCTAACACCGCATCCACCCGGCTGGAGGCGCTCACCAGCTTGATGTTGCCGTCAAATGTCGCGAGCGGCGCCCGAGAGCGCTCATCGAAGGGACCCTCGAAAAAGCCGAGCGCGTCCGCTGGCAGGTTCATCGTCGGTGCGCCGCGGCGCAGCAACACGTAGCCATCCATCGCGTCGACCACACCGAAATCTCCCTGGCGCAGGAGACTCAACACGCGCAGCCGCTGGTCGCTCCAACTGGTAGGGAACGGGCTGGTCGTGAGGTCGAGCAGAATGTCTTGAGCATCCAACACATTAGGAAACAGGTAGAGCTTGTCGCGGTGGCTGAGGTGCGGCGCCAGAGCCGACGAGGCGCTCACCGCGTCGTCCGGAGGGATCTCCGCCAGGAAGCGGCTCAGCAAGCGGGCATGAGCGTCCGCCGGGACGGGATCGAACGACTGCCCACCGGGGCCGGCGCCCAGCACAAAGTGCGTGCCGGCGGCGCTGACGCCAAGGACTGCGGCAAGCAGAACAGCGACCCACGTTCGCCCCTCTAGCGCCGCGCCATGGGATGACTCTGCTGGCGGTGTCGGCTGGTGCGGCAACGGCCCCCCCGGCCCCCCAATTCTGGGGGGAGGCCCATGTCGGAGGCAACGGTTCCGTCGCGGCTCTCCCCCAGCATTGGGGGAGAGGTGCCGAAGGCGGAGAGGGGGCCATCCCCGCAGCCTGCCTACCTCGCCAGTGAAGTCATGGGATGGATCAGCCCTCGACCCATCCGGTCCAGGCGCGGGTCTCAGCATCCACGGCCGGATACTCAGCTCCGCCACGTTCCGAATCCCCTCGATTGACGCCACGACGAGCACGGGCAACACTAGCGCGGAATAGTGCGCCATTCCTGACCGCATCCAGGGAAAGGCGGAGAACGTGTTGATCGCCAGCGAAGGCGCGGCGATGGCCAGCGTGAGGGGCGACAATAGCGCGAGTCCAGCAGTCGAGCCGAGCATCGCCTGGATGTAGGTCCACGTCGCCTGGCTGCCCAGCGTCGGCCCCAGTAACGATGGGTTCCGAACCACGTTGGCCAGCATGTTCAGCGGCGAGCTGCCAAGGTAGCCGTAGCGTGGCAGGAACGGCGACGCCTGTGTGGACGAAAAGTGGGGGATGAGCCAGCTGAAATCGAACACGGTGATGTCGATGCCGACCAACAGCACCACCGCGCCGAGCAGCAGGCGGCGGCGGACCAGCGCCGCCCAGATGCCGAGCATCATGATGGCGAGCGGGGCATCTTCCCGCGCGGCCGCGACTGCGACGGCGGCGACGAGCGCCCCGATCAGCCAGCGGCGCTCGACGCAGTAGAAGAGCAGCAACAAGAGCGCACTATCCAGAGCGATCGTGTGAAAATCGGAGAGGAGCTCAGCCTCGATGAAGGGGGAGGAGAGATACGCCAGCGCGATGAAACAGGCTGCCCAGCCGTTACCCAGCCGCCGCCGCGCCAATGCGAACGCGGCAAAGGCGCCCGCGCACACCACAGAAGCTTGGAGAAACAGCATGGCCCGCACGTCGGGGACGAGCGTGTACAGCAAGGAGAGCGGCGCCAGCAGCAGCTCGGCGTGGTAGCCCAACAAGTTAGCGCTGGCGTGCTCCAGAGGGGCCTGAAAGTCCAGCGAGAAGCCGCCACCGCTGAGGATGGAAAACTGGAACGATTTGCCGTGCAACGTATTCCACAACACCTGGTCTTCGTAGCCGAGGTCGAGGGCGTTCGTGCCCAGACTATCGTGACGTAATGCCGCCTGTAAGGCATAGCCGGCGGCAAATGCGCCGGCGGCCAGCCAGGTCACCAGTACCGGCAGCCGGACCGCCAGGAAGCAGCGAAGGCGCGTAGGCATAGCACAGCATAGACTATGGTCGTAACGGGTTCCTTACCCGCCCGCCACGTCGGATCGCGCTGTTAGAGCAGGCGCCGCCTTGTAACCGCCACCGTACTAAGTCACGATAGGTCAGGTGAGGGACGGATTGGTGGACAGGGAACCGTTGCTCCGGTTGCACCGCGCGGCAGACACGGAACCCCAGCGCCGGACGCGGCGTCAGGACCATCCTGTCATCACCGCGGCGCAGCTCGAGCGCATCTACTGCAGCTACGTTGCCCCCATCTACCGCTTCATCTATTCGCGCCTTGGCAACCGACAAGAAGCTGAGGACCTGACTTCCCAGGTCTTCATGAAGAGCCTGCAGTATCTCGACCCGACGGCATCGCCGAAGGAGATCGAAGCCTACCTGTACCAGATCGCGCGGACCGACATCGCCGACCACTGGCGGCGTTATGCCGCGCTGCGCGTGGTACCGCTGGACGAGACGCCCGCGGCACTGGATATGGAGGAGGCGGGCGAGGCGACCGGGCCGCCGGCAACGGAGACGCTCAAGGCGGACCTGGAGCGAGTACTCGGGCTGCTCCCCCCCAACTACCGGCGCGTGATCGAGCTGCGCTTTTACGACGGCTGCTCCATCAAAGAGACGGCGCGAGCGATGGAAGTCACGATCGCCAACGCCAAAGTGCTGCAGTATCGAGCTATTCAGCGGGCTGCCGCCCTCGCTCGCGGCGAGAGGACGATCCCATGATGGATCGGTACGACCGCCTCGACCGCCACATCGATCGGTTGCTGGCAAATCGCCGCCCCCAACCCTACGTCGCCGAGGACGATGAGGAGCGCGCCGTGCTGGAGATGGCGGCGCGACTTCGCCTGCTACAGCCGGGCGCTGAAGCGCCCCGCCGCCGCTTCGCCGCCACCATGTACGCTCGTCTGCGACGACTCATCAATGGTCCAAAGGGGACGTCACGCCGTCGCATCGTGGTAGGCGGACTCGGCGGCCTGGCCGCGGGCATCATCGCCGGGCTTGGTCTGGCCCACACCAATCGAGGTCCGCTGGCGGACCTGGGCGACCGGTTTGCCTCACCGGCGCAGGCGCTCAAGGCGGCCGGCTGGGCGCCCGCGGGCAAGCTGCAAGACGTGCCGGAGGGAGGCGCGCTGGCCTTCAGGACCTCGGCCTTCAGCGGCTACATCATGCGGAAGGGCAATCAGCTCTCGGCGTTGTCGGCCATCTGCAATCACATGGGCTGTCACGTAGACTGGCAGCAAGAGAGCAGCCAGTTTGTCTGCCCCTGCGACGGAGCGCGCTTCGATTCCTCCGGCCAGTATCAGCAGGACGCGTACGCCAACGCCGGCTATGGGACACTACAACCGCTCACCCCGCTGGCTGTCCGCAAGGATGGCGACGTGCTCTACGTGAAGCCGATCTGAGCCGGTCGAGGCTACCTGTGGCAGCGCCGCGACTCAGGACGGTGCAGCAACGGACCCTGCCGTTCCTCATCCTCGCCACCGCCTTTGCCGGCACGGTTTGGTGGCAAATCCCTTTGCCCTCTGGTTTCCCCGGCAGCCAAGACACATCCGCGACCACGGTCGCGGTCGCGGATGTGCTCCTTGCCATCACCGGTATCGCCGGACTGGCAGCGTGGGCGCGGCGAGACCTATCGCTTGCCCTAGGACCGCGCGCGCTCCACCTGGCCGCTGCCCTGGTGCTGCTCGCGGCCGCGCTCGGCGCTGCCACCGCTCCCAACCCCGGTCTGGCCAGGGCCTGGACGCTGCACCTGCTGCTCGTCTGGCTCCTCTTCGCGACCATCGCCGCCGCTCCGGTGGCGCCCTGGCAGATTGCCGCCGCCCTCGTCGCGGGATTGGTCGTACAAGCCCCCATCGCCCTGGAACAAGTGCTGCGCCAGACGACCAGCCCGGACTGGCTGGTGCTGGCCTGGGGCGCCGACTTCCGACCCAACCTGCAGTATGCCAGCGTCCTGCTGGAGCACGACGGCACGCGCTGGCTGCGCGCCTATGGCCCCTTCTTCCACCCCAACATCCTGGGCGGCTACGTCGCGCTGGAATTAGTGCTTTTGGTCGCCATCGCCGCGCTACTGGCGCGTCGCGGAACGAGCCTGAAGGGTTGGTATGCCGGCGGCGCGGCGGTCGGGCTGGCGGCCGGCTGCCTGGCGCTCTCGGCGTCAAGGAGCGCCTGGCTAGGGGCCGCCGTCGGGGTTGTAGCGTTGGCGGTGGGTTGCCACCGTTGGCAGGTTGTCCAAGACTGTAGTGTCGGCTGGTTTCGGGGACGGCCCCCCGGAATCGAGGCTGTTGGCCATTCGGGAGACAGTGTTGGTGCGGAAGACAGGCCGCATAGCAATACGCCCCTACCATGGGCCGCCGATGCCCGTAGGGGCGTATGGCTATACGCCCTGATCTCGCCCTGGGCGCGGCGCCTGCGAATGGCCAACAGCCTCGATTCCGGGGGGCCGTCCCCGAAACCAGCCGACCCCGTCGCCGAGAGACCCGTAGACCGGCAGCCAATAGTCCCACATCCGGGAACGGGATTCCGGTATGCACAGCTAGGGCGTGCTGTTGCCGCAGCCTGCCTGGTCACCGCCGCTATTCTCCTGGCAACGCGCCCACCACTGCTCGAACGTTTCAATCCGAACAGCAACGCGCTCGAGCAACAGTCAGTCCAGGAGCGGGCCTTCACGCTGGATATGGGCTGGCAGCTCTTCCGCGCCCATCCGATCTTGGGAGTCGGGGCCGGCAACATCGACTACGCGGAGGTTGCCTTCTACAAGGGCCAGTACGCGCCGATCCCCGTCCATAGCGTGCCCTTGCTCATGGCCGTGGAGCTTGGCCCGCTCGGCATTGTCGCCTGGGCCGTCGCCGCGTTCACGATCGTTTGGCAGACCTGGCGACAGCCCTGCCCGTGGACTATCGCCTTTGCCGGCGCGCTGATCGCCGCCGGCGTAGCGGGCCTATTCGACCACTACTTCTGGAGTATCCCTACAGCGCAAACCACCCTTGCTGTCCTCGCCGGGGGCTGGGCCGCATCGATTCGGCGGGGACCAGGCGGAGCCGTGGGCACCAGGGGGCGACCGGTCGAGCACGGAGCCGCGACAGCCCTTCAACCTTGATCGGTGGCCGCGCGCAGCACGTTGTAACCTCTGATGTATCTCAACCAAGCGATACGTACCTGCCGCGCATGCAGGCGGGGCGAGCCTCGTCTCCTGCGGGGGCCGGCGCTCCGCGCCGGCCCTTTCGACTCGAGATCCACGGAAGCTGGGGAACGAAGACCGTGTTCGACCGAGAGCGTGATGGCCAGCTCCTGAATGCCGCGCGCGGTAGCGTCGTCTACGCCGACATGTTCGACTACCCGCTGACGCTGGAAGAAGTCCATCGCGACTTGGTCGGTGTCGCCGCGACGACCGCTGAGACGGCACACGCTGTCGGAACTCTGCTGACGGTGGGACGCCTGGCGGTCGACGGCCCTTTCCTCATCCTGCCCGGCCGCGACGGGCTGGCGGAGCTGCGCCGGGAGCGGCGCGAGCGTGCGCGCCGCCTGTGGCCGGCCGCGCGCCGGTTTGGAACGATCATCGCCGGCCTGCCGTTCGTCCGGATGGTGGCGGTGAGTGGCTCATTGGCCGCCGAGAATCCCGACGCTCGAGCAGACCTCGACTACCTCATCGTGACCCGCCCGGGACGGCTCTGGCTCGTTCGAGCCCTGGTCGTCACCTTGGTCCGGCTCGCGCGTCGCGCCGGTGTCCGCCTCTGCCCAAACTACCTCCTGACGACTGGCGCGCTCGCGCTGCCGCGCCACGACGTGTACACCGCCCATGAGCTGTTGCAAGCGGTCCCTGTCGCCGGCTTCGCCGTACACCGGCTGATGCTGGAGCGCAACCGCTGGGCGGCCCACTGGCTCCCCAACCGCTACGCTGCCGCCACCCCTCCCTATCGCTCTGACGCGCGCCTGTGGAACACTGTTCGACAGGGTGCAGAGGTCGCCCTCTCCGGAACCCTCGGCGACCGGATCGAGGCCTGGGAAGCGCGTCGAAAGCAGTCACGGTTCAAAAACGAGCATGGCGCCGCCCGCTTCACCGCTGACGTGTGCGAAGGCCACTTCGGACGCAGCCGCCAGCGCGCGCTCCGCGACTTCGAGCAACGCTGTCGCGAACTCGGCATTGCGCTGCCGGTTCCTCTGGATCAAGACGACGAGCAGCTTTCCGTCCCGTCGGATCCAGGGATAGCAACGCCGCGTCGAGAGCATGGCGCTGCCACTTACCCTGGACACCTTCCAGGTAGCCAGATGTCCTTCCCGCATGCGTTCCCCCTCTCCGCGCCGGAGAGGGGGGGAGGGGGTGAGGTTCCCTCGCCCGTGGGACCACGATGAGCCAAGTTCTGCTGGGTCAATCCTACTACCTGCGCTTTGATCCGAAACTCTGGGAGGCGATGCGGCCCTACCCCCCGCTGGGCGCCATGTACGCGGCCTCCTTCCTCCGGCAGCGAGGCTACGATGCGTCCCTCTTCGACGCCATGCTGGCCGGCTCAGAGAACGAGTGGGCGCAGGCGCTGCAACGGGAGCAGCCGCGGTTCGCGGTGCTCTACGAAGACAACTTCAACTACCTGTCCAAGATGTGCCTGCTGCGGATGCGCCAGGCCGCGTTCACGATGATCGAGATGGCGCTGGCGCACCAGTGCACGGTGATTGTGGCCGGCTCCGACGCCACCGATCACGCCGAGCGATACCTGGCCGCCGGCGCCCACTACGTCTTGCTCGGTGAGGGCGAGCACACTCTGGGCGAGCTGCTGGACCGCCTCACCGGACGATCAGAAACGCCGCTTGCGGCGATCAGCGGACTCGCCTTCTCTGACGATGCGAGCGACCAGGCGATTTCCCGGACACCGCGCCGGCCCGACATCAAGGACCTGGACGCGTTGCCGTTCCCGGCGTGGGATCTCATCGACGTGCCGCGCTATCGCGACATCTGGCGTCGCCGGCACGGCTACTATTCCATGAATGCCGTCACGACCCGCGGCTGTCCCTACCATTGCAACTGGTGCGCCAAGCCAATCTGGGGGCAGCGCTACCACTCGCGCAGCCCGGAGAATGTGGTCGCCGAGCTGCAATGGCTCAAGACCACCTATCGACCCGATCATATCTGGTTTGCCGACGACATCCTCGGGCTGAAGCCCGGCTGGCTCCAACGCTTCGCCGACTGCGTTGCGGAACGCGGCGCTCGTATTCCCTTCAAGAGTCTCCACCGAGTCGACCTGCTCCTCAAGGAGGGCACGGTCCAGGCGCTCCAGCGGGCAGGCGCCAAGACGGTGTGGGTAGGTGCCGAGTCGGGCTCGCAGAGGATTCTCGACGCCATGGAGAAGGGCACCTGCGTCGAGCAGATATACGAGGCGGCCCGACGGCTTCACGCCGCGAATATCGAGGTAGGGTTCTTCTTGCAGTTCGGCTACCCCGGTGAAACCCGTGCCGATGTGGAAGCGACGCTGCGGATGGTGCGCGAATGCCGTCCGGACGACATCGGCATGTCCGTGTCATATCCGTTACCGGGCACCAGGTTCCACCAGGCGGTGCAGGCGCAGCTCGGCGCCACCCGCAACTGGCGCGACTCGGACGACCTCGCCATGCTCTACCAGGGCCCCTTCTCCAGCGACTTCTACCGGCAGTTGCACACCGTGCTGCACAAAGAGTTCCGCGCTCGCCGGAGCTGGCAGGAGTTGCGATCAACCCTGCGTTCGCCCGCGACGCTTCGGCCGCGCCACGTCCGGCGGGCCGCGGCGATGCTCCATCATCTGCTCACGCTTCCAGCCGCGCGGTTGCGGCTGGGGTGGTTGGGCAGATCACCCACGCCGCTATCGAGGCTTTCACCTGCGACGCGATCCTCGGACCAGTGAGCGGTGACATAATGACGATTGCGACCGATCCTCATCTCCTCGATACCCGGCGCGCCTTCGATAGCGTCGCCGCCGAGTACGACGGACCATCCGGCAACAACGCCTTGATCCAGCGGATGCGCGACGCGACCTGGCGCGTGCTGTTGGAGACGTTCCCGCCCGGCGCCCGGCTGCTGGACGTTGGCTGCGGCACGGGTCTGGACGCGGTCTACCTCGCGGCGCACGACTATCAGGTTCTTGCCACCGACTGGTCGCCGCTCATGGTCGAGCGCACGCGTCACCGTGCTGAGCGGGAAGGGCTGGCGCCCGCTGTGCGCGCAGAGTTGATCGGCGCGCACGAGCTGCACTTGCTGACCGGCGAGCGCTTCGACGGCATTTTTTCCAACTTCGGGCCGCTGAACTGCGTCCCCTCCCTGGAAGCCACAGCTCGACACTGCTTCGACCTGTTGGCGCCGGGCGGCAGACTGGTGCTCACCGTGATTGGACGCTGGTGCCCCTGGGAGGTCGCCTACTATGCCGCGCGCGGTCAGTGGCGTCGGGCGCTCGTGCGCGCGCATGATGACGCCACACCGGTCGGCCTCAACGGCCAAACCGTGTGGACCCGCTACTGGTCGCCGCGCGAGTTCTATGCCGCCTTCGCGGCAGGATTTGTTCTGACGCGGTACCGGGCGCTTGGGCTCTTCTTGCCGCCGCCCTACCTCATTGGGCTGTACGAGCGGCTGGGCAACCTGGGTGCGAGCATCGGCCGACTGGACGATCGGCTCGGCGGCCTGCCGTGGCTCCGTGATCTTGGCGACCACTTCCTGATGGTCCTAACGAGGCGCCGCTGAATGCCACGGCCAGGAGTACCTCAGCACGGAGCGGCGCCGCCCCATCCCCCTGCCCTCGCGCCCGTCAACGCGTTCCGTTGGGCCTGTCCCGTGTGTCACGGTCCATTGACGATGTCGTCGAGCAGCGCGGCCTGCAATCGGTGTCCGGCCACTTTTCAGCAGATCGAAGGCATCTGGCGCTTCCTGCCCGAGTCGCGCGCCCGCTTCTTCGCCGGTTTTCTTGGCCGTTACGAGCTGGTGCGCGCCGAGGAAGGCTGGGGACGCCCCGACGCTGCCTATTTCCTCGCGCTGCCGGAGGTAGATACCGGCGACCCTCTATGGAGGATCTGGGGCATTCGGGCAGCCAACTTTCGGCGCTTTGTGCGTGACGTGCTGGCGCCGCTAGAAGCGTCGCTGGGCCGGCCTCTGAAAGTGCTGGACCTTGGCGCCGGCAACTGCTGGCTGGCACATCGCCTCGCTTTGCGGAGGCATCACGTCGCCGCGGTCGACCTGGCAACCGGCGTCCTGGACGGCCTGGCAGCTCGCGTCTGGTACGAAGCGGATTGGGAAACGACCACGAGCCAGCCGTTCGTCGCCGTGCAGGCAGAGTTCGACCGCCTCCCCTACGCGGCCGGACTGTTTGACCTGGCGATCTTCAATGCCTCCCTGCACTATGTACAGGACGGCGCCCGCACATTGCAGGAGGCTCTCCGCGTGCTCCGCCCGGCCGGCCGCATCGTGGTTTTGGATTCACCGGTCTACCGCAATGTCACGAGCGGCGCGCACATGGTGAACGAGCGGGAGGCACGCTTCCAAAACGCCTACGGCCTGGTTGCCTGTTCCCATGCCACCGAGGGCTTCCTTACTCGTGCCGGCCTGGCCGCGTGGGGGAAAGCACTGGGCCTGCAATGGCAGGCGGCACCGGAGACCGAGCACTGGCGCGGTGTGGCAAGGTCGTGGATTGGACACCTGCGCGCCGGACGCGAGACGGCGACATTCCCCCTAATGGTCGGTTCGCGGAGCGACTCGGCGCCGCCGCGGGCGGCGCACTCTCCGGCCGTTCGCCGGCTGTGGCGCGGCCTCTTGCGCTGGCGCTTCCGGCTCATTCAGCGCCGGCGCCACAACCACCTGGCGTTGGAATATGTCGACGGCAAGCCGCTTCTGGTGCTGCCCGGCGTGTTCAACCCCAAACTGCTGCGCAGCGGGGAGTTTCTGGCCCGCATGCTCAGCCGGACAACCGCTGAATCCGACGCAGGTTCCGCGCCCGTGTTACGAGCAAATAACAAGGGGCAACCATCGGAGCGCGGGCGTCCCGCCCGCCCGGCTGCCGCAACCCCCGGCGGTAGAGCTCCGCGGGACGATGGTCCGGCCCCGCGAGCGACCGGGGCGGGCGGGACGCCCGCGCTCCGAGCCCGACCCCAGGAAGGCCCGTCCGACCTGGCAGATGCGTCAATCACCGTTCCGCTCATCCCGACCGGCGGCACCGTCCTGGATATGGGGACCGGCTCCGGCCTCGGAGCCATTTTCGCCGCGCAGCAGGCCAGCCGCGTCGTAGCCGTCGACCTCAACCCGGCCGCTGTGCGCTGCGCTCGGATCAACGCGCTGCTCAACGGCGTTGAAGACCGCGTCGAGGTGCGCGAGGGCGACCTGTTCGCCCCGATCGGCGGCGAGCGGTTCGACGTGGTCCTCTTCAATCCGCCCTACTACCGTGGGAAGCCCCGTGACGCACTCGATCTCGCCTGGAGATCACTCGACGTGGTGGATCGCTTTGCAGCGGACCTACAGTGCCACTTGCGGCCCGGGGGGTATGCCCTGATCGTGCTCTCCTCCGACGGCGAAGCGGCCGCTTTTCTGCAATGCTTCCATGAGCAGGGGCTGTCCGTCACTGCGCTGGCGAGCTCTGACCTCATCAACGAGACGCTTGGCATCTATCGGGTGAGCCCCTCGACGGCAGAAAGGTGGTCCAAAGGTGCTGATCCTCTATAACCCGCCCAGCAACGCCGGGCGCAAGGCGATCCTCCCGATGTCGCTGCTCGCCCTCGGCGCAGTGCTTGAGGGGAAGCACGACTACCAGATCGTCGACGGCAATCTGGAGGCCGATCCGGTGGCCGCCATCGACCGGATAGTGCGAGCGACCGGCGCCGATGTCCTCGGGGTCACCGTGATGCCCGGCCCCCAGTTGTCGCAGGCTGTCCCGCAGTGTCGCCGGCTCAAGCAGCTACACCCGCGGCTCATCATCGTCTGGGGCGGCTATTTCCCGACCCAACATTATGAGGCCTGCCTGCGCGCCGAGTACGTCGACTACGTCGTGCGCGGCCACGGCGAGTTGACGTTCCTGGCGCTGCTGGATGCGCTCCGCGACGGCCGCGACCCGTCCGATCTGGCCGGCCTGGCCTGCCGGCAGGCAGCAACCGGCAAGGTAATCGCCAACCCGATGGCGCCGATCCCCCATCCGGATCAATTGCCGGGCTTCCCCTACCAACGGATCGACCTCCGGCGCTATATCCGCTCCACCTTCCTGGGCCGCCGCACGCTGCCGCACCATTCCAGCTATGGCTGCCCCTTCTTCTGCAACTTCTGCGCCGTGGTCAACATGGTCAACGGTCGCTGGGTCGCGCAATCGGCGGAACGGACCGCGCACGTCGTCCGCTCCCTGGTGCGCGAATGGTCGCTGGATGCTATCGAGTTCTACGACAACAATTTCTTCGTCCACGAGGCCCGCACGGCCGACTTCGCCGCGCGCATCCGCGACCTCAATATTTCCTGGTGGGGCGAATCGCGCATCGACACGCTGCTGAAATATCCCGATCGGACGTGGACCGTCATGCGCGACAGTGGCCTGAAGATGGTGTTCATGGGCGCCGAGTCGGGGTCCGACGAGACGCTGCAGCGCATGAACAAGGGCGGTACCGCCTCCACGGACAAGACGCTGGCCATCGCCGCCAAGATGAGGCAATACGGCATCATCCCCGAGTTCTCCTTCGTGCTCGGCAACCCGCCCGACCCCGAGGCGGACGTGCGCCAGACGCTGGAGTTCATCCGCCGCGTAAAAGCCGTCAATGCGCAGTCGGAGATCATCCTCTACCTGTACACGCCGGTCCCCCTAGCCGGCGAGCTGTACGATCAGGCCAGGGCGCAGGGCTTCCGCTTCCCTGAGACGCTGGAGGCGTGGATCAGCCCCCAATGGCAAGAGTTCTCGCAGCGTCGCAACAATCACGTCCCCTGGATAAAGGATCCGTTGCGCCAGCAGGTGCGCAACTTCGAGCGCGTGCTCAATGCCTATTACCCAACCGCCACTAACCCTGACCTTCGCGGTCTCCCTTGCTGGGTGCTGCGCGTCGCCGGCGGCTGGCGCTACCACACCCACCAGTATCGCCATCCCCTGGAGCTGCGCGCCCTCCAGCGGGTCCTGGCCTACCAGCGCCCGGAGACCAGCAGTGCGTAGAGACGTAGCCGGAGGGCAGGAGCAATGCTCACACCCATCGAGATAGCCAAGCGTCAACTCACCATGGTCACGCACCGCATCCACACGCTGCCGGTGGTCGTGCTCATGCCCCACAGCCGCTGCAACTGCCGCTGCGTCATGTGCGACATCTGGAAGGCCAACCATGCCAGGCGGGAGCTGTCGCGCGACGACCTGGCAGTGCATTTGGCAGCCTTTCGCAAGCTAGGGGTGCGCCGCGTCGTGCTGTCCGGCGGTGAGGCGCTCATGCACACCAATCTCTGGACGCTTTGCACGCTCATCCGCGAGCTTCCGGCCGCCATCACCTTGCTGTCCACCGGATTGCTGCTGAAACGCCAGGCTGCCAATGTCGTGCAATGGTGCGACGAGGTCACCGTGTCGCTGGACGGCAGTCGGGAGGTCCACGACGCCATCCGCAACATTCCCCGGGCCTACGACCAGCTTGCAGCGGGCGTCGCCACACTGAAGGCTCTGCACCCCACGCTGCGCGTGACGGCTCGCTGTGTCTTGCAGCGACGCAACTTCCACGACCTGCCCAACGTGATCGATGCCGCCCACGCGCTGGGACTGGACCAGATTTCCTTCCTCGCTGCCGACGTCTCCTCCGCCGCCTTCAACCGGCCTGAGCCGTGGGACGGCACCCACGTTGATAACGTTGCCCTGAGTGGAGACGAGGCAGCGGAGTTTGCTGAGCTCGTCGAGGCAACGATCCGGCGGTGCAGCGACGACTTCGCCTCCGGCTTCATCGCGGAGGATCCCGACAAGCTGCGCCGCCTGCCACAATATTACGCCGCGCTGCACGGGAATGCCAACTTCCCCGCGACCGTCTGCAACGCCCCCTGGGTCTCGACCGTCGTCGAGGCCGACGGCACGGTCCGGCCATGCTTCTTCCACCGTGCCCTGGGCAACATACACGAGCACCCCATCGACGCGATCCTGAACTCGGACGATGCCGTCAACTTCCGCCGTCACCTCGACGTTCGGCAGGACCCTACCTGCCGCAAGTGCGTCTGCACGCTGCAGATTGGCGCGCGCACGCCGGTTTGACCATTGTTCGTACTCAGCCCTCCTGCAAGGGAGCTGCTGGCCATAGGTGAGATGGGTTGGGCCGGGGGGGCCATCCCCGCACCAACCCATCTCACCAAAGACATCCCTAATTGGCGGGCGGCGACAACGTCGCCTGATGCCGGCCAACAACGGCAATCGTCAACCCGGCCCCCGCGACCCGGGCGGCCACGCGTGCCGCGACCGCACCGGCGGCGCCATTGTTCGGGATGAGCGCAACGCCAATGAGCAAGAGCACGGCAACGCGCAGCGCCGCCGCGGCGGCCAGCAGCTTGGGCCGATCCAAATGGTAGACCAGCAGCACCAGTGGCGTCGTAAACACCTCAAAGATCACGACACCGAGCAGCAACCGGAACAGACCAACTGCCGGGGCATAGGCGGGACCGTAGAAGAACGTGATGACGTACCCGGCCAAGGGGAACAAGGGCAGGAGCGCCAGACTGAGGAGGCAACTGCGCCGCATACCCTGTGCTACGTACCGCCTGACATCGCCTTGCCCGCGCAACGCCGACGCCGCGGGCAGCAGGACCGTGTACAGGCTCTGATTAACCACGTCGACCTTGGTCGCCAGGTTTAGCGCCAGGGCGTAGGCGCCCACGGCCGCCCCGCCCTGCCAATGACCAAGGAGCAACAGGTCAAGCTGGGCCGTGAGCGCCGTCAGCGAGTTCGCCGGCCACTGCCAGCGCCCGAACTCCATCAGACCGCGCCCCTCTCGTCGCAGGAGCGCACGACTGGGTATGTCGAGCCGCCACCCGACCGGAAGGAGGTGTAATCCGACGGCAAATGCCGCCAGCGCGGTGCCAATGCCCAGGACGAGCAGGGCGGTGAGGATGGTAAGGAGGCCGGTCAACGCGAGCACTACCGCCAGCAGCGCGGTCAACACGGCATTGGTCAGCATCACCGCCGAAAAGCGGCCGAGATAGCCGGTCGCCTGCAGTATGGCGCTGACTGCGCTACTCAACGCCGTCGCCGCCACGCCGAGCAAGAGCAGAGGCATGAAGATCTCCAGGCTCGACGGACCAACAGCTCTCCGCAGGAGGGGCACGGATACCGCGCTGGCCACTCCCATCAGCAACGTCACCGTACCCGCGCGCAGCCAAAACAAGACCCGGCTGCGCTCTTGAGCGGCCTGCCGGTCGACCGCCCAAGCGGCGGCGATGTGCTTGACCGCGGTGTCGGTCAGCCCGAAGTCAACTGCCACCCCGGTGATGTTGCCGACGGCGCCCAGCATGGCAAAGATGCCAAAGCCGGCCGGCCCGAGCGACCGCGCGATCAGCACGCTCGCCACGAATCCTAACGCCAGCCGCAATGTGTTGCCTGAGAACACGACGATCCAGCCCCGGCTGACCGGATCGATCCAAGCCGATAACCGGTCCAGCCCTTGCCTGAGCCATCGATCAGCTTGGGGGTCAGCGGGGGTCATGGATGATCCGGTAAAACGCCTTGACCAGCATACATGGATGGTATCAAGTCCGCACCGCCCCGATGGCACATCCATGCATCCGATGCGCCTTCTCGCGTGTAGCAGAAATAAGCAGCGCCGAAGTCACCCGCTGCAGTACGGATACGGAGGTTCTCCTACCTAATGGATCGAAACCGCGCCTCGGCGTCTTTTCGCCACGGACTGGCGACAATTGCCGTGAGCGCATCGCTCTTCCTGGCAGGCTGCGGACAGCAAGCCGCGGCGTCCGCACCTGCCGCCGTTGACGCCACACCGGTAGCGCCAACCGTCCAGGCGACACCCGTCGCCACGACATCCGTGGCCATTCAGAACTTCAGGTTTGGCCCCCAGGCAATTGCCGTCCACGTCGGCGACAAGGTGACCTGGACGAACCACGACGTCGAGCAGCACACGGCAACCGCCAAAGATAAGTCGTTCGACTCCGACGTCATCGACAACAACAAGTCCTATTCCTTCACGTTTACCAAGGCCGGCACCTACAGCTACTCCTGTCTCATCCATCCGGAAATGATCGGCACCGTCACCGTCACGCCGTAGACGGCGGCCGCTGTGGCCGCCCCGGCAAAGGCAGGCGGAATCGCCTGCACTTCGCGTGCTTTATCGTTAGGAAGGCGCACACGCATGGCTCGCTACATCAAGAACAACGAACAGCAGGACGGAGTCGACCGGCGAGGCTTCCTCAAATGCATGGCCTGGGCCGGCACCGGGGTGGTCTGGACGGTCGGCGCAGGCGGCCTGCTCTCCGCCTGCACCTTGCCCGGTGTCGCGTCGGCGCCCAAGGTGGACGGCTTCAGCTTTGTGCAGATCAGCGACAGCCACATCGGCTTCAGCGCCGACGGGGTCAGCACCGACGTGACGAAGACCTTTCAGCAAGTGGTGGACCGCATCAATCGTCTCCCTCAGCGCCCGTCGCTGGTGTTGCACACCGGTGACCTCACCCACCTCACCAAGCCCGCCCAGTTCGACACGGTGTCGCAGATCATGGGCACGATCAAGACGGACGGTACCTTCTACGTGCCCGGCGAGCACGACGTGATCGGCGACAAGGGCGCCGCCTTCGGGCAGCGCTTCCTGCCGAAGACGCCCAACCAGTTCTGGTACAGCATGGACTACAAGGGCGTCCACTTCGTGGCGCTGCACAACGCCGGCGCCGAGGACACCTTCGGCAGCCTGGGCGCCGACCAACTGACCTGGCTGCAAAAGGACCTCAAGGCCGTCAACAAGGACACGCCGATCGTCGTCTTCGCGCACGTCCCGCTCTACGCCGTCTATCCGGCTTGGGGCTGGACAACCAAAGATTCTGCCCAGGCGCTGGCGCTGCTCAAGCCATTCAGTTCGGTCACGGTGCTCAACGGCCACATCCATCAGATCCTCAGCCAGGTGGAGGGCAATGTCACCTTCCACATCGCCGATTCGACGGCCTTTCCTCAGCACAAGCCCGGCGACCAAGGGGGGCCTGGGGCATTCAAGCTGCCGGCGGATCAGCTCATGCACTCGTTGGGCTATCGCACCGTGACCGTCACGCCGGGCAACCACGAGTTGGCCGTCGTCGACACAACGCTCGCCTGAGCCGGCACGAGTCGTTCCCGCCGACGTGGAAGCGACCTTGGCGCTACACTCTGTAAGCAGCCGCTCGTGGCCTGATGCCGCGAGCGTCCGCGGCATCGGGGAGGGCGCCTTGACCTTGGAGAGGCGGGAGGGCAGCGATGCGATCACCGACGCGGCGCTCCTGGCGAGCGCGGTCCAGGGGGACCGTGCCGCCCTCGCCCGCCTCTATGACCGCTACGCCGCGCCCGCCTATAGCCTGGCCGTCCGGCTGGTGGGCGCGGCCCCGGCGGAGGACGTCGTTCACGACACCTTTATGGCGCTCGTGGAGCGGCCCGGTACCTTCGATCCGGCGCGCGGCAGCTTCCGGGCCTGGTTCATGACCTCCGTCCACCGCCGTTGCCTGACGCTGCTGCGGTCGCGGCAGCGCCTGGCGGGCGAGGAATCCTTGCCGGAGTCGCCGGACCCCGACCCCGAGCCGGCGGAGGCGCTGGTTCAGCGCTTGCAGGACGCCACCGTGCGCGCGGCGTTGGAGACGCTGGCGCCGCCACAGCGGGAGGCGCTCGTGCTGGCCTACTATGGCGGGCTGAGCCAGACGGCGCTGGCCGCGCGCCTGGGAGTACCCCTGGGCACCGTCAAAGCCCGCATGCGCCGCGGTCTCCTGGCACTGCGCGGCATTCTGCAAGGCGAACGCGTCGATGAAAGCGAGGGAGTGGTCGAGTGAGCCACGAAGAAGCGCTCTCGCTCGTACCAATCTACGCGCTCGGCGCCCTGGACGAGGACGTGGAAGCGCTGGAGGAGCACCTCGATGGCTGCGCCGTTTGCGGGGCCCAGTTGGCCACCTATCTGGAGACGACCTCCAGACTAGGAGAAGCCGTGACACAGGCCCCGCTCCCGCCACGGCTCAGAGAGCGTGTCCTGACATCGGCGATGGCTTCTCGTCCCCGACGCCCGTCCTTCTTGCGGCTGATGCAACCCCTTTCCCGCTTCGCCATGCCCGCCGCGGCGGTACTCGTCGTGGTAGCGATTGGGCTATCCGGAGGGCTCGCGGCTCAGCAACGCCAGCTCCACGCGCAGCAGACCGCGCTGGCGCTGGACGAGCAGGGGTTGGCCCTGCTCACCAGCACCGAGACGACCAACGAGCGCCTGAACCCGGCGCCCAGCTTGGGCAGCGAGCCGCACGGCCACTGGTACCACCGACCGGGCGTCTCCACCCAGGTAGTCGTGGTAGAGTTCATGCCGGCCCCGCCGGCCGGCCAGTCCTATTACGGCTGGCTGCAACATCGCAACAGCTCCTGGCAACCCGTGGGCCCGATTCCGCTGAACAGCCAGGGCTACGGCCGTTCCATCCTGCTCGGCAGCGACGGCTCCGACGTGGTCGCGGTCGAGGTCACCCGGCAAACCGAGGCCAGTGCCGCGCCGCTCGGCGAGCCGTTGCTGCGCTGGGCCGCGTCGTGAGCCGGCAGTAGCACTCGCACGAATGTGGCGCCGTGCGGCCGGGTAGCTTGGTGGCGCTGACGGCTGGCCACCATAATGTCGATCGCCGCTCAGGTAGCTTCTCCCGCTTGTGCCGGGGCGGCCTCGATGCGGACGCGTGGTCGACCGGCCGCAAGAGACCGTCTTCGCCGCGGCGTCGCTGGTGGTCAGGCGCGAGGTACCGGCCTGACCAAGCGCAGTGGCACGGCAGGTGTTCAAGCCGACCAAAGTCGTAGCCGTCGCGTAGGACACGGCCCGGACCGATAAGGATGGCAGGGCATGACAACGACAGATGTGGTGGTTCGGCTGGTGCGGCCGGAGGACGCCGTGGCGTTCCAGGCCAACTGCTTCCCGATGAACACGGTAGAGGAGCTCCGCGAGTACGGGCGGTTGCCACGCGGCTTGGCCCAGTCGTGGGGCCGCGTCCGCGTCTTCGATCCAGCGGTTGCCAGGGCCTCGCCCAGCGAGACCAAAGTCGAGCACGTCATACCGAGCGTCCGCAGGTATGTGCCGGTACGCGGTCCCAACCCAGGGGATGAGCAGGCTGTCAATCGACACCTAGAAGCCGAGACCCTCGTAATCCTCAGCAAGAGCACCGAATACTTGATCGATGGAACCCTGTTCCATGAGCTGAATCGCCGTCCGATTACCAAACACTGGCATCGGCGTGGCAAGGAACAGCGCGAACCCGTCGGGGGTGTACACGGTGAGGCCCAACCGGATGACCTCTTGAATCCGTGCCAACTGAACGCGCAGGCGCTCGCTGGCAGGCAGGCTGCCTAGTGTCTCCCAGCGCTCAATCGTCTTGGCGCTCACATCCAAAAGCCGCCCCATCCGCTCGCGCGAAAGATGCAGATGCTGCCGAATCTGCCGAGGGCTGAGCGCTTCGTCAGGCAGTCGCTGCGCGATCATTCAAGTATCCCTCCGAGGCTAGTCTCGCATGGTGTCGCGCCATTTGTCTAGACACGAATACAACTTTCGGCGGGCCCCCGAGGGCTCACACCGGCCAGCCCTCGCGACGGTAGGCGGCATCCCAGAACCACCACTCGTAGCGGCTGCTGATGAGGAAGTTGCGCTCGCACCGTCGCAGCGTCGCCTCGTCTTCCGTGGCCGCCAGCCGGTCAAATAGGCTCTGGATCGCAGCGATGCGGATGTCACGCTCGTAAACTCTCTGGGAATCGACGGCGTCGACATGGCCGGGCGCGTAGAAGTCGATCCAGTCGGCATACATCGGGTTGGGCGACCGAGAACCCTCGGAGAGCGTCGTCCCGACGAAGGAATAGACACAGGGGCAGGGTAGTAACGCTGCTAGCGCCTCGGCCGTGCTGCCGGTGTGGGCAGCCGTCAGCATGTGGCGCGTGTAGGCCCAGTTGGTCGCGTTCATCTCCCAGGTGACGTTGCTAAAGTCCAGGCCAAGCTGCGCGCTGTGCTTCTGGTGGAAGTGATACTCCATGCCCACCAACGGCTCGACCCAGGAGAGCAGGAACTTCATTACGTCGGGGTCAGCGGCGCGGCCGGCGATCACGCCCACCGTTCTGGTGAACTCCTGCAGATAGAGCCAGTCCTGCTGTACATAGCAGCGGAACGTCTCGACCGGCAGCGTTCCCTGCTTCAGCTCCTTGAGATACGGGTGGGCGATGATCTGTCGCCAGACAGACATGCTCGCGTCCCGCAGGCGCTCCGATGGCTTCACTTCGGTTTGCAGACTCATGATGGTCCTTCGTTCTCCTACCAGGGCAGAATCTTTACTCCCAGGACGGTGTGGCTCACAACCAAGGCCAGGTAGAGCACGACGACGATCGCCAGAATGGTGACCCAACGCCGAGTGGATTGTTCCATGGGCTTCTCCCTTCCCTTACGACACGAACGGCGGCAACAGCCGCCCCAGCCAGCCGAGCGCGTGCAGCTCGAGCAGCACGGCCACGAGGACCGCACCGGTGCCCGCGGAGAACACCAGGTCTCGCCAGCCGAAGGCCGACTCGCGATAATAGGTACGTGATGAGCCGCCGCTGAAGCCGCGCGCGTCCATCGCCAGGGCCACGCGCTCCGCCTGGCGAACCCCGCCGGCCAGCAGCGGCACCATGTAGCCGATGAAGCGGTGGTAACGAGCGACCGGCCCTCCCGACGATCCGGCGCCGCGTACCCGATGGGCGGCGCGGATGCTGGCCAGTTGACTATCGAACAGCGGCACGAACCGGTACGCCGCCATCACCCCGTAGCCGAACCGGTAGCTGACCCGCCACTGCTGGATGAGGGCCTGAAGCAACGCGGACGGCTCCGTGGTCAGCGTGAACAGCAGCGAGGCGGCAAAGATTGCCAGGATGCGGAAGGTAATGCTGGCCCCATAGGCCGCGCCCAGTTCGGTCAGCACCGCCGGCCCAACCTGGAACAGCGCCCGTGGATGCAGTGCCGAATCCGCGGCGTAGAAGAGACCGGTCGTCCAGAACAGACCGAAGGCTGCCAGCACGAAGGGCCGCAGCGGTCGGAGCAGCAGTCCCGGCGAGAGCCTACCCAGAACCATAGTCGACGGCAGCAAGAGCAGAGCGACCACGAGGGGCGTGATAGGGTCCAGGATCAGCGTCAGCACCACCATCAGCAGGCCGACGAATAGGAGCTTGGTCAGCGGATTGAGCCGGTGCAAGAACGAGCTGCCCTCGTGGTAGAGAAAGAGGCTCATACGGCGACCCGTTCTGGCGCCAACGTGCCGGCGAGCATCGTGGCCAGCGACTCCACGGTAGCCGGCAACGCTCCGGACAACAAGCCATCCGCGTCCATCCATTTGTTATCGAGCAGGCGACGCCTCAGCTCGACCATGGGTGGCGGCGCGAGCTGCGCCCGACGCATCAGCGCAGCGTCGGCGAAAAGCCCTTGAGGCTCGCCCCTGTAGACAACTTTCCCATCCACGAGCACGACAACCGTGCGGGCGTGTTCGGCCACCAGTCGCATGTCGTGGGTGATCATCAGGATGGTTCGTCCGTTCCGGTGGAGCTGCTCGCAGATCGACAGCAACATCTCGGCGTTGCGGCGGTCCTGGCCAAAGGTCGGCTCATCCAGCACCAGCACGTGTTGCTCGAGGATCAGCATCGTGGCCACGCTCAGCCGCCGCTTCTCGCCATGGCTCAGTTGAAAGGGATTGGCCAACGCCAGCCGCGCCAGGCCGAACTCGGCCAGCAACGCCTCAACTTTGGCTCGGATGTCGGGCTCCGGAACCCTCCGCAGTCGCAAGCCAAAGGCGAGCTCGTCGAACACAGTCCTCGCCACGAACTGATGCTCAGGATTCTGGAAGACGTACCCGACGGTACTCGCCAGCTCCGTCGCGGACAGGTCCCGCACATCGCGGTCACCCAGGAAGACCGTCCCACGGGGCGGTCGCAGCGTGGCAATCAGGTGCTGGGCCAGTGTGGACTTGCCGGCGCCGTTGGGGCCGACGATGGCGCAGAAGTCGCCCGCTTGCACCGTGAGCGACACGTCGCGCAGTACCCATGGGCCCTTACCGTAGCGATAGGACAGGTGGTTGAAGGTGAGGGAACCTCTCCCCCCGCCCCTCCCCTGGGAAGGGAGGGGCGGCTCGATTGGAGCTATCGCGGCCCGCGAGGGCAACCCCGGATGGTGCTGCCAGGAAACTCTACCGACCTCGCCGCTGAGTCTCCCCGCCCTTCCCAGGGGAGGGGCGGGGGGAGAGGTTCCCAGTTCCACCATCGCCTCATCCACCGTCAGCGGATACCGCGCAAGCTCGATACCGCGGACCTTGAGCTGCGCGGCAAGCTCGCAAACTTGCGGTATCCAGATGCCCTCTCGCTCGAGACGCACCGCCTGATCGGACAGGACACGGCGCGGCGCACCGTCGTCGATCAGGGAGCCGTCCGGGCCGAGCACGATGACGCGGTCGATCAGGTCCATCAGGCCATCGAGGCGGTGCTCGACGACGATCATTGTGTGCTCGCCGCGGATCTTGAGCCGGCGCAGGGCCGCGAAGACCTCGACGGCCCCGGCAGGGTCGAGATTCGATGTCGGCTCGTCAAACACCAGCACAGACGGCTGCATCGCCAGCACGCAGGCCAGGGCCAGCCGTTGCTTGTTGCCGCCGGATAGATGATCGATGCGGGTGTCCGGCTTGCAGCCCAGCCCGGCTGCCTCCATCGCCGCGGCAATACGCTCAGGCATCTGGGCCCGGGGCACGCCGAGATTTTCCAGGCCGAAGGCAATCTCATCGTCCACGCGGAGGGTGCAGAACTGGGTCTCCGGGTCCTGGAACACAATTCCCACCTCACGAGCTGTCGCCGCCAGCGGCCGCGCGCGCGTGTCGCGCCCATGGATATGCACCGTGCCGGACAGCTCGCCGTCGATGCCGTGCGGGATCATCCCGTTCAGACAGAAGGCCAGCGTGCTCTTCCCGCCGCCGCTCGGACCTAACACCAGCACCGTTTCGCCAGCAGGAACCACGAACGACAGGTCGCGCAGGCAAGGCTCCTTGCGGCCGCGATAGCGGAAGGTGAGGCCGTCGACCGCGATAGCAGGAGTCATGACGGAGCGATGTCTAGATCTCTTGCTGGCGGCCACGAGCGATGGCAAAGCCATCCAGCACACCGGTGGGCACGAGGGCGTCGCCAACTGCCTTACCCAGCAAGCCGGCCAGGACGGCGCCGCTCAATGTTCGCAAGACGAAGTAGGCGAGGATAATGGGCAGGCTGAGCTTGTAGTAGCCCTGCGTCCAGAGTGGCTGGGTCACGAAGAAGAAGGCCGCCGCAACGGCCCCGGCGCCGGCCATGAGCTTGGCGTCGAAGCGCCGGTAGCCCGTGGCCAGGAAGACCGCCTCACTGCCCAGCCCCTCCAGCAATCCGGAGAGGATGACGATGGCACCCCAGGGGTTGAACGAGCTCTCCACCAGCGCCGCCACCAGCTCGCCAAAGAGCGCCGAGCCAGGCTTGCGTACGATATAGGGGACTAACAGGCCGCCGATGAGCCAGAAGCCGGCGAGCGCATTGCCGACGAAGTTGCCGCCAACGCCCTGCACCACGGAGTAGAACCAGTCGAACACGATGAAGGCGATGCCGCTGGCGACCGCCAGCGCCGCCGTGACGACGATGTCCCGGGTAGACCAACTGCGAGTAGGGGTGGACGAAACTTGCACAGCCGCTACGCTCCTCTCCGTTGCGTTCGTCGCCAGACGGGGAGAGCGCGTTCCCTGGAAGCAGGAAATGGCAGCAGGCCATGATGCACAGCGCCGCGATGATCAACGGCGCTGCTCGGCTTCCCGGTCCGCTTTCCCTACGCTCGTGCTGACGAGATCAGGTTCTAGGGGTTGGTGGTCTTGATACCGCCTCTCAGCTACACGCTCCCCCAGCGGATGCCTATACAGTTGTGCGTACAGTGTAAGAGACGGAGACTGGCGGCGCAAATCGCCGGCTACGAGCAAGCCGTTTCGCGCGACACTGCAAGCGTCGCGCTTGCCTTGCCGGTGGCCAGTGGCTACCATCCGCGGACAAGGACGCGCAGCAGATAGAGAGGACACCATGGCAGACCTGCCCAAGCTGCACCTGGGCGAACAGCACGCGCGTGGTCTGCTTGCCCCCCTGCGTAACGAGCTGCAGGCAATAGAGCGGCGTACCGCTCGCCATGCCGGCCGGGCGCGGCTGGCACCGGAGGACCAAGCCCGCTTGGACGCTGCGCTGAAGGCCGTACAAGACGCGCAGGCAGCAATCGAGCAACTCTGGGACGAATCACCGGTTCCCGGGCGTTAGCCGCGCCCAGCGGCAGTGGCAACCTGGGTCGCGGAGCAGTATCACCAGTCAGCATGACCAGTATCGGGGGAAGGTAAGCACGTGGCACGCAAGAAGCGAGTCCTCATCACCGGCGCGGCGGGTCGCATCGGGCGAAGTCTGGCGGACCACCTGACAGACCGCTATGACCTCCGCCTGCACTACCACCGCTCAGAAATCAAGGATCCGCCGGTGCAAGACATCGTTCGGGCGGACATTGCCAACTTTGACGAAGTCGCCGCCATGGTCGGGGGCATGGACGCCATCGTCCATATGGCTGGCGATCCCAGCACCAACGCCAGTTGGGAGAGTGTGCGCGACAAGAACATCACCGGCATGTACAACCTCTACGAGGCGGCGCGGCGCGCCGGGGTCGGCAAGATCATCTTCGCCTCCACCAACCACGTGATGGGCATGTACGACCGTGACGGCGAATGGCCCATCTACGCCAACTATCCCGTCCGGCCCGACTCCCTGTACGGGGTCTCCAAGGCGTTCGGTGAGGCGCTCGCCCGCCACTACGCGGACCGCTTTGGCATCTCCAGCATCTGCCTGCGCATCGGCTGGTTTCTGGAGGAGCCGCGCGACGAGATCGGGCTCTGGATGTGGCTGAGCCCCCGTGATTGCGCCCAAATCGTCTGGCGATCCATCGAGAGCGATCTCCCCTTCGGCATCTTCTACGCTATCTCCGCCAACAGCCGCCGCCATTGGGACATCAGCGACGCCATCGAGAAACTCGGCTACCGGCCCGAGGACGATGCGGAGCGGTTCGCAGCCAGGATCGAGGGCGTTGGCTAAACCTTCCTGGGTTTGGCCAAGGTCATGTTGCTGAGTGCGGGGGCGCCGGGGCGGCGACTGCGGTCGGCCGCCAAGGGGCCGCACTGCGGTGCATCGGACGGCTCCAATGGACTGGCGGCTGCCGCGTAAGGAAGCCGCCTTACGCGGACACCCGACCGCGGTATTCCCCGTCTGATGAAAGGTCCTCGCCAAATGAATGGGACCGCAGTCCCCCGGTCGCTTGGCCGCCGATCGCAATCGCGGCCCCGGCATCTCCGCCATCCTGGTTGCTACCTGTTTTCACCCGAGTCGCCTCATCGCCCCCTCGCCTAAAGCCCGGCCCCACCATCAATCACAACCGTCGAGCCGGTCGCCATGGAAAAGCCGGAGGCAAGGTCCAGTACCACCTCGGCAATGTCTGCGGACGTCGAAACCCGGCCCAGCGGCGTCCCAGCAGCGGCGCGCTTGACTCGCTCTTCGCGGCCGGTGTTCCAGGGAGAGTCCACCATGCCCGGAGCGACGGCGTTGACACGCACGTCGGGCGCGAGGACGCTGGCGAGTCCCTTAGTGAGCGCGATCACGGCAGCTTTGGACGCGCCGTAGGCGAGGGAGCTGCCCTTGCCCGTGATCCCGGCATTGGAAGCGATGTTGATGATCTGGCCTTTGGTCAGTCGCAGCGCCGGCGCCGCGGCGCGACTACACCAGAACAGGCCCTTGACGTTGACGTCGTAGATGCGGTCCCACTTGTCTTCGGTCATGCTGTCGAGGTCGGCCAGGTCCACAAAGAACGTCGTCGCGGCATTGTTGACGAGGATGTCCAGTCGGCCAAACTCCCTAACAACCACCTCCACGATGGCGCGGACGCGAGCTTCGTCGGCTACGTCGCCCTGCACCAACAGTCCTCGGCTGCCGGCCGCCTGGACGCCTTCCAGTGTCGTCCGCGCCCCGGCTTCCGACCGCGCATAGTTGATCCCGATGCCGGCCGCGCCTTCTCGGGCAAACGCCAGCGCTACTGCCTGACCGATCCCTGACGAAGCGCCCGTGATGAGCGCGACCTTGCCCGTGAGTCTGCCTGCCATGAACTTCCTTTCCTTTTCCGGTACATCGCAGGCGCGATCGTGGCGCGCCTACTGCTCGTCCCATTCCCGCTCTCAGTCGGAGTGCTCCCGCTCCCAAGCTGCCAAATTGGACGAAAAGTCCTGCCCTATCTCGCCGCGCGCAATCAGCCCTCGGAACACGTAGTACGGATCGCTCTTGGAGCCGGCCTTGCGTAACGTTGTCTGGTCGTTTAGATACAGGAAGACAATCGCTTTAGCCTGATGAGAGCCCACCCAGAACAGACGGTAGCGCGCTGGGAGCCCGTGACCTTTTGCGCGACAAAACATCGCCAGGTCGCCTCGGAGTCGGAACTCCGCCGCTACAGGATCCGGCGGCACGACAACTCCTATCAGATGATGAACACCGGCTGCCAGCTTTACGAGGGGATGCTGACGGTACGTCTCGTCGGAAAGCGCCCTTCTGAGCCGGCGAACCTCTGCCCGCAACTCAGCGTAGCGATCGCCGAACACCGGATGGTAGAGCAGGGTCCAACCGTTGATGATGAGCGGCATGTGCTAATCGAGCGGCACATCACGGAACAACTCCTCATCACCGGCAATAAGCTCACCAACATCGCCTAGGCGGTCTGGACGCGTCATGGCGTCCTTCACCAGGAAGGCAAGAAACTGGGCGAACTCCGGCTCGTCCTCAATCGATGACTGATCAGCTTCCGGCGCTGTGACAACGATGCCCACGTCTGTGCGGACGAGGTCGACCTGATCGGTAATACCCAAATCGTGCAGCCAGTCCTTCGGCAACACCACTGAACTCGATCCGCCGGTACGCCGCAGCCGCACCGACTTACGTGCGCGAACCGCCGCCTCTGCCCCGTCTCCGTCTCGGGAAAGTGGCGGCGCACCACTTACCACCGTTGTATCCTCTCGCTATGCCTTTCATGATGGCAGAAATAGACAGAAATAGCAACCCCGTTCCGTGGCTCACGGCTCATCTGGATGTGCCGCCGAAAACGCGCGCCAGGCGGCGCGCGACATCTGCGCGATCGCGTGCGTCGCGACCACGTTGTTGTCACCATGGCTGGAGAGGCAGACCAGCACGTAGGCGCCGCCCGGTCCGAGGATGACGCCGCCGTCATGCACGATGCCGCGCAGCGTTCCGGTCTTGTGATACACCTTCGCCGAGTCCGGCAGGAGGAGCGGGATGCGCGTGCCGGCCGAGCAGCGCCCCAGGTAGCCCAGCACGGCTTTGCTGCCGGGGAGATCCCCGCGATGCAAGTGCTCGAACAGGCAGGCCAGGTCCGACGCCGTGACCGGATTGCACTCCGGCGAACGCAACGCCACAAAGTCTTCGAAGCCATGATTCAGCCGCGTGGACTTGAGGCCCAACTCGGACAGCGTCCGGTTGACCGCGTCCAAGCCCACACGTTGGATCAGCAAGTTGCTCGCCACGTTGTCGCTCAGATTGATCGCCAGCTCGCAGAGATCGCCCACGGTCACGCGTAGCCCGCGATGCAGATGGATGAGAATGCCGCTGCCCAGGCGAGCGTTCTCGTCGTCCTCGACGTCGACGACCACCTCCTCGTCCAGCCCCAGCATGCCGGCCTCTGCCTGGCGAAGCGCCTCGATCAGCAGCGCAACTTTGCTGATACTGGCGCCGGGGAACACTTCGTCGCCGCCAAGCTCGACACCATCACCGCTCGTCACGTCGCGGAAAACGATGCCCCACCGACCGCCCGCCAGCAGCGCCAGACCCCGCAGCTCGGTACGAAGGCCATGCCAGGGGTCGGGGGGATGAGGAGATGAGGAGACATGGTTCACCTCGATCTGTGGATCACAGGCAACTGTGAAAGCAGGCAACAACCGAGGTGGCGGGGATGCCGGGGCGGCGACTGCGCACCCAGAGGGTACCCGCCGCCAGAGCACGGCACTGCGGTGCGGCGAACGGCTCCAGAGGGAACAGCGATTGCCTTATGTGTGAGCGAACTCCCACTTCGTCCCGACCGCGGTCGAGGACTCTGGCGGCAGACCGCAGTCGCCGCCCCGGCATCCCCGCCACCAGTGGCATGTCCGTGTCCGATCCGTATTTCCCCTAATCCCCAACCCGCGAGCGCAGCGAGCCTAGCCACTGGCTTCCAGCACCCGCTTTCGCGCCGCCTGGTAGAGGCGCAGATCCACCGACCAACTGAGCTCGATGATGTCGGGATCCAATCCGTTTTCGATGCCGTCGCGGCTGCATCGGTCGCCGATCAGGCGATTGGCCGTCATCCCGTCGTTGAGCCATGTGAAGTGCTCCGGCCAGAGCCGGCGCAGGGCAACCAGCACTTCCAGACCCGTGCGCACCGGACGGAAGGCCGCGCGGTCGTGTACGTGCAACTGGACCCCGTGGCACGGCTCGCCCTGCCACTTGGAGAAGGTGGGGGTGAAGTGACAGGCGCGGAAACGCACGCCGGGGAGCCCACGGTCGTTGAGGTAGCGAGCGAGCTTGGGCGCGTCCACCCAGGGCGCGCCCAGAACCTCGAAGGGGCGCGTCGTGCCGCGGCCCTCGGAGACGTTCGTTCCCTCGAGCAGGCAGGTGCCGGCAAAGGCGAAACAAGAATCCGGCGTCGGCAGATTGGGCGAGGGCTGCACCCAGGGCAGGCCAGTCTGCTCGTACCCCCACTCCCGCTGCCAGCCGTCGAGCGGAACGACCGTCAGGTCGCAGCCGATGCCCCGACTGTTGAACAGGCGGGCGAGCTCGCCGATGGACAGCCCATAGCGGATGGGGATGCCAAAGCGACCGACAAACGACTCCATGTCTGGCTGCACGACCGGACCTTCCACGGCGACGCCGCCGAGCGGGTTCGGGCGGTCGAGCACCACCATGGGCAAGCCAACCTCCTTCGCTGCCTCCATGCATAGGGCCATGGTGTAGAGGTAGGTGTAGAAGCGGGCGCCGGCGTCCTGCATGTCAAACACGAGCACCTCGACGCCGTCGAGCATGGCGGGAGTGGGACGGCGGGTGTCGCCGTACAGGCTGTGTACCAGCAAGCCGGTGGCGGCGTCCGTGGTCGTGCCAACGTGATCTCCAGCCTGGGCGTCGCCGTGGATGCCGTGCTCGGGACCGAACAGGGCGACCAGCTGGGCGCCGGCGCGCGGCAAGGCGTCGACGATGCTCTCCAACTGCGACGTCACACCATTCGGGTTGCTGATCAGGCCAACGCGCCGGCCGCGCACCAACTCCGTGCGCTCGGCCAGCAAGACGTCGAGACCAGAACGCGTACTCATGGATGCTCCAGTCTGATGCGATGCACGGTGGTGTCGACCGACCCAAAGTCATACTTGTAGGGCTCATTGCCGCGCAAGAAGTCGAAGACGCGCAACCCCTGCTGGATGGCCCACTCGATGGTGAAGCCAAAGATGGCGACGCCAACACTGAACTGGTTGTACTCGGGATCGTGGCCGCTGTTGTAGCTCCACAGCTCGCCGTTGCTGCGATAGTTGAGCAGGCCGGCGACCCGCCGCCCGCCGATCTCGATGAAGTTCAGCACCACCCCGAGCTCCTCGCCGTGGGCGGCCAGGTCGGTGAAGAAGCGGCGCATCGGCTCGGTCATGAACGTGGCTTTGTCGCCACTGCTCTTGACGTGGAGCGTGACAAACTCCTCGATAGACCCCGCGAGGTCGGT
Source organism: uncultured Chloroflexota bacterium (assembly GCA_937967325.1). GTDB lineage: Bacteria > Chloroflexota > UBA4733 > UBA4733 > UBA4733 > UBA4733. The sequence continues at coordinate 75,110 of CALBSQ010000158.1, forward strand.
CGTCGCCTCCAGCGCCGTAAAGCGATATCCGCGGCGGTTGGATGCTTTGCGCATCTTCCGCCGCAGCTCGTGTCGATCGTCCGATGTGAGTGTTTCCAGGTATTCGTCGAAACTCCCCGGCAATTTGATGCGAGGACAGACCTCCTCGACCTCTTCCAGCGCGGCAATCCCGCGCTCGCCGGCCGCGTTGACCAAGCAGTGGCGCGTGAGCGACTGCTCCGGCACATCCTGCAGCGACAAACTCGTCCAGTCGGAGCGAGCCGCCAGCGTATCCAGCAGCTTGCCGAACACGTCGCAGGAGCGCCCAGGCAAGTACAGGACGTCGAGGTAGTCCGCGACATCGACACCGCCGACGACCTGCAGCTCGCCCGAGGCCAGGCGCATGAGCGGCGCCAATCCCACCAACGTCGTGCCTTCTCGAAAGGCGTACAACTGCAATTGGGCGTCGCCGGCCAGATGCCGCCACCAGAGCCGCTGCCAGGTCGGGTGGAGAAACACCCCGCCCTGGGCGCTGTCGACCAGGTCACGCCACTCTACGGCCAGACGGTCGAAGCCGTCGGCCTGCTCGTATAGCTCGACGGAGAGCATCAGGCGCGAGCGCCCACCGCGGCCCGAAGGCCCGCGGCCTGCAACACCTCGCGCAAGGCGTCACGATCCGCTGGCGTCACGTTCACCAGCGGCGGCCGCACCGGGCCGGCGCGACGCCCCAGCAGCTCCAGCGCCTCTTTGACCATGGCCACTTCGTAGCCCTTGCGCCGGATGCGCAGATCGTAGAAGCCCTGGACCTTGGCGGCGGTGATGTCGCGGACACGATCGAAGTTGCCGGCTTTCGCCTGGTCGAACAGCTCGACCGCCACCTCGGGCATGAAGTTGGCGATGCTGGAGGTAAACCCCTTGGCGCCCGCCGCGAAGTAGCCGCCCACCATATCGTCGCCGACGCCGCCGAGCCAGAGCAGGCGGTCGCCGACGGCCTGGCGCAGCCGGCTAAAGGCGCGTAAGTCTCCCTGGCCATCCTTGTACGCCACCGCGTTGGGGATGTCGGCCAACCGGTGGAGCGCCTTTGGCGTGAAGGTCACCCAGTCACGGCTGTAGGGGAAGACCCCGAGGCTCGTCGCCGACGCAACCTGGCGGTAGTAGTCGAGCAGTCCCTCGGGATCGGCGCCGACATAATATGGCGGCAGCATGAGAATGCCGTCCGCTCCCGCCTCTTCGGCGCCGCGTGCCAGGGCTCGCCCGAGCGCCACGCCATAGCCAACCCCGGCGATCACCGGCGCGCGCCCGCGCACAGCTTCTACCACGGCGCCGACCACGCGGCGGTGCTCATCCGGAGTGAGCGAATACAGCTCACCCGTTCCGCCGGCCGCGACCACGGCGTGGATGCCGTGCGCCACCATTTGCTCGCAGTTTTCCCGTAGCGGCCCCAGGTCCAGCTCGAAGTCGGCCGTAAACGGCGTGACTGGAAAGGCGATCACGCCCTCCAACCGCGAGCGCAGCTCGCGGGGCGACATTGCCATACTGTGTGGATCCTCTCTCATCTTCGGTTGTAGTCTAGCAGCTTGGCAAGCTAGTTTCAGAGGAGGAGGTCGACCGGCCAGCCTCTCTCAGCTCCAGCGGAGATTCTACAGCGGGACGCACCCCTGACGGTCCTAGCCATTTGACACTGCCCGCAAGTCGTGCTAGATTGGCCGCGACCTGTAGAACAACCTATCACAGGACGATCATGTCATATAGTAGTAGTGTAACTGAACCCTTGCCCGTGCTCCGTCGAGAGCGCCTGATCGACCGCGCCGCGGAAGCGCTCAAGGACTACATCCTCGCCAACCATCTTTCGGGAGGCGACCGGCTCCCTTCCGAGTCCGAGCTCGCCCGCTCCCTCGGCGTCAGCCGCAACGTCGTCCGCCAGGCCGTGTCAACCCTGGAAACGATCGGCATCGTGCGGGTCGCCCAGGGCCGAGGCATCTACGTCGCCGACGTTGCCGACTCGGACGTGTTCCGGCACATCGCCAGGTGGATCGACACGACCGAGCTGGATAATGCCGAGTTCATCCAGGTCCGCTCCATCTTCGAGCGCGGCGTGCTGGAGTTAGTCATGGCCAACGCCTCCGACGAGGAGCTGGATCACCTCGAGTCCATCGCCGTAGCGTTGCGTGACGCCACGGAGGAGGACGAGGGTGGACTGCACGACCGCTTCCACCAGGCGCTCCTGGAAGCGACGGGCAACCGCTTCCTCGTCACCCTCGGCACCATCCTCTATCGCTTCTTCTGGTCCGTGGGCTACACCAGTCCGAACGTCCCGCGCCCGCCGAACGCCGACATGCACACGAGCCACCTCCAGATGGTCCAACTCCTCCGCCGCCGTTGCCGCGACGACGTCCCCTTGCTCGTCACCCTGCATCTCAGTCCCGACCACAGGCCGGGCGGCGACGGGGCCGCCAAACCGGAAACCGAGGCAGCGGCCGCGGGGTCGGATCACCGGTAGGGCGGAGGGCGAAACGTGCTTGCCTACATCGCGCGTCGTTTCGGCAGCTTGTTGCTGACGATGTTCGTGTTGAGCATCGTCATCTTCGCGCTGATGCACTCGGTGCCCGGCGGCCCATTCTCCTTTTCCAAGCAGCCACTGCCGCCATTCGCGATGGAGAACATCAACCACAAGTACGGGCTGGACAAGCCGATCTGGCAGCAATACCTGAGCTGGCTGTGGGCCGCGCTGCACGGCGACTTCGGCATCCCCTTCGAAAGCCCGACTGAGACGGTGACCAGCTTGATCGCCCGCGCCTGGCCGATCACCATCCGCGTCGGCCTGCTGACCATCACGCTCGCCTACGTGTTCGGGCTGTTCTTCGGCATCGTCGCCGCGATCCGGCAGAACACCTGGCTGGACAGCGCCATGACGTTCTTCGCCACCCTGGGCATCGCCCTGCCGAACTTTGTTATCGGCTTCCTGCTGATCGAGATCTTCGCCGTGCAACTGCAGTGGCTGCCGACCGGCGGCTGCTGCTCGACGAAGCAGTTCATCATGCCGGTGATCGCCTACATGCTCGCGCCCATGGCCGGCGTCGCCCGCTACACGCGCACCAGCATGCTGGAGGTGATGCGCACGGAGTACGTGACGATGGGGCGGGCCCGCGGACTGCCGGAGTGGCGCATTGTCCGGCGCTACGTGCTCCGCACGGCGTTGATCCCCCTCATCACCATCCTCGGCCCGGCCATCCCCGACGTGCTCACCGGCTCGATCTTTATAGAATCGACCTTTGCCCTGCCCGGGTTGGGCAGCTACTTCACCAGCGCGAGCCTCCAGCGCGACTATCCGATGATCATGGCGCTCGTCGTCATGGTCTGCGTGCTCTGGGGCACGCTCTACGTGTTGAGCGACGTCGCCTATACCCTGGTCGACCCGCGCGTCCGGCTGGAAGGGCTGCAGCGATGAGCATCATCGCCGCCTCCGCGGCTGTCGCGCCACGGCGCCACGCCCGGTCATCTCCGTGGCGCGACGCCTGGCGGCGCTACCGCCGGAACCGCATGGCGCTCATCGGCGGCGTGATCGCCGGCCTGGTCCTCTCCATCGCCCTGCTCGCGCCTATTCTGGCCCCCGGTGGCTATGAGTACTCCAATCTCGCCGAAACGCTGAAGGGTCCCAGCCCTCAGCACTTGCTCGGTACCGACGCCGTCGGACGCGACCTGTTGAGTCGCCTGATCTACGGAGCGCGCACCTCAATGACCGTTGGCTTCCTGGTGCCACTGATCGGCGCGCTGATCGGCTTGCCGATTGGCGCAGCCGCGGGCTGGTTCGGCAAGGCCGTCGACTTTATCACCCTGCGCTTGATCGAGCTCGCCACGGCGATCCCCGCGATCCTCCTTGGTCTGCTCCTGATCGCCCTCTACGGCAGCGGTCTCTTTCACGTGACCCTCTTCCTGGGTATCACCAGTTGGGTGGGCTACGCTCGCATCACGCGGGCCCAGTTCATCTCCTTGCGCGAACGCGAATTCGTGACCGCGGCGCGGGCGATCGGCACACCAGCCTGGCGGATCATGTTCCTCCACATCCTGCGCAACGCGGCCGGCCCGATCATCATCATCTTCGTGCTGGGCATCCCCGGCGCGGTGTTCGGCGAGGCCGGCTACAGCTTTCTCGGCCTGGGCGTCCAGGACCCGATCCCCAGTTGGGGCAAGATGATCACCGATGGTGGGCAATACCTGCAACTGGCGCCGCTCGTCGCGCTGCTGCCCATGCTCTTTGTCGGCTTGACGACGCTGAGCTTCAGCTTCGTCGGCGATGGCCTGCGCGACGCGCTCGACCCCAACGCCCAGGAGTGATAACGGATCGGGAGGAACGGGAGGTGATGAGATCAACGCCCCCGGCGACTAAAGTCGCGGGCAATGCCGGGCGAAGTCGGCCTGCGCCGACTCGATCAGCCCGCGAAGGCGGGCTTTGCTGTTTGTTGCCCGCGACTTTAGTCGCCAGGGGCCAGGGCCAACAACGGTTACCAAACTTGCCGGTAATGCCGGCAAGTCTCCCATGAACACCAAGGAAAGGAAGCAGAGAATCCATGACACGATCGTCCCCCAAACCCGACAGCCTCGACACCCGCCTGCTCACCCGGCGAGCCTTGCTCGTGATCGGCGGCATGAGCGGCATCAGCCTGCTTGCCGCTTGTGGGACTCAGGCAACCACCACCAGCTCCGCGACGTCGCAAGCGTCCGCGGCGGCACAGAGCTCGTCCGGCGCGGCGCCGGCGACCACCCAATCCAGCTCGGCAGCACCGTCGTCGGCGGCTGCCGCGACGGCCGCTCCCACCGTGCGACCGGTCGAGATCAGCACCGCCTCGCCTCCAACGGCGACTCCTGCCGCGCAAGCCGCGGCCGGTGGCACGACCAACGCCTGGGGTAGGACGCTGCCCAGCGACGCCGCTCCCTCCGGGAAGCAAGTGACCATCTCCGGCAACGACTCGACTGGTGTCTCCTACAAGACGATGGACTTCAACGACTCCGTCTACTCCCGCGCCCCGCTGGCCGATGAGTTTAACTCCCCGTTGACGCGTATCGACAAGGACTTCAACATCCACCCCGGCCACGCCGCCAAGTGGGATCTCTCCAAGGACGGTCTGACCTGGACCTTCACGCTGAAGCCCGCCAAGTGGACCGACGGCAAGGACGTCACCGCCAACGACTACGTCCAGACCTTCCGCTATACCGCCGACCCCAAGCACGCCTGGGACTTCACCTGGTACTGGGACGGGATCATCAAGAACTACGGCGACGCGCTGAAGGGGAAGGTCCCCACCAGCCAGATCGGCGTGCGCCAGGGCGGCGATCCCTTGTCGCTCATCATCGAGACCGAGGCGCCGGTCCCCTATCTGCCGGCCCAGTTGCTGTATTCCTGGCCCCTGTCCGCCGCCGGGCTGGAGAAGTACGGCTCCGGCATCTACAACACCAACCCCCAATCGGTGATAAGCTTCGGCCCCTACACCTTGCAGGAGTGGAGCCCCGACCGTCGCGTCGTGATCTCCCCCAACAAGCAGTACAAGGGGGACGTCACACCTTATCTGGAACAGCAGATCGGGAACATCTACAAGGGCGGCAGCATGCTCCAGCGTTTCCAAGCCGGTGAGATCGACAGCGTCTCGGTCACCGCCAATGACCTCAAGGTCGCGAAAGGCGACGCCAAGCTCAAGGATCTGCACGTCTACGTGAACCCGCAAGACTTTGAGATCTGGTACGCCTTCTTCGACGTGACCAAGAAGCCCTTCGACAACGTCAAGGTCCGCCAGGCCTTCGCCCACTCGGCCGACCGCGACTCCATTGTCAAGAACCTCCTGGCGCCGCTGGCTATCCCTGCCTACGGCTACCTGATGCCGGGCTTCCCTTCCGCGATCGAAGACCCGCTCAAGCCGCTCACCAACTACGATCCAGCGATGGCAAAGAAGCTCCTCGCTGATGGCGGCTACCCCAACGGCCAGGGTTTTCCAGAGGTCACGTTCTACTACTACCCGAACAATCCGACGACCCCCTCCGTTGTCCAGGCACTGGCGGCGGGTTGGCAGCAAGTGCTCGGCGTGAAGATCACCCTGCAGCAGCTCGACAAGACCACCTACTACAAGAAGGTGAACGCCAAGCCGACCGAGATTCCGTTCGGCTGGATCTCTTATGGCATGGACTACTTCGACGCCTCCAATATGCTCGGCGTGTACAAAGGCGGTGGTCGCCACAACTGGAACAATGGCCAGTACGACAAGCTGCTGGCCCAGGCCGGGCCGGAAACCGACCAGGACAAGCGCAATGGGATCTACGCCGATGCCCAGAAGCTCCTGACCGGCGATGCTCCGGCAGTGTTCGTCTACCACCCGCTCTTCGGCTATCTCTACCAGCCCTTCTACAAAGGCTCCGAACTCGACAAAGACAAGTTCGGCTACGACGGCCTCCAATTCGGCGCCGCCGGCACGACCGGCTACGGCTGGCAAACGCTGTACATCGCCAATGACGTAGACAAATACCGGCATACCACGTAGCAGGGAGAGTAAGCTGGACGCTGGTTGGGGCAAAGCCGACTCTGATCCCGGGCCAGGCGCCGCACCGCTCTTGGAGGTGCGCGGGCTGCAGACGCGCTTCCGCGTGCGCGACACGACAGTCTACGCCGTGGAAGGCGCCGGCTTTACCCTGCGCGCCGGTGAGACGCTGGGCATCGTCGGCGAAAGCGGCTCCGGCAAGAGTGTCACTGCCCTCTCCATCATGGGCATGATCCGCCGGCCGGGCCGCGTCGCCGGCGGTGAGGTGCTCTTCCACGGGGACGACTTGCTGAAGCTACCGGAGTCGCGCATGCGCCGGCTGCGCGGCCGCACCCTGGCGATGGTACCGCAAAATCCCTTGGCCTCCCTCAACCCGGTTCTGACCATCGGCGATCACCTGCGGGAGGTACTCTGGGTTCACCTTGGCATGGGCCGCTCCGCGGCGGAGCGCCGGTCAGTCGAGCTGCTGCGGCGGGTCGGCCTGCCGGATCCCCAGCAGCGGCTCGGCGAGTTTCCCCACCGAATGAGCGGCGGCCAGCGCCAGCGGGTGATGATTGCCTTGGCCATGGCATGCGGACCGGAGCTGCTGATTGCCGACGAGCCGACGACGGCCCTCGACGTGACGATCCAGGCCCAGATCCTCGAGCTGATGGACGATCTTGCCCAGGAGTCCCGCCTGGCAACGATCCTGATCACGCACAACCTGGGCATCGTCGCCGGCCACTGCGACCGCGTGATGGTGATGTACGCCGGGCGGGTGGTCGAAGCGGCGCCGGTGGACGAGATCTTCGCCCACCCCCGCCACCCCTACACCGTTGGCCTGTTACGCTGCGTCCCGCGACTGACCCGCAAACGGGAGCGTATCTTTCACACCATCCCCGGCTCACCGCCGCAAGTCACCGAGGCGCCGCTAGGCTGCCCGTTCGCGCCTCGCTGCGCCAACGTCACCGACTACTGCCGGGAGCACCTGCCCCAGCTCGACGCCGTCGGCCCGGACCACGTCGCCGCCTGCTGGAACCCAGTTGACGCAGCGCCGCACCGGGAGGTTACGTCGTGAGCGCGACGAACGGCCCCCTCCTCCAGGTAGACGGCTTGAAAGTCTACTACGCGGTGCGCGGCGAGGGCTGGCTCGTCCGGGCGCGCAACCTCCTCCGCGCGGTAGACGACGTCAGTTTTCAGATCGAGGAAGGGGAAACGCTCGGCCTGGTGGGAGAAAGCGGCTGCGGCAAGAGCACCACCGGCCGGACGATCCTCTACCTGGAAACCCCTACCAGCGGACAGGTGCGCTTCCAGGGCCAGGAGCTCGGGGAGCTTTCCACCGATGCGCTGCGCGGCCTGCGCCGCCGTATGCAGATCGTCTTTCAGGATCCCTTTGCCTCGCTCAACCCGCGCATGACGATCGGCCAGATCATCGCTGAGCCGCTCTCCGTCCATCACCTCTTCGAAGGCAAGAAGCGCAAGGATCGCATCGCGGAGCTGCTGTCTCTGGTCGAGCTCAGCCCCGATTACATTCAGCGCTACCCGCACGAGTTCAGCGGCGGTCAGCGGCAGCGCATCGGTATTGCCCGCGCCATCGCCGTCGAGCCATCCTTCATCGTGCTGGACGAGCCGGTCTCCGCGCTGGACGTGTCGATCCAGGCGCAGATCCTCCAGCTCCTGGACGGACTGCAGCAACGGCTGCACCTGTCCTACCTGTTCATCGCCCACGACCTGGCGGTGGTGGGGCAGATGAGTGACCGCGTGGCGGTAATGTACCTGGGCAAGATCGTCGAGCTGGCGGAGCGCGACGCCCTCTACCAGCGGCCACACCATCCGTACACGCAAGCCTTGTTTTCGGCCGTGCCGGTCCCGGACCCCGGCGAAGCGCGCAAGCGCACGCGCCTGGTCCTGAGCGGCGAGGTTCCCAGCCCGATCAACCCGCCCACCGGGTGCTACTTTCATCCACGCTGCCCGTTGGCGCAGGACCGCTGCCGGACGGAGGAGCCACTCTTGCGCCGCCTCAGCTCCGGCCACCAGGTCGCGTGTCACTTTGCCGAGGTCGCTGTTCGCCAGTACGATCAGGTGTCGTCGTGAAATGGCGACAGGTGTGGGGCTGTCCCTGAAACGCATGGGGAATGCCGAAGCGAGATGGAGCACAAGGAACACATGCCTACAGCCACGTACGATGTCGCCGCGGTGCGGGAAGCCTATCCGCTCCTGCGCGAGCTGGCCTACTTCAACACGGGCACCTATGGGATCATGGCCGAGCCGGTGGTCACGCGCTACCTCGAGCTCCTCGCCCGCTTCGAGCGGCGTGGCATGGCGGGAGACAGTGGCCTGCGCGAGGGAATCGAGCGGTCACGGCAGCGGCTGGCGGCGAAGATCAACGCGGCTGAGTCGGAGATTGCCCTGACCGGCAACGCGACGGACGGCGTCGCCTTCATCACCGCCGGGCTAGACTGGTCACCGGGCGACGAGGTCATCATCTCCGATCAGGAGCACCCGGCCATGAGCTATCCCTGGCAATACACGGCGCAACGCTACGGATTCATCATCAAACGCTTCACCGTCCACTACGATCCGGAGGAGAGCCTCGACTCGATCCGTTCCCTGATCACGCCGCGGACCCGGCTGATCGGGACGAGCCAAGTCACGTCCCCAACCGGCACGCGCTTGCCGGTGAAGGAGGTGTGCGCGTTGGCGCACCAGCACGGCGCGCTGGCGCTAGTCGACGGCGCCCAATCCTTCGCGGTGCTGCCGATCGACGTCCAGGACATCGGCTGCGACTTCTTCACCAGCAACACCCACAAGTGGCTGGGCGGGCCCAAGGGAAGCGGCTTCCTCTACGCCCGTCAGGAGCTCATGGAGCAGCTCCACCCCGCCTACGTCGGCGCCGGCTCGCTGACGCGACATAACCTGGAGACGGTGACACTACAACCAAACGGCAAGCGCTTCGAGTTCGGCACCCGCGGTTACGCCGTCCACGCCGGCATCGACCTGGCGCTGGACTGGTTCGACGAGCTGGGATGGGATACGGTCTCACAGCGGATCGAAGCGCTGTCAGGCCGCCTCAAGCGCCGGCTGGCCGAGATTCCCGGCGTGGAGCTGCGGACACCACGCGAATGGGACCGATCCAGCGGCCTGGTCGCCTTTCAGGTCGCCGGCCGCGACGAGACGGCCTTGCAGCAGCGCTTCCTTGACCATCAGCTCTACCCGCGCACGCTCGGTAAAGGCTCGGAGAAGATCCGCGTCTCCTGCGCCTTCTTCAACAGCGAGGAGGAGATCGACCGGCTGGTGGCATGCGTGCGGGAGTTTTTGGCTGATCGCGATTGAGCTAATTGCGCTAGTAGCAAAGCCGGGGCTAACGGGTGCCGGGGCCGCGATTGCGATCGGCGGCCAAGCGACCGGGACGACCGCTGTGAAAGTGGGAAATACCCGGAGGGATAGGGAGGCCGGGGCGGCAGACCGCAGTCGCCGCCCCGGCCTCTCCGCCACCATGGTCGCTCCCCTACCTGGCAAAACCTGGGATTAGGAGGGGTCCATCCGCACCACCTGCCCGGTGCGGATGCTCTCGAAGCAGGCCAAGGCCAGCGCCGTGGCGCGGACACCGTCATCAACGCTCGCGCTGATGACGGGCGGCCGGTTCTCCAGGGCACACGCCACAAACTCCGCCATCTCCGCTCGGTAGCCGGTGTAATCCTCTCGCTGCGCCGACGGGAGGTCGTCCTTGTGGACGTCGCGCGGCTCGCCGGTCCCGAAACGCACGGCTTCATAGTAGTGGTAGATGGTCGCGCTGTTGCCGGCGGCGTCGAACAGCTCGTAGTAGGACTTGCCCGTCCAGGGGCTCGGCCCGAAGTCGCCGATGACGACCGCGGCCGTGGCGCCGGAACGGAAGCGGATGGTCGCCGCGACGCTGTCCATCACCTCCGTACGGTTCGGATCGTGCGTCAGCGTTCCGCCACCGGCGAACACCGCCTCCGGCTCGTCACCGGCCAGAAGGCAGAGCAAATCGAACGTGTGTACGCCCTGGCTCAGCACGTTGCCGCCGCCTTCGATCGGACTCACGGCCCAGTGGGTGTCGCCCCAGCGCGGATCGATCATCTGGCCCAGGAGAATGCGCGGCCTGGGCACGCGCTCAGCCACCATCCGCACCAGCGGCGCATGGCGAGCCTGAAAGCCAACGACGAGCTGCGCGCCGGCCGCACGGACCGCGTCACGAATCGAGCGGCACGCCTCCAGCGTGAGCGCCAGTGGCTTCTCGCAGAGGATGTGCTTGCCGGCACGGGCGGCGGCGATGGCCAGCGACGGGTGCAGGTCGTGATGGGTGGCGATCACGATCGCGCCGACGTTGGGGTCGGCCAGAGCCCGGTCCACGGAGGTGTCGACGTAGGCATCGCTGCCTGCCGGGCCGAGGCGATCCTTGAGCTTCTGGGCGGCTTCGACGCGCGGATCGACCAGGGCAATGACCCGCGCCCGTTCGTTCCCCGCCGCGCTGGTAGCATGGGTCGTGCCCATTCCGCCGCAGCCGGCGATGGCAATACCGAGTTGGGATGACGACATCGACGCTTCCCTTACTTGAGCACGGAGTTCTTGTAGGCCTCATCGAGCAGGCCCTGCGTCTTCTGGTTGGCCGAGGCCAGCGCATCGTGCGAGCTCTGCTTCCCACTGAGCACGTCGCCCATGATCCCTACTTCGGTGCCGATGATCTGGTCGCCGCCGGGAGCCGCGATGACCCACTGCGCCGTGGGCATCTCTTTGACGGCCAGGTCGCGGAGCTGGTCACCCTTGATATAGGCCTGGGACTGGGCGACATCCTTGACCGTGGGCATGCAGTTCCAGGCCTCGGCCCAACGGATCTGCGGGTCGGACGTGCACAGGTATTCCAGGTACTGGAAGGCCCCATCGGCCTGCTTGGCGCCCTTAGGGATGACGAGCCCCCAGCCACCCATGTAGTTTGCGTGATTGCCGCCTGGTGGCAACGGGAAGTAGGATGCGCCCCACTTGAAGTTGATCTTGGCAACATCGAAGTCGTGGATGGAAGAGTGGGTATCCCAGCGCATGGCGACCTTGTTACCCAGGAAGGCTTTGCGGGCATCCCCAATGCCGGAGATGAACTTGGTGATGTCGGTATAGACCCCCTCCAGGTCATATACCTTCTTGAGAAAGTCTAGCGCGGCCACCGCCTGCGGGTTGTCGAAGGTGGCCTTGGTCTCGTCCGCGTTGAGCAACTGGCCCCCTTGCTGCCAGTAGGCCACCATCCAGGGGACGCCCCAGTCCTGGGCCGGCGACCAGCCGATCTGCGTGTAGTCGCTACCGGACTTCTTCGTCAGCTTCTGGGCTGTCGCTTGCGCGTCGTCCCAGGTCAAGGGCGGCTTCTCGGGATCGAGGCCGGCGGCCTGGAAGAGATCCTTGTTGTAGTAGAGCAGGCCGACGTCGGGCCCGTGCGGGACAGCGTAGGTCTTGCCGTGGTAGTTGGTGTCGTGGACCAGCAGGGAGAAGAACATGTCCTTCTGGACGGTCTTGGACTTCGCGATCAGGTCGTCCATCGCCGTGAGCACGCCGCGAGCGGCGTAGGCTTGCGTGACGTAGCGGTCGACGTAGGAGAGATCTGGCGGGGTGCCGGCAGCGACGGTCGTCAGCAGCTTCTTCATGAAGTCGCCATACAGCGTGTCGGTCCAACTGATCGTGGGACCGCCCTTCTGCTGGAACTCCTGGGCCAGCTGGGCGCCCACCTGATCCTTGTACGGGTAGCCGGCGTTGCTCCAGAAGACCACGGTTTCGCCAGACTTGGCCGGAGCCGATGTGGCCGCGGCCGCCGAGGTCGCGGCGCTGCTCGTCGCCGCCGCCGAGGCGCTCGTCGTTGCCGGCGCGGCGGAGCTGGAAGCAGCGCTCGTGCTCACGGCCAATGATGGCGACGTGGTCGAGGCAGCACTGGACGAGGCAGCGGCCGAGCTGGACGGCGCAGCCGTCGCGCTCGACGTGGCGACCGCGGCGGCGCTTGTGGCAGCCGAAGACGCGGACGCCGCGGTCGTCCCCGCGGCGCCGCCACAGGCGGCCAGTAAGGCAACCGCGCCCGCCGCGCTGCCGGCGAGCGCCAGCAGTTGGCGGCGAGACCGACGGGAACCTAAGCCTGTTGTCGTTTTCACTGAATGGCCTCCTTTGAAATTATCAAATCTGGTGAGCGCATGGGCCAAGCAGCCAATGCGGCGGTGAAGCGGAAACGTAGCGGGTCAATGTAGTGCCGGGGACGGGGACTGCGGTCCGCCGCCAGAGTCCGGCACTGCGGTGCGCCGAACGGCTCCGGCGGAGCAAGCGCCGCCAAAATGAAGAAACGGCCTGCCAGCCTGTCCCGACGGCAGTCGCGTGCTCTGGCGGCGGACCGCAGTCCCCGCCCCCGGCACTACAGTCAACCCCTTTATCGGCCACGGAGCGCGGGCGTCCCGCCCGCACGGGCACCCCAATGCCACGACCTCGTCCCGCCTTGCAGCGTCGGGCGGAGGTTGTTGAGCGTCCGGGCGGGCGGGACGCCCGCGCTCCGCGTACGGTCGCCTTGCGCACACCTTCACAGCCTCACCACCTCCCCCGATCGCACCGACGCGAACGCCGCCAGCGCGAGTCGGGTAGCCCTCGTCCCATCCTTCCCGGTCGCCCCAATGATGGGCGGTCGGTTCTCGCGCACGCACTCCACGAACTCGCGCAGCTCCTGGACGAAGCCTTCAGGGTCTTCCCCGGCGAAGGCTTCCGCGGCGCGCAGCTCGGTAGGCTCGCCGCCGGTCAGCCGGGCGCTATGGCAGCGATCGTAGAGTGTAGCCGTGCGGGCCCCGTCAAACACCTCGTAGAAGAACTTGGAGGTAAAAGGCGGGGAGCCGGCGTCGCCGTTGAGCAGCGACGCGACGCAGCCGTTCCGGAAGCGGATGACGCCGAAGACGTTGTCGATGACCTCGGTCCCCTGGTGGGTGAGCGTGCCGCCGGCGGCGTAGATACTCTCCGGCTCGCCGGAGGCGGCCAGGTAGTAGAGCAGGTCCAGATTGTGGACGCCCTGGGAGAGCACGTTGCCACCGCCGGTACGGGGGTCCTGCGCCCAGCTCGTGTCCGGCCAGCGGTTGTCCATCATCTGGCCGACCAGCAATACGGGTCGCGGCAGCAGCCGGTGGACCTCCTGCACGACCGGCATGAAGCGCATCTTGAAGCCGACCATCAGTTGGACCCCGGCGCGGCTAACCGCGGCTTCGATCCGCTCGCAGTCCTCCACCGTCAAGGCCAGCGGCTTCTCCACGAAGACGTGCTTTCCGGCCTCGGCGGCGGCGATGGCGAGCGCGGGGTGGGAGTCGTGGTGGGTGCTGACCAGAACGGCGTCGATGCTGTCGTCGCGAAAGATGCGCGCGACGTCGGTCGTCGCGTAGGCGCAGTCGAACTCCTCGGCCATCGCCGTAGCCGCCGGCTCGCGCACGTCGGCGAAGGCCCGCATGCGCACGCCATCGATCTGCAGGCTCCTCACGGCATGGCCCCGCCCATTGCCGCCACAGCCGATCAGCGCCAGTTGCACCGTCTTAGCCATTCCTCCCCCTGACCCTTCCCCCGATGAAACCGAGCTGCTGGTGGATGAACTGGAAGGACCCTTCCGACCAGATGCGATGCGGACCGTCGAAGTGCTCCAACACCGCCTCGCCGGCGGCCCCCAGCCAGCGGTACACCGCCTCGACGTGGTCGAACTCCTCGTCCACCCAGGCGGTGGGCGCCACGGTGTCGCGCAGGCCGTTTTCGATGTAGTGCGGCGCCGGCGCGAAGGCGGACACCAGTTCGGCGTGGCCCACCTCGTTGAGCACGTTGTAATAGAACATGTCGTAGCCCTCGTCGACGCAGATGAAGGAGGTCGGACGCGTCTGCGGCGCCGAGATCGCCGCGCTCGTCAGCTTCTTCTGCCACTCGTTGAAATGGCCGGCCGTCACCCGCAGCGCCAGCCGCGGCTCACAAGAACCGACCCAGACCGAGGCGTGGCCACCGTAGGAGAGACCATAAAAGGCGATACGATCGGCCATCACCTCCGACCGTGATTGCAGGAAGTCCACGATGGCGTGCAGTTGCGCCACCTCGAATCGATTGGGGGTGATGCCGAGGGCATAGGCGCGCTTCACCATACCGTCGCGCCCCGGCAGCCCACCCCAGCCCCAGTTCATGAACGGTGCAAAGGTGACGTAGCCCTTTTCCGCCAGTCGTTGCGCCAGGCGATCGTAGATCCAGGTCTCATCCAGGCCGGCCATGCAGTCGGGGCGCCCACCCAGTCCGTGCTGGCAGATGATGGCGGGGGCCGGCAGACCGCTAACCGGCAGCAGCAGGTAGCCGGCGACTTCGACCCCCTGTACCGCCTCCATCACGACCTCGTAGACGCCGTGGGTCGGTCGCTGCTCGATGAGCCGAGTGCGGACCCTCCGGTCGGCGGTCTCAGGCAGCGGCGGCCCGAGCACTCGCGACACGCTCTCTGCGACACGAGCACGGTACGTAGCTGCGCTGAGGGCTGATGGGTTGAAGCGCTCGCGGCGGCGGCGGCGCGCCTGCTGGTGCAAGGATTCCAGGAAGGCGAGCTTGCTATTCAGGGTGAGGCGATAGAGGTCGTCGATGGTTTGCACGTCGGGAGGAGCGGCGTGGACTATGGGAATGAGGGTGGATGAGGCGGCGCCGGGGACATCACCCCCTGGCCCCCTCTCCGGCGCGGAGAGGGGGAACGCGGCCGAGAGGGCAGACGCTGACAAGGAACCATCCGCAGCTACCATACGGCGGACCGGCCGGGCCGACGCGCCGCTCTCGGCGAACCAGGCTGCGGCACGGCTGTAGGCAGCCGACGGCGTTGGCGTCGCCTCGAGGAAGAGCAGGTCGGTGTGCTCGGCCAGGGCGAGGAGGGTGAGTAGATCGAAGTCGCGGTGAAAGCCCCAGATCGTGTTGACGCGCTCGTCGCTCTCCTGGTGATCGAGCGCCGACGCCTCCGGATGGAGGACCAGCAGGCGGAATAAGGCGGGCTGGAGGGCCGCGGCGCTGGCGGCAGTAAGGGTACGATGGCCTCGGAAATCGAGAATTACTGGCAGCGGTGCACCGTCGAGCGTCCGGCCAAGCACGCTGGCAGTCGTTTGTAGCTCGCGCGCCTCCAGACCAGCCAGGCTGCCGCCGGCGATAAAGAAGAACAGGTGCAGCAGCTCGTCGTCGGTGAAGCGATACCACTTGCGTTCCGGATCGTCGGCGTAACTGCGCTGCGCTCGCGCCAGCGACGGCAGGACAACGCGGAATCCCTGCTGCCGGTAGGTTTCGACCGCGCGTGCTGATTCATCGCCATCTGACCGGGCGAGGAGGACAAGCCCGACGGGGACACGGGCCGGGGGCTCCCAAACCAGACCGACGTAC
Source organism: uncultured Chloroflexota bacterium (assembly GCA_937967325.1). Taxonomy (GTDB): domain Bacteria; phylum Chloroflexota; class UBA4733; order UBA4733; family UBA4733; genus UBA4733. The sequence goes on from CALBSQ010000158.1 coordinate 90,985, forward strand.
TGCAGCCCAGCCTCGCCACGAATCAAGTACGCGGATTCGCCGCTGTCCAGCGTAAACAGGCTCATGCCTCCCAGGCCAGGGGGGACCTGGGAGGCGCCGGTTCGCACAGCCAGCAGCCCCCGCTTCCCCGCCAGCCCGTCTTCATCGTGCCGCCGTCGCGCGTCGCGTTGATGGGCAAGTACATCGAGCTCCCTCTCCATCCAGACACTGGTCTGCTCGTGCTGCTGGGAGAAACGGTCGCGAAACTTCGCTCGCCATTCCGGCTGGAGCGGCGCAGTCTGCGGGAGTGGCTCGAACACCTGGGTCACGCCGTCCGCACCGCCGCCAGGAAGTCGTCGCGCGTCGCCGTGGCTCCCACCCACGTCTCGATGTAGCGGATAGCGACCTTGGTGTTGACCAGCTCGTCGATCGTGTCGGGGAACTCGACGGCGAGGGTGCAGTCGCGCAGCAAGATGCAGCGATAGCCGAAGCGCTGCATCTCCTTCATGGCCGCCGCCGAGTCCAGAATGCACATGTTGGTCGCAAAGCCGGTGTAGATCAGGTTGATGATGCCGCGCTCCCGCAAGATGCGGTCGAATTGGGGGCCGGTGATAATGACGCCCTCGTCGGACAAGGGGTAGACGACCCGCGGGATGTCCATCGTCTCCCAACCCTCCCAATCGCGGTAGCCGGGGCCGTGGACGCGGTCGGCGCGGGCCTGACCGTAGCCGGGGATGGCCGCCGGTGGCATGGCGGGACCGGACAGGCGCGGTTCCAGCAGGTACCGCGCCTGAGGATGCTTGCGGGCGATGTTCTCCGGCTGCACGTGGAAGACGGCCATGCCCGCGGCGCGCGCCGCCTGGAGCGCCGGTTTGATCCGCTCCACCACGATCTGCTCACCCAGCGTCGTGCAGGCGGGCGAGCCCATGTCGACGAAGTACTCGTTGGGATAGGCGGGGCCGTCGGGGAAGCCGACGTTCCAGCAGTGCAGCTCGATGAAGGCCGTCTGGCGCAACGGCAGCTCGAGCACGTCGGCGGTCAGACCCGGCATGCGGTCGGACGGAGCGCCGATGTAGCTGCGGACTGGGAGATGGATCACCCGTTCCGCCTGCTGACGGCTGACGGCCGATGGTTGGTAGCTCGTCAACATACGCAGCCTCCTTGTTGCAACGCGATGGTCGCCTTCTGCTGCATGTCGGTCAGGGTCCCCTGGACGTCGAGCTTGCCGGTGCTGAGGCTCTTCCAGTCGTCGGTCCAGGCTTTCTCCAGGTCGGACTCCTTGATGATCAAGGGGATGGCGCGACTGCGCGCCAGGCTCTGAGCGTAGACGTTGGCGTCCTCATAGGGATACAAGGTGATCGGCTTGACCTTCTTGCTGGCGACGTAGCGGCTGCCGCCCAGTTGGGCAATCTGGGGCAGCGCGGCGTCGCTCAAGAGGTACTTGTTCAATGCCCAGGCCGCCTCGGGCTGCTTGGCTGCGGCGCCGATGTAATTGCAGTTGTTGGCGAGCGCCACCGGACGGTCCCCCGTCGGCCCCTTCGGCAGCGGCGCCATCTCCACGGTGAACGGGTTGGTAGGGACGATCTTCTCCTGGACGGTGCGGGCAAAGAAGGAGCCGGTCATCTGCATGGCCAATCCGGACTTGAGGAAATCGCCCCCGCCGGCTACCTTGTACTTGGTCACCATGTCGCCGGCGAACTGCAGGGCGTCGGTCTGCGGCTTGGCGTCGAAGGTCGCCTTCTGGAAGTCGTCGGAGAAGGGCGCTCCACCCCAGGCCCACATGTGCATGTAGTAGTTGGGCAGGTAGGTGAAAGAGCCGTCGTACCCATACACGGTGGTCTTATCGCCGCTCTGCTTGGTGAGCTTCTGCGCGGCGTCCAGCAACGCCTGCCACGTCCAGGTTCCTGCTTGCTCCTGCTCCTTGGGAGTCTGGACGCCGCCCGCCTTGAAGAGGTCAGCGTTGTACCAGATCTCTTTGCCGTTGGTGAACCAGGCGAGGCCATAGAGCTTGCCCTTGTAGTGCTCGGTGGCCGCCGGATAGAAGTCGGCCGCGGAGATGCTGGTCTCTTTGGCCAGGAACTGGTCGAGCGGCTGGATGACCTGCTTCTCCACGAAGCCGGAGAGCCAGCCGAAGTAGCCGTAGAGGTAGTCGTAGTAGCCGCCGCCGGCCACGGTGGTCAGCGCCTTCTGGCTGGCGTCGTTGAATCCTATGCTGTCGAGCTGGAGCTTAATACCGTTGTTGGCGGCGGTAAAGCCGTCTAGCATCTGCTTCCAGGCGTCCTGCCAGACCTTCTGGCCGGTGTCGACCCAGAGGAAGCGCAACGTTCCCGCCGCCGCCTGCACGCTGGTAGCGGCGCTCGGCGCCGCCGAGGAGGATGTCGCGGCGGCGCTGGAAGAAGCAACGGACGCGGATGTCGCGGGCGCGCTGCTCGATGCCGACGACACCACCACTGAGCTGCTCGCGGCGGACGAGCTAGCGATCGCGCTGCTCGACGCCGTCGTGGACACCGCCGTGGGTGCCACCGTGGGGGCGGCGGACGCTTGGGCGACGCTCGATGCCGCGGCGCTCGTCGATGGCACGGCCGCACTGCTCGCGGCGGTGCTGGCAGTGCTTGCCGGGGAGGTTCCACCGCAGGCGCTGAGCAGGGCCAGGACGGTGAGGCTACCCCACCGGCCGGCGGCGGCGAGGACACGACGACGACTGGCCAGAACAGAACTCACGCGACACTCCTTTCAGGCAATACCCCAAGATGTCGAGCAATCTGACCGTTATCGGCCGCCCACGCGCCCCGATCGCGCGCGGCGGCGACCAGCTTCACGGTGTCGCAGAAGGGATCGCGGCTTGCCAGCACGGCCGGGTGGGACAGGATCGAGCAGACGCCGCCGATCTCCTCCGCCCTCTCGATGGCGACCTGACAGGCGAACAGCCAGTCGGCGCGGTCCAGGTCGAGGACGCGAAAAGCCCAGATGTCGCTCATCCCCATCATCGGCACTTCCGTCAGCCCGGAGGGATAGCGATAGGGCTGGAGGTCGTCCACGCTCGCGCGCACCGCTGCCGCGATGGCGTCACGCGGTGGCCGTTTCTCCGGCCCGACCGCCAGGGCATAGTGGCTGGAGGCCCAGGAGAACCCTTCTTCCAACAGCGCTCGTTGCACCTCCGGCACGTCGTGCAAGGCCGTGTTGAAGCCGCCCGGCGTCCGGAAACCCACCGGCTCCATCGCCAGCCGCTCGCGGATAGCGAGCGTGGTCTGGTGGACCTCATCCTGGATGATCCGCAGCGGCTCCCGCCCGTAGGCCCGCCAGGGCTCGTTACGATAGACCACCTGCAGCGAGGGCACGGTCTTGGCCTTCACCGACACGTGGGTGTAGGTGTGGTTGCCGATGGCGTGGCCGAGATCGCGCGCCCGCCGCATGTAGTCGAGGTCAGGATCCTCTAGCGCGCTGCCGACGATGAAGTACTGCAAGGGAATCTGGAGCTCGTGCGCCGTCGTGCTGAGCCGCTCGACGTGGCGCTTGGTCCCCTCGTCGAGGGCCCCCTTGCGGTGGTCCCACACCGATGTCCAATAGGGGAAGTTGGTACACATCTCCACGTCGAGCGTGAGGCTCACGCAGAAGGAAGCTCCGGAAGGAAACACGGTCATTTCTGAAACCCTTTCCGCATCCGCGGTATCCCCCGTCCTGCAGGCACCTCTCTCCAGTTGAACGGGACCGCAGTCCCCTCCGTCCTCCGGACGACCACCGCGGGATGGAAGCGCTGCCGTCGCCGAGCGACCGCAGTCGCCCCGGTCGCTTGGCCGGGGGCGCCCGCTTGCGGGCCCTGCAATCGCGGCCCCGGCCTCCCCGCCGCCATCACTATTGACCACTTTCAAGGCATGCACGGTTTGACGCCACTGGCCAATGCCGATTGCCGCGGCTACACGGATCAACAGACGCACCCCCCTTGCCGCAAATAGATGGTCGCCTTCTGCTGCATATCGGTCAGCATTTCCTTAACGCCCAGCTTGCCGCCGGCCATGCTCTTCCAGTCGTTGGTCCAGTCCGACTCGACGTTGGACTCCTTGACAATCAGGGGGGCCAGGCGGACGCGAGCCATGTCCTGTTCGTAAAGGGAGGCATTCTCGTACGGGTACTGCGTAATCGGCTTGAGCTTCTTGCTCGCCACGTAGCGACTGTCGCCGAGCTGAGCGATGAGCGACGCGCCGGCCGCGCTGATAAGGTACTTATTCAATGCCCAGGCCTGTTCAGGATTCTTGGCCGCGGCGCCGACATAGTTGCAGTTGTTGGCCACCGCGACCGCCCGCTCACCGGACGGTCCCTTTGGCAACGGGGCGATCTCCAGGGTGAACGGATTATTGGGCACAATCGACGCCTGCACCGTGCGGTTATAAAACGGGCCGGTCATGAGCATGGCCAGGGTCGATTTGGTGAAGTCGCCCCCGCCAATCACCTTGTACTTCGCGACCATATCGCCGGCGAACTGGAGAGCGCCCTGCTGCGGCGCGGTGTCGAAGGTAGCCTGGCCGAAATCGACGCTGTAGGGCGCGGCGCCCCAAGCCCACATCAACATCCAATATTCCGGCAGGGACGGAAAGGCGCTGCTGTCGAAGCCATACACGGTCGTTTGACCGCCCGAGCTCCTGGTGAGCTTCTGGGCGGCGTCAAGCAACGCCTGCCAGGTCCACGTCCCGGTCTGCTCGAGCTCCAGCGGGGTGGTGAGGCCCGCCTGTTTGAACAGGTCGGCGTTGTACCAGATGTCCTTGCCGTTAGTGGACCAGGCGATGCCGTAGAGCTTGCCTTGGTACCGCTCCGTCATCGCCGGATAGAAATCGGAGACGGTAATATCGCCGTCTTTCGCCAGGAACTGGTCCAGGGGCTGGATCACTTGCTTCGCGACGTAGTCCGACAACCAGCCGAAGTAGCCGTAGAGGTAGTCGTAGTACCCGCCGCCGGCCACGGTGGTGAGCACCTTCTGAGGGGCGTCACCGAACGCCACGGTGTCTCGGGTCACCGTCACCTTACTAATGGCGCTCCAAGTCTGCAGCAGCTGCTGCCAGATGTCCCGCCAGCTCTGCTGCCCGGTGTCCACCCACAGAAAAGCGACGGATTGACCGGCCGGCTGCACCCGGGTCGTCGCCAGCGCCGTGGCGCTCGTGGACACCGACGGCGAGGTCGTGGCAGAGGCGCTGGCGACGGTTGTCACAACGATGGGCGTCGCGGCGAGGGAAGAAGCAGTTGCTGCTGTTGCCGCCGATGCTCCCGTTGCCAGTGTTGGCGCCGCCGCTGCCCGTGACACGCTCGCCGGGGCGGTGGCGGCGGCAGTCGTCGTTCCGGTGGTCCCGCCGCAGGCGGCAAGCAACGTGAGCACACTGACACTGCCGGCGTAGCTCGCCCCCACAAGGATTTGCCGGCGAGTAAATTGTACCGGTATCATCGAGCGGTCCTTTCTGGCACAGCACTGAGAAGTGCGTCTGCCAGGTCCCGGCGACTAATGGAAGTTGTCATTTAGATCCTGGGGTTTGGCCTGGCGAATGCGACGCGTCCGG
>CALBSQ010000159.1 GCA_937967325.1 uncultured Chloroflexota bacterium
CCGCCCACGTTCTTAGCACAGCAGCCCTCGGACAGTTTTTCGTCCCCCCTTATGCGGTCCTCGGACAGGTGCTGCTGATGGGACTTTGGGTCGTCAACTTGCTGTGCAGCCTGGTTGCCATCTTCAGCAGCGCCGGAGCCGTCGCCAACGACGTGGAATCGGGCGTGCTGCAAGTGGTGCTGACGCGGCCGTTGACCCGCGGCCAGCTCATCGCCGGAAAGTGGCTGGGTCTGGCCGCGCTGCTGACCGCCTACGTTGCGCTGACGAGCGCGGCAGCGATGGCGGTAAGCCTGCTCGCCGACGGGTATTTTCCGGCCCAGCCGATCGTCGTGGGCGCGCTCCTCATCGGTGAGGTTGTCACCCTGCTCAGCCTCGCCTTGGCGCTGAGCACGCGACTGCCCACCGTCGCGACCGCGGTAATCCTGGTCGTGCTGTACGCCGTGGCCGTCGCGGGCGGCATGCTCACCCAGTTAGGTACGCTGCTGCGCAGCGACAGCATGACCGCCTACGGCGTCTGGTCGGAGGTGCTGTTGCCGAGTAACGCCCTCTGGCAGCTGGCCGCGGACCGAGTTCAGCCGGAGGGATTCGGCGCGGTTGGGGCGGTGAGTCCGCTCGGCGTCATTGCTCCACCCAGCCTATGGATGGCAGCGTACGCCGCCCTCTACGTGGCCGCTTGCGTCGCCGCGGCCGTCGCCATATTCGAGCGCCGCGACGTGTAGCCGGTGACGGAAGAGTCCTGGTAGGCAACCTGCCCGGCCCGCACGGTCAGCCGGCAGACAATGCGCTGCCGCGCCGGTCTGCTCTTTCCCATGCTGTCGGTCAAGGTGAAGGCGCCCTCCTCGACCGCCAACGCGGCAATGTCGGCCGTAGCGCCGACAGCCAGCGTACCCAGATCAGGGCGGTTGATCGCGGCGGCTACACTGCTGGTGGCGCAGCGGACGACCTCGGCGAAGGGCATGCCCAGCAAGAGATATTTCGACAGCGTGGTCGGTAGGTCAAAGACCGGACCGGTGAGGTTCCAGGCGTGGATGTCGGTGGAGATGGTGTCGGGAAGCTCTCCGGCATCGATGAGGCGCTCCGCCGTGGCGAAGGCGAAGCTGCCCTGGCCGTGGCCGACATCGAGCAGGACACCGCGATCGTGGGCCTCCCGCACGTCGCGGCGCAGCTGGCCTTGATCGTCGATGACTCGGTTGGCATGGCCGGTATGGCAATGCGTCAGCACGTCGCCGGGGCGCATGCAATCCAGGATGTGCCTGAGCTCCGGAGGACCGCTGCTGATGTGGACCATTACCGGCAGTCCGAGCTGATCGGCCGCCAGGCGAGCGCGCCGCAGCGGCTCCACGCCGTTTTCGCCGACGGTGTGGACGTCGATGCGCGCTTTGATACCGGTCACTACATCGCGGTTGGCGTCGGCCACTCGGACGGCCAGGTCGACATCGGCGTAGCGCAGGTTTGCCAGCTCGAAGTTCGAATGCACCAGCCCGATAGACGAGATGTTCAGATAGCCGAGCGTGCGGGTTTGGTTCTGACCAATGATCCAGCGCCGGAAGGCCGGAAAGTTGTAGGCACCGGCGCTGCCGGCGTCCACGGCGGTGGTGACGCCGCTGTACGTGCAGACGGGATCGAGCTCGATGCCCCAATACGACCCGCCCCAGTAACCGTGGCAGTGCAAGTCGATCAGGCCGGGCGTGAGCGTGAGACCCGCCACGGAAACGATACGGCGCGCCTGGCCACGATCAATGCCGGCATCGATCGCCGCGATCCGGCCATTCGTGATGGCGACATCGAGATGCTCTTGTTTCCCCGTTGCCGGGTCCAGCACATCGCCGTCCGCTAGTAACAGGTCGTAGGAAGCCGCCGCCGGCATCGGAACTCCTCCCCCGGCCACTCCACGACGCCGGTTGCAGGAGTGTAGCAAAGACGCGTGCAATGCGTACCAAGCGAAGGACTACGTGGCGCGGCAACCAGTTGGGTCCGTATCATGGCAGTTATTCGTCGGTAAGGGGACAACACCATGGCGACCGCTCCGTCCGCCCCCCAGACTTGGCAAGGAAGCCCTGGGCCAAACGGCCCTTCCTCAGGCGGCGTGGGGCCAGTGGCGAATCCCTGGATCGTGCTGCTGGTGCTGTGCCTGGGCTTCTTCATGATCCTGCTCGACACCACCATCGTCAATATTGCCATCCCGAGCATCATCGACGCCCTCAAGGCCTCGCTCGACCAGATCCTCTGGGTGCTCAACGCCTACATCCTGGTCTATGCTGTGCTGCTCATCACCGCCGGCCGGCTGGGAGACCTGTTCGGGCAGCGCAACCTGTTCGCGCTCGGTCTATTCATCTTCACGGTCGCGTCCGCCTTCTGCGGGCTGGCCCAGGACGTCAGTCAGCTCATCATCGCCCGTTTGGTGCAGGGGGTGGGTGGCGCGCTGCTGACGCCCCAAACACTGGCCATCATCACGACGATCTTTCCGCCGCAGCGGCGCGGCGCCGCCTTCGGCATCTGGGGGGCTGTAGCGGGCGTCGCCGCCGTGCTGGGGCCAACACTCGGCGGCTTCATCGTCACCTACTGGAACTGGCGCGGCATCTTCTACGTCAACTTGCCCATCGGCGTGATTGCCCTGGTCGGGGCCTTCCTGCTGGTGCCGGACTTACGGCCCGGTCGCCGCCACGGCCTGGACTTGGTGGGCGTTATCCTGGCCAGCGGTGGTCTATTCGGGGTGGTCTTTGGCCTCATTGAGGGCCAGCGCCACAACTGGGGAGCGATCTGGGGCTGGGTCACGATTTCCGAGATCATCGGCGCCGGCGTGGTCGTCTTCCTCGGCTTCGTGGTGTGGGAACGCTTCCAGTCGGAGCCATTAGTTCCCCTCTCCTTGTTTGCCACGCGCAACTTCTCCCTGATGAACTTCGTCGGCGCGGTCATGTCCTTCGGCATGCTGGGACTGTTCTTGCCGCTGACCATCTACTTCCAGTCGGTGCTGGGGATGACCGCGCTGCGCGCCGGCCTCACGCTGGCGCCGATGTCGATTGTGTCGATGATCGTGGCCCCGAACGCCGGTCGCCTGGCCGACCGGGTCGGTGGCAAGTACATCCTCCTGAGCGGCCTCGCTCTCTTTGCCGTCGGTATGGGTCTGATCGTCGGAGTGGCAACCGCCGACTCCACCTGGTCCACCTTCTTCTTCCCTGCCGTCGTGGCTGGCCTGGGCATGGGCTGCATCTTCGCGCCGCTCAGCACCATCGCCATGCGCAACATCGAGCCGCGGATGGCCGGCGCGGCCTCCGGCGTGCTGAACACGACCCGCCAGGTAGGCGGCGTGGTCGGCAGCGCCGTTGTCGGGGCCGTGCTCCAGAACCGCCTGGCCTCGGCGCTGCAGGCCCAGGCGCTCGCTTCCTCCGGTCAGTTGCCCGCACAGTTCCGGGCGGCCTTTATCACCGGCTTCAGCAACGCCGCGCAGGGTGGACTGGAGGTTGGCCGCGGCCAAACTGGCGCGCAGTTCCAGCTTCCGCCGGGCGTCCCTGCCGCGGTGGCGCAGCAGTTGGCGCAGATCGGTAAGGCCGTCTTCGTCAACGGCTTTATCGACGCGATGCGGCCAACCCTGGCCGTGTCGATCATCGTGATCGCTGCCGGAGCGCTGAGCTGCCTGCTTATCCAGCGGCGAAAGCAGACCACGACGCCCCCTTCCGGCCATCCATCGGCGGCAAGCCGGCCCGCATTGCTCGTTGGCGTCCTGCTGGCGCTAATCGCTCGGGAGGCCCAGCAGCCCAACGCATCGCCCAAGCTGTTGGAGCAATTGTCCAGGATCGGCGACGGCACGGCAGCGGCCGGATCCGATACCGCGGAACGCGGCCGGACCATGGCGCGGGATGTCATTGAGCCGCTTGCGGTTGGGCTACTCGCCTCCTCGGTTACCCAGCAGATTCGAACCGGTGGCAACGGCCATACGCAGGGGGGGCCTGATGGCGGCGGAGGATCGCCTACCCCGGCGAGCGGCTCGACGACCGCCAGCAATGGGAAGGGCTGAAGAGGACGTGGCGACAATGGCCTTCGATGCCGAAAGCGGACGCTACCTGGGCCAACACGTCTCGGTGTCAGGTGTGGCCGTGCTACGACGGATTCAGGAATTGACCGACGCACACGCCACCGCCGGGAGGGACGCGGTAGATGCGGCCGAGCAAGCGTGGATGCTCGCGCTGGATGAGCAAACGTGGCAGGTAGGGGAAAGCGGCGTCGAGCCTCGCGACTACGTCTGAGAATCGGAGGGCGCCCGTGACGGCGCTGCAATGGAACATCCGCGCCGCCACGGCCGTGGATGTGCCGGCGATCACGACGATGTATCAAGCCAATGGCTTGCCGCACGCCCAAGGTGACCCAGCGCGCGCCGCGTGGCAGTTCGCCAGCGTGCGCGCCATGGGCGGGAAGGTGCTCGTCGCGGTCGAAGGCGGAGCGGTGGTCGGCCATCTCGAGCTGCTGCTTTGCCAGGAAGCTGCTCCGCTCGGTCGCTACGGTTACGTGGAGGCGCTGGAGGTGCGGCAGGATAGGCGTCGGCGCGGCATCGGTCGGGCATTGATCGACGCGGCCTCCAAGATCACTGTGTCGGCAGGGGGCACACGTTTGGAGACAGTCGCCGACGACGCACGGGCAGCAGCGTTCTACGCCGCGACCGACTTCCAGGCGGGCATGCACTACCTGGACATGGATCTCGCCGTGCCAGCGGAGGACCTGAGTGGCGCGGCGGCACGCGGTCCCCTAGTGCAGCCGGGCGCCCGGCCCTGGATCGTCTTGCGGCACATCGCCGGGCGGCAGTACCCGGCAAGCTACTGCTGGTCGCGAGCACATCTGGCATCCCATTTTGGACTGCCCGAAGCTGAGGGAACCGGCGCCTGGAGACTCCCCGACAGCGGTGCGGTCGTGCTGGCCGATCCCTGGCTCGTCCACCTCTTTCTTCCGCCGGGCATCCCGCCTGACAGTAGCGATGCCTGGCCCTTGTGGCAAGCGATGTTCGCCCTCCGCGCCGACAGGCGCGAAGGTTGCGTACGCACGGTAGTTGCCGGGGAGCTTGCCGCCAGGCTGGGGCTTCCCGAACGCTGGCCGGGTAGTACCACTGATGAGTTCACGTTATTGGTGCGTCCGCTCGTATCGACCTGCCCATAAATGGGCAGGCTAAGCGTACAAAGCCGGCTAAAGCCGGCTGAATTACGCTTATCCTAATATTGAAAGTACGAATTACATCTATCGATTGGATGCTAGTCCACCGTGAGAGCTCGAATTCGGCAATAACATTGCCTAGCCGGCTTTAGCCGGCTTTGTAGACTTAGCCTGGGGCTTGAGCCCCAGGTGACGTGCCGCCCCGATCGATTTCGCATTGCCGAGACCCGAATCCACCGGCCGAGATTCTGCGTCCGGGCGGGGTTGGCGCCCCGGTGGGCTACAATCGCTACGCAACAGGAAAGGTGTGCTCGTTGGCAGAAACGATCGGATTCATTGGACTCGGCATCATGGGCAAGCCGATGGCACGCAACCTCATGCGCGCCGGCTACCCGTTGGTCGCCCACAATCGTAGTCGCGCCGCCGTGGATGAGCTGGCGTCGGAGGGGGCGTCGGCGGCAAGCTCCCCCCAAGACGTAGCCGAACGGAGCGACGTCGTCATCACGATGCTCCCTGATTCCCCAGACGTCGAGGCAGTAGTTTCCGGTCCGAACGGCGTGTTAGCAGGCGCTCGCCCCGGCGCCGTCCTGATCGATATGAGCACGATTTCGCCCGTGGTGGCCAAACGGCTGGCCGAACAGGCCGCGAAGCAGGGGGTCACCATGCTGGACGCCCCGGTGAGCGGCGGCGATCGCGGCGCCATCGCCGGCACGCTCTCGATCATGGTTGGCGGCGATGAGCCCACCTTCGAGCGCATGCAGCCAGTCTTCTCAGCCATGGGCAAGACGATTGTCCGTGTCGGCGACTGCAGCGCCGGTCAGGTGGTCAAGGCGTGCAATCAGGTGGTAGTGGCGCTGACCATCGAAGCGGTAAGCGAGGCGCTGGTGCTCGGCTCCAAGGCGGGGGTTGATCCGGCCAAGATTCTCCAGGTGCTGGGTGGTGGCCTGGCCGCCAACCGCGTGATGGAGCTGCGCGGACCGACCATGCTGCAGCACGCGTTCGCACCCGGCTTCAAGGTGCGCCTGCATCAGAAGGATCTCGGCATCGCGCTGGCCACCGGACGCGCCTACGGCGTTCCACTCCCCAACACCGCGCTCGTCGACCAGTTCTTCGGAGCTTTGGTCACCTGCGGCAAAGGCGAGCTCGATCACTCCGCGCTGCTGACCGTGTTGGAGGGCCTCGCCGGCCACGAGATCGGCTAGGGAACCTCACCCTACTTTGCCGCCCCGTAGTTTGCTGATAGGTAGTCCACAATCGCGGCCGCTTCGGCGGGCGAGATGCCGGCGCCGTTCTGAGTGATCATGCGCTGGACGGTGGCGCTCCAGGCGGCACGATCGCGCGGCGCCGAGGTGGCGCGCGACGTGGCATGGCATTGCGAACATTTGGACTGGAACAGCAGCTTGCCTGACGGCAGGGTGCCTGATGTCGTCGCCTGGGTGGCGCTCGCGGGGGCGGCCTGCGCCGCCTGCGCGCGGAAGTACCAGAAGGCGCTGGTGAGAAAGATGCCCAGGGTGAGCACTGCCAGCATCGACCCTAGCTTGGGCAAATGGTCGCTGAGGGGCGGAATCTTGCCGCGTACCGCCAGCACCTTGACGACCAACAGCGCCACAACGGCAAGGCCGAGGGCAGAGTGGGTAAAGACGCGCCGATCGTAGCCTTGGATGCCGATGGCCAGCAGGCAATACACGACGCCCACCGTGAAGACGATCAAGAGGTAGGCGCGACCGATCCAGCGGTGAATGGTAAAGAGACGGGCCTTAGCCGGATCACTCAAGCGGACCGAAAACCACGCGGTGAGCGCCAGCGACGGCAGCACAATCGCAAAGACGAAGGCTAGCACGGTGAGGGTGCTCTTGATCAGGACGATGCGCGTTTCCACTGGCTTCCTCCTTGCTGGGCGGCCGTCGAGCCGGCTCCGGCGGACGGCTCCGCCGTCGAGTTAGGATCCTTCGTCAAACGATTCCCCAACGGCAATACGCTCGGCACGCATGGCGGGAAAGTCGGCGTTCCCGTTGTCCCCATTGGGGAGGCGCGCGGTTCCGACCACTACGCCAAGGACGTGGATGGTGGAATGTTGAAAGACGCCGGGCGGGCTGCCCGCGAAGTCAACACTGACCAGTTGAGCGTTCTTCGCGTTGCCGTCGTCCAAGCGCAACTGACACAGGAAATGCCCCGGCTGTTGAATGAAGGCGTCGACAGTACCGGTGAGGCCGATGCGATGACCATTGTAGGCGGCGGGCCTGGCAATTAGGTCGCTGGCCGCGGGGTGTTCCGCGGCGGCGTAGACCTGGTCGAATGGCGGCCTCGTCGCCGCGGTCGTTGCAGTCGCGGCGGTCGCCTGAGCTGCCGGCGCGACAGCGGCGGACACGGTGACCGTGCTAGCGGACGATATGGCGCCCTGCACGTCGGTCGCGGAGGATGTCCCGGCAGAGCGCTGTGGCGCCGTCGTCGCTGCCGCGGTCACCACCTGCGAGCCGACCGCCGGTCGCGGCGCCGTCGTGTTCCGAATCGTGATTGCCGAAGCCGCCGACTGGCGCGGCGCGCTAGTGTTCTGAACAGTCACTGCCGCTGACGCAGCGACCAGCCGCTGCGGAGCTGTGCTGTTCTCGACTGTCACGGAGGATGAGCCGGACTCGCGTTGGGGCGCGGAACTGTTTTGGGCGCTCGCGACGACCGCGACGCTCGGCACGCTGGCGGTCGTCCCGGCTGCCGCGGCGGCATTGGCATAGGGACCAACGCCCGCCGTTTGGATCGATCCGAACCGGGACCCGGTCACTTGGCCCGCTATGAGCCACAGCACCAGAATGCCGATGCCCGCGCCGCCTCCCCAGAGGATCAACGTCTGCAGCGCCGCCTTCATGGTAGCCTCCTGCCGCTGTTATCGAGATCGCGAAGCGATGTGGCGAATCGGCGAGAACTCGCTCATCGCGCAGAAAGTTACAGGACGCCGGCCGGTGTCTCTCAACTTAGTGACCGGTTGCTGCATAGCGTAGCCGATCCTGGCTTGCTGTCAAGCGAGAGGCAGACGATCATGGCGACGGCCGGAGGACAAGACACGCGCCGAAAACCACGGAAAGGAACCGCTTGATGTCGACCGCTTTGCCGGATCTGCGCGCGCTCATCGACGCAACACCCTTTGTCGATACTCACGAGCACCTGATTGAGGAGAAGACACGCCTGGCCGGGCCGGGTCATCACCGACTGCAACCTTGCGGCGACTTTGCCTTGCTGTTCAGCCATTACGCGGCGGACGACCTGCGCAGCGCCGGAATGCCGGAAGCCGACTTGGCGCGCTTCTTCGCGGCGGAGGGCATCGAGCCGGCCGAGAAATGGCGCATCGTCGAGCCCTATTGGCGGCGCTGCCGGCACACGGGCTACCACCGGGCGGTCACCCTGGCAGCCCGCGCGCTCTTTGGAGAGCAGCGGTGGGACGCCGGCGCCGCCGAGCGCGTCTCCGCCAGCATGCGAACACGGGTTCGGCCAGGGTACTACGCGCAAGTCTTGCAGCGCGCCGGGGTTCGGACCTGCCAGGTCAACTCCCTCGAGGACGGCTTATTCTGCGACAGTCAGTATCCGGACCTGCTGCAGCAGGACCTCAGCTTGATCCCGCTCTCCACCGACATCAACATCGCACTCTTGCGCGAGCGGTCGGGACTTCGGGTTGAAACGTTAGGCGACTGGCAAAGCGCCTTGGATTGGACCTTCGAGCGGCACGCGCCAAGGGCGGTCGCGGTCAAGAGCCAGGCCGCCTACTCGCGGCGGCTGAACTACGACGACGTGTCCGTCGCCGAGGCAGCGCCGTTATTTGCGCGCCTGACGGCCGGCGAGGCGCTACCGCCTTCTGACCGAAAGGCGCTCGAGGA
>CALBSQ010000160.1 GCA_937967325.1 uncultured Chloroflexota bacterium
TGTAGCGCTTGCTCGGCGCCGGTGCGATCGCCATTGCTTCAACTCCTCCTTCACGTCTCCCATCGTGTTTCCCGGCCATCTCGCGGCAGTTCATTGTAGCCGGTTCCCCTCAGAGAGGCCGTTGAGCAAAGAGCCGGCGAACACTCGGCGCGACCCAGATCGGCCTATCGGCGATCCCTGTTGACTGAGCGCCGCGGCCCGGCTGAATCCGCCGCCGATTTGAGCGCTCCTGACGCCCATCAGGATGCTGTCAGTTCCAGCACCGCGGCAACGCGCTACCTAGCCGAACGGGTAGCGCCGCGCTGCCCAAATGGGCGGTACGACCGCCGGAAATAGTCGGTTCGATGACAGATGACACAGGTAGATGAAATGGAGCCACCCTCATGATCACGCCCATCGCCACGTATTCCGATCTTGCCGGAAAGGTCGCCGTGATTACCGGCAGCTCGCGTGGCATCGGCGCCGCGACGTGCCGGCTGCTTGCCGCTAATGGCGCAAGGGTGATCGTCAACGGCCGCGACGCGGTCGCCATCGACCTGGTGGTGCAGGACATCAGATCTGGCGGCGGCCTGGCCATCGGCGTTACCGCCGACGTCACCGATTTCTCCTCGATCGAGCATCTGCGCCAGGAGGCGGAGCAGGCGTTCGGCGCCGTCGACATCCTCGGCGCCTTCGTCGGTTCTGGTGGGGACTCCACGCCCATCGCGCAGGTCACCGAGGAGGACTGGCGCGCCACTATCGATGGCAACCTGACCGCCACCTTCCTGACGGTGAAGAGCTTCCTGCCCGGCATGATCGAGCGCCGGCGCGGCTCGATCATCACGATGGCCTCGACCGCCGGTCGCCTGCCGGGCGGGGCGGCGGCGGCCTATGCTGCCGCCAAAGCCGGCGTGCTGATGCTCACTCGCCACGTGGCGAACGAGGTCGGCCCGCACGGTGTCCGCGTCAACTGCATCGCTCCATCGGCGATACTCAGCGAGCAGCATCCCTTGCGCCGGGTCCCGGAGGAGCAGCGCCAGCGGGTGGCCGCGTCGTTCCCGCTCGGGCGGCTCGGTCAGCCCGCCGATGTCGCCCACGCCGCCCTTTTCCTCGCCTCCGAAGCCTCCTCCTGGATCACCGGCGTCACGCTTGACGTGGCCGGCGGCCGGATCATGCTCTGATCGAGATGCATGGGCGCCGAAGGAGCAATCGGGACGGCGGGCATCGCTGCTGTACCATTGGTAGCGATGGCTGATAGGAGTTGAGGGGTGTCGCCAACCGATTCGGCGCCGGCCGATCCCCGCCAGGAGAGCTCGCTTGCTGCCGCGGAAGATCAGGTCAAAAAGAACCTGAAGGCCTTTGGGGAATTCATCGAGAGGATCACCCCCTGGTTATTCGATGTTGGCAGCTGGATCTTTGGCGGCCTGATTGCCTTCACCCTGCTTGTGATAGCTTCCCTCCTCACGGTGGGGCCTGTCGATCACGCCATCAACATCTCCACCGCTGCTTTTGCGCTGGCGCTGCCGCTGGATGTGACTGGACTCTTCCTCCTGAAGCTGGTTCAGGATCTGAAGCAGGTGGGATTCGAGGAAGAACTGGCGCAGGCCTTCCACGAGGTCGGCTTCACCGTTGGCGAGCAGGTTCTTTCGCCCAACGCCCTCGAGTCGATGCGGAAGAGAAGGACAAGGATCGTTCTGGGCTACTGCCTCGGAATACTGGTGCTGGGCGCCTTGCTGACCTTGACCGGCGTTATCGCCGCGCTGTGGAATATGGCCTGGTGGATCGGGGTCGCCTTCTTCGCCATGGTGATGATCAGTCTGGGCATCGTCATGGTCGTGATAGCCACCGCGCAGCCTCCCGATTCGGCGGAGGAGAAGGAGCGAAGGGGGCGCTACCGGGACGAGATCATCAGACGGGCCAAAGAACAACACCAGAAAAAGGAAGTGATAACATAAATGGGCCCTCTACCCGCGTCCGTTCGACAGCACCCGGAGCTTGTCCGGGTTCGCGACGCTGCGGATCGCCACGATCTGCCCCTCCAGGACATCCAGCGTGAGGGCCGCGACCGGCACGCCGCCCACTCGGACGATGGCGCCCGGCTGGCCATTGATCGTCTCCTGCTCGACGGTGAAGTCCGGCGGCGCCTTGCGCACCAGGCCGATCAGGAAGCGCGCCACGGCGTCGACGCCATGGATGGGGTGGCGAGCGGCCGGGACCTTCCCACCGCCGTCACCCCAGGCCGTCACGTCCTCCGCCAGCGTGCTCACCAGCCCGTCCAGGTCGCCCGTCTGACAGGCCCGCACGAACTGCCGGACCAACTGGTCGCGCTGCGCCGAGAGCGGATCGAAGCGCGGCCGCTCGGCGGTCAGATGCCCGCGCGCTCGCTTGACGAGCTGACGGCAATAGTCCACGCTCTTGCCGACGATGGGGGCGATCTCGACGTACTCGTAGGCGAAGACGTCGTGCAGCAGGAAGATCGCCCTCTCCAGCGGCGAGAGACGCTCCAACAGGAGCAGGAACGCGGTGGAGAGCGACTCGTTGAGCGCCGCCACATCGGCCACGTCCGGCTCGACCGCGCCGACGAGCGGTTCCGGCAGCCACATCCCTACGTACTCCTCCCGTCGCACGCGCGCCGAGCGCAGGTGATCGATGCAGAGACGGGTAACGACCGTGGACAAGAATGCCTTGGGCGACTCGATGTCGTCGCGGGGAGCGTCTTGCCAGCGCAGGTAGGCGTCCTGCACCACGTCCTCCGCGTCGGCGACGCTCCCCAGCATGCGATAGGCGATGGCGAAGAGAAGGCGTCGATACTCGCCGGCAGCCTCTGTTGGCGACGGCGCCAGCCGCGTTTGCTCGGCCGCCATGTCCCGCTCTCCTCTCTTCACGCCGCCACGGGTCCGAGCGACCGGTTAGGCCGCCCGCTTTGCGGCGCTGCCGCGTGGCGGCGCCACGGCGCAGAAGCCCTGCGACTCGATGCCCAACGCCGCGTTCACCCGGTTGAAGAGGTTTTCCGTCGCGACCGCGACGGTCAGCTCTACGATCTCGCGCTCCGAGAAGTGGCGGCGCAGCTCCGCGAACAGGTCGTCGGTGACCGGCGCGCCCTCGTGTGTCACTGCCTCGGCGTAGCCGAGCGCCACCCGCTCGGCAGGCGAGAACAGCGGGCTGACGGCGTAGTCGTCTACCGCGTCCAGCTTCTCCCCGTCCACACCTTGCCGGAGCGCCGCGTAGCGGCCGAAGTCCAGACACCAGGAACAGCCATTGATGTGGGCGGCCAGATGCGTGGCCAGTGCCCGGACCTCGGGATCGAGTCGTGTCTTGGCGCTCACCAGGTAACCCAAGCCCAGAAAGGGCAGGACGAAGCGTGGATTGTGGCCGATCACCTTGAGCGGCAGCGCCTCCTTCCCTACAAATCGCCGCACCGACCAGTTTACCAGCCGCAACAATGGCGTCGCCTTGCGTACATCCACCGGCGTAATCCGAGTCATGCTCTTGACCTCCCTCTGTACATGAGCCGTCACTAGTGAGACGAAATAGCGCGGTCCGGCGTGACAGGTCAGAGCGCCGCAACTCGCGCGGTGTGCAAGGCATATCTTCCATTACCTGCACGGTGGTCGCAGCGGGAGAGGACATCGCATGGTGAAGCACCGTCGCTGTGGACTGTTGGTTGGCGTCGGGGTGCTGATGGTCCTGATGGCCGCCGCGCTCATCGGCGTGCTGCGCGGCCCCGGCGCTGGCCGCGCGTCGTCAGCGCCACTGCCGGTGAATCACGGCGCTGCCCAGTCCACGTTCGGCGCGGTGAACGCCCACTTCGCCGTCAGCGTGACACAAGTGCGGCGCAGCGCGACCATCCCGAGCGCCCCCGCCCCCCCAACCGGTCTGCACTATGTGAGCGTTCAGGTCAGTTTCCAGAACGATTCCCAGGCGCAGCAGCGCGCTGATCCCCTCGACTTTCAACTGATCGATGCGCTGGGCAACACGCACACGCCGGCCTTCATGTCAGCGCCCAGCCCCCAGTGCCATCGGTGGACCATGGCCGACTTGTATCCGAACGGACCGCGATCGGCGACGCCACGGGACGCAGCGGCGACCCAGGCCGGCCGCTCCTTCGGCCCCCAGGAGCTGTGCTTCACCGCCGGCGGCGACCCCAGCAGTCCGTTGACCCTCATCTGGGACCCGGACGTCTCCGCGCCGTTCTTCAACTCACCGACCCGTATCGCCTTGCAATGAGCGCCGCTGGCGAATGTCGTGGCGGGCCCTCACCCCGGGCCGCATCCGCCGCCAGTGTCACCTATTCGCCGGGTGCCACGCCAGAACGGGCAGGCCACGCCACCTTGCATCCTCGCGCCCGGTCCTGGAT
>CALBSQ010000161.1 GCA_937967325.1 uncultured Chloroflexota bacterium
GCCAGCAGATTGAAGCGCGCTTCGGGATGACCGTGGACCCCAAGGTTCTTCAGCGGCTGACGCACGCCTCTCCGATTCAGCGTGCTGACTTGCAGGTGGCCGGCGCCACCGCGGCGGTCCTCGGTGTCGGTTTGGATCAGTTGTTTACGGTGGAGGCAACTCCCGTCAACGCGGGGCTGGAGGAACCGGAGTCGTTGCTCAGCGCGGAGCAAGATCGCCGGATGACGGAGTTGTTCGACCGCCAGGATCGTGCCGGGCTAACAGACGCCGAGCAGGCTGAGTTAGAGAACTTGGTGGACCAGTGGGGTCATAACTTGCACGAGCGCAATGTGCGCGAGCTCGCGGCGAAGCGCGGCGCTACGGTTGAGGAAGTGCAGCGGGAGCTAGACGCCGACCTGGCCAAGGCGCTCGAATGGTGGCGGGCCGTTGAGGCAGATCCGAAGCAGCGGCGGGCCTTGGTAGCGAAGGCCAGATGTCGCAACTCCCGTCGGTAGAGACCGCGCATGCTCCGTGACCTGACCAGGGCGGACTGGCTGCGCATCCTGGCGCTCCCTGAGGCGCGCATTCCCCGCGCGCTCCTCCTGCGCGGCACGCGCAGCTTGCGCCGGCAGTACGAGCGATACCGCCAGTATTGCACGGACGTTATCGATCTGGGCGACGAGAACACCGTGCTGGACGACCTGTTCGTGGGCAATCTCGACGGGGTGCCGGTCGGCTACGCCTCCGTGTACGGCGCCAATATGGCCTCCGAGGTGACCCACGTCTTCGGCGTGCTGGGGACGCCGCTGGTGATCCAATGCGGCAACTGCGGCGCGCTGGCCGAGCAGATCGACACGGGCGACCTGTTCCTCGCCACGGAGGCGTTCTGCGGCGAAGGCGCCGCGCAGTACTACGTCGACGACGCCACGTTGGTGCAAGCGTCCTACGGCGTGGCTGTGCGCGAGGCGCTCCAGTCCGCTGGATCATCCCCGGTGCATTGGGGCAGCATCTACACTACCGCCGCGCTCTTCGCCGAGGGTGACCGCGAGCTGGAGGAGTGGGCCCGGCGCGGCTTCGCGGCCGTCGATATGGAGACGGCGACGACCTTCGCCGTGGCCGAACACTTCGGGATGGCGCGGCTGTCCGTGCTCTACGCCTGGGATAGCCCCAGGAAGCGGCAGCACATCTTCCTGAACGACGAGGAGAAGAGCAGGCGGCGAGAGGCCGGCGATCAGGAGGCGACCGCGCTCGTCCGGCGGGTCGTGGCAGCGTACGGCCAGGCCGGCCCCGGCTGAGTTGCCGGGTTCGCTCCGCCCCGCGCCGCCCATTTCCGGTCCCGCGTAATCGGCCGTCGCGACATGGCGCGCAGACCCTTCTGGTCGGGCAGCGCCGACGTCGACGTGGCTTGCCCCTTACGCGGTCTTTGCCGGTACCTGTGGCCGTGTGACCTTGGCCCCCGGTACTGGCTCAAACTGGATGCCGTGGTCGCCGGGGTAGGGCTGCTCGTGGGTATCCTCCCCTATCCAAATGTCTAGGGGGATCTCGCCGTCGAAAGCGGCGCAGCGACGAAAATCGGCAAAGTGGCGACAGAATGAGCACACGGGGCTGAGCGGCGGGATCGAGTGGCCCTTGTCAATGACCGTAATCACCGTCTATCTGGCCTCCCGCGCGTAGTCCAAGCCAGCTTGCGCTGCCACTCGGTCCCACACCAGATGGTAGAAATCCGCCTGTGCGGTCGCATAATCCAGCGTACCATCTCGCGTGGCAACGAGATCCTCCTGCTGCTCTGCGCGACGGGCCTCGGCGTATGCCCTGCGGACCATTGCCCTCCTCGGCCAACGCCTCCCGTGCGGACGCATCGAATGGAGGTAGCCCGGGCTGACGGCCCGAATCTCGGCCAAGCTCTCCTGGATGGCCAGGAGAATGTCCTCCAGCGAGAAGGAGATTCCTCCACGCCGCGGATCACCTTCGGGATAGGCAACGCTGACGGGATGGTTGTGGGTGAGCGTGCCGCCGCGCATCGCACGTAACTCAGCTAGGCCGAATTCAAGCTGGTCAACGTCGCCGTGCCGCCGGACAACCTCTCGCCCCGCGCTGTCAAACGCGACGCCGACCTCATATGGCAGCGTCCGGATGGCATCCTCGGTCGCCCGAAGGGCGTCCGATGCTTCCGGCGACAAGGGTGGCGGCACGTTCGGACGGACGATATCGCCCAGCCACTCCCGAAACCTTGGCGCCTGCAGCGACTGCTCCTCGTTCGACGACCCGACGAAGTGTATTCAGGTCCGCTGCTCGGCGCCACCGAGCGCCGTTTCCGGGGTGTACCGCAAAGCTTAGCATCGACCTGGCGGCGTGCCACGGAGAGGGGCGCTCCGTGGCCCCCACCCTCGGCGATAGCTTGCTGAAAACCCCGCGGCGCACCGCCGATTCCGTTTCTTCCCGGCTGTCGAACCCCCAGCCAGGGATGTCTCGTACCGCCGCCTGGCCGGGCGAGAGGAAGTCAGGTGTGCGCCGCGGCTACCGATCAGTGAATAGACCCTGGGCAGGCCAGACACGGTGTTGTGTTCGACGCCGAGAGATGGCATTATGGCGGTAGCCGTGCGCGGTCGGAATGATCGTCCACGCCAACGGAAGGTGCGACCCGTGGCGACTATCGCGGGCCAGTCCGAGGCTGAGGTGCAGGAGATTTCGCCGGAAGATGGCCGGCGTATCGTCGACGAGGCTGCCCGTTTCTACCTCGTATGAGTGGCGACGAGTTCATTCGAGCCTGGCACGCCGGGAAATTCGACGATGATCCCGATCGTCCCGAGATCATGCACGTGGTGATGCTCCTCCCCTTTGCCCGCTAAAAGTACTACGGACCACTCCATTCCCAGCAGGCGCGGCCATCGACTGTCGCGTGACGCGCCCGGCCGCCGGACACTAGCTCCTCCAGATGGGCGCGCACCGGGCCGGCCAGCTCGTTGGCGAACGAGGGAAATGGTCCGACGCGAGCGTCGGCCTGTTCGGTGATGGCCCTGAGGGTCAACGGGCGGCCCGCCTCGCGCAGGATGCCGGCTACGGACTGATCGAGGTCGCCGACGAAGCGCCGGCTCTCGGTCAGGAAGCGGCTGACCTCCGTGCCGTGCATGGCCGGGTAGTGGGCGGTGAGCAGGTGATCGGGCGCCAGGCGTTCGAGCTGGGCGATCGTGGCGAGGTAGGGCTGAACGGTGAAGTAGGGCGGCGGCTGCAGCAGCCGGCCGGCGGTGTCGTAGACGCCGCGCTCCAGCACGGCGTCGCTGATCAGGGCGGTTCGTGTCTCCGGCTCCCACAGGCCAGTGTGGCCGGGCGTGTGGCCGGGCAGGCGCAGTACCTGGAGCCGCTGTCCGCCCAGGTCCAGCCACTCGCCCGCGTCCACCGTGGCATCCAGCGGTTCGTCCGGTCCCAGGTTGTCGCGCAGCCAGGCCTGGACAGCGGGCTCGTAGTCGAGGCCATGCGCGGCGTACCAGCCATAGCGCTCGCGAAGGATGCGCTCTCGCGACTCGATCCAAGGCTGGTCGGCGGCGTGGGCAACCAGCCGCGCCCGCGGCGCCGCCCGCTTGATCGCCGCGTTCCCGCCCATGTGGTCGACGTCGGCATGGGTGATCAGCACCGTCCCCAGCCGGCCCGGGGCGATTCCCAGACCGGCCAGCGCCGGCAGGATGACCTCCTCCGGGGAGGAAGCGATGCCGGTGTCGATCAGGAGTGGGCGGTCACCGGCGACGACGTACTGGTAGAGGTAGCGAGCGCCGAGCAGTTGCTCGACGCGGTAGATGCCGGGCAGGATCTCCATCAGTAATTGGTCCTCTCATCTCGTCTCTGGGCCGCGGCGGCGTCAGGTCGATGCGGAGGCAAGGTACTGCTGCTCCTGGGCGATCGCCTCGCGGACGCGCAGCCGCAGGATCACAATGCTGACGCCGCCCACCGCCAGCAGCCAGACAAAGGAGCCGATGCCCGGCAGCGGGTCCCAGTCCCAGGCGGCGTGCAGCAGGCTGGAGGTGATGTAGGCGATCCAGACCCGAGCGTCCAGCCTGCCCGTGCCGGCGTAGCGCTCGCGCCAGATCACGGCGGCGATCGCGGCGGTCCATGTGCCGTGACCGAACGGACCCAGCACCTGTCGCAGCCAGAGCGTGCCCAGGAAATCGGGGATGCCGCCCTGGGCCAGCGAGGTGAGCGCGTAGCCGGCATCCTCGAAGGCGGCGAAGCCCATCCCGGCCGCCGCTCCCACGATCACCCCGTCCAGCTCGAAGCGAAAACGGGTCCGCCGCAGCAGCAAGACGACCAGCAGGATCTTCACGCCCTCCTCGGTCAGGCCGGTCAGCACGGCGGGGATCAGCGCGTCGGCGCCGGCGTGCTCCACCGCCTCCAGGAACCCGGCCGACGGGATGCCGAACAGCGCGGTGAGCAGCCCGATGCGCAGCAGCAGGCCGCGCGGGACGCCGCCAAAGGCGTCGACCTCGTCCAGGTACTCCACGTAGACGATCGGCACGAAGAAGCTGCCGACCACCAGCACCGCGATGAGGGCAACCACGTTGCCGGTTTGGGCCGTCGCTGCCGTGAGCGCCGCGAACACGGCCAGCCCCCCGATGAACACGCCGCGGTAGTAGCGATGGCGGTGCGCCGCCGCGTGGGGCATCAGCGGCGCGACCGGGTCGGCCGCCAGCGGGTGGCCCGGTCCGCTGACTCGCGCCGGCGGCGTGCGCTCGGCGCTGCGGACACGTCGGGTGCGCACGGCGCCGACCAGGCTCACGATCGCGCACTCCAGCGGCGCCACCACGAGCGCCAGCGCCGCCTCGTTGCTGCCGAAGGTCGGATCGCCTTGCTGGGCGGCGGAGCCCAACGCCCAGCCGACGATTTCGTAGGCGATGTAACCGGCGACGAAGCCGGCCGGCAGGCCGAGGAGTAAGGCCAACAGGCCGGCCAGCCAGCGCCGCCGAATGTGGCCCAGCCAGGCGGCGAGTCCAAGGCCGACCAGCAAGGCCAGCGCCGGCGGCACGACATACAGCGCGCGAGTCGGCATCATGCGATGGGAATTCCAGACCAGGACCGCGGCGACGATGGCGACCAGGGTCAGCGCGATGAGCAGGCTGGTGTGTCCTCGGGGCGCGGGCTGCTCTGGAAGCATATGTCCTTTACCCCAGCTCCTCTCCACAGGGGAGAGGGACTACTGACGCCGTCTCGCTCCGTGGTCCGGCGGGGGAGGCAGCGAGAACGAGCGCGTGTCCACCCGGCTTCGAGCCGTGCATAGTATAGCCACGGCCCTGGGCATCGGCGGGCACGCCATAAGATTACGCACCGTCCAGTTGTTAGGAGGCATAAAGCAGGTGGGGTGGCGACGTCTATTTTGTGGTGGGTTCGAGCGGACACTCCCGTTCTCTGATGGTGCTTGCACCGCCTGGGATGTCTGCTACAATCGTCGTACTTTCGTCGAATCGATGGCGCCCAATGGTCTGCCCAGGAGCGTAATGGGCAAACGCTGCTAGGTAGCGAGCAAGTTAGGAGGCTTTCGTTGACTCACCTGTCTCGCCTCAACCCACTGCGCCGCACCGCGCTGGCCATCGTCGCTGGCGGGCTGCTGCTGTTCACGTCGGCGTCTCCCGGCCTGGCCGACGACTCCACCCAAACGCCGCCGCCGTTCGGCTTCTCCAGTTTCGCGGCGGAGGGGCGGGCGCAGAGTCCGAGCGCCTCGCCGCCGAAAGGCGCGGCACTCCTCGCTTCCGCGCCGGTCGTCTCGCGCACCATCAACGTCGGCGCCAACGTCGACGTCATTGGCAGCTACGACGTTACCCAGCAGGCGACGATCGGCGGCACCAGTGTCAATACATGTAACCCGGGCATGCAGACGGCACAGAATGAGACGACGATCGCCGTCAACCCCGCCGCCGCGGCCAACCTCGTCGGCGGAACTAACGATTACCGGCTCTACGAGCCCAGCGAGAACCGCTACGACGGCTCCGGCGGCTTCTACCAGACCACAGACGGGGGCGTCACCTGGACGGCCGGCTTCTTGCCTGGTCTAGTCCGCGCTAACGCCGCGAATCCCGGTCCCTACGAATCGGCCGGCGACCCCGTGGTGGCGGCCGGACCGTCGGGTACCTTCTGGTACGCCAACCTGGCCTTCAATCGGACCGACAACGCCAACTCGGTGGCCGTCAGCCGCTCCACGGACAGCGGCGCTTCCTGGACGACGAGCTACGTGCTCCAGACCTCGGCCGCACAGGGCGCCACCCTGTTCAACGACAAGGAGTGGATTGGCGCCGACCCCCGTAACGCCAGCGTGGCCTACGTCACCTGGACGCAGTTCCACTCGACGACATCGGGTCACACGACGAGATCGAACATCGTGATCTCCAAGACGACCGACGGCGGCGCCAGTTGGTCCGCCCCTGGCAACGTCTCGCCTTACCGCTACAACCAAGGCTCGGTAGTCCAGGTTGACGCCAATGGTGTGGTTCGCGTGGTGTACGAGGCCCTCGCCCACGGGCGCGATGTCATCGCCTACTCGGTCTCCAGTGATGGGGGCAAGACCTTCCAGACCAAGATTCTGGCGGTTGACAACGACATCCTTAGTCCACTGCCGGGGGCGAGCTTCCGCGACAACAGCTTCCCCGCGTTCGCCATGAACGGCTCGACGCTGCACATCGTCTGGTCGAACTGGAACGGGAGTAACGCGGACGTCGTCTACCTGCGCTCGACGGATGGCGGAGCGACCTGGAGTGCGCCAGCCACGATCGCGGGCGGGACCGGCGATCAGTTCTTCCCGTGGGTTGCCGCCAACGCCGGCAAGGTCTACGTGAGCTACTTCAATCGTGGCGGGGGTGGGGACAGCTACACCATTTCCGTGGTCGCCTCCACCACCAATGGGGCGAGCTGGACGCCGCAGGTTGCCGTCTCCAGCGCCACGTCTACCGTTTCGGACGGCAATGCCTTCGGCTTCCCGAATTGCGCCTACAGCTTCATCGGGGACTACAGCGGTGTGGCCGTAGGCGGTGACGGTGTGGCCCATCCGCTCTGGACGGACATCCGCATCGGCAACGATCCGAGTGGGCCAACTGGGGCCGACCAGGACCCCTTCACTGCGACCATCTCCGCCTCCTGACGCCTCAACGGAAAGGGAGCACCCCGAGACGGGGGCTCCCTCCCGCGTCAAGCGCCGTGGAGCAGGGGGGCCTCGGGCGGGGAGAGAGGAACCAGACTATGGTCGTGCCAGTTCAGGCAACATCGTTAGTACCGTGCCTCCATTCATCCGCCGCCACCGCACCTGGGGTCTGGCCCGCGTAGGACCGCTTGCTGCCCCGCTTGTGACTTTTGGTTATACTCCCTACCAGCGACGACAGACGCACGCCACGCGAGGCAGGCCATGACCGTGGTCTTCCGGACGCCCTACGCCAGCCCCCGGCTGTCGGTGCGTGTACTCTCCCCAGCGGCGGTTTCATGGCGATCAGAGCAGACGGCAACCGCCGTGTGCTCTGATCACCGTGGACACTCGGCACTGCGAGGCAGCGTATCCCTGTCGTCCCGTTCCGCGTGCCGGTCACGCGGTCACTAGGAGGAGGAGCCTGTGCAATCGAGCTGGTACGGCAAAGTCGAAAAGGCCCGTCGGTACGCGGCGGAGAGGGAAGCTCGCATCCGCTTTACGAGCTTCGACGTTGCCTTCCGCGGCGACAACGACGAGCACACGGTGAAGCTGCAGGACGGCGCCTGGCACTGCACCTGCAACTTCTTCCAAGGCTGGGGCCGCTGCTGCCATACGATGGCGCTCGAGCACGTGCTGCGCGGGATGCTGACGGAGGAAGCGGCGGAGAGCGGCGGCGTTCCGGTCACGCCAGTCGGTGTGTAACCACTAGTACGGGGACAGAGAGGGGACTCGGCAAATCGGCCGAGTCCCCTTTGCTACACACCGCGCGCGGAGTCGACGGTCCCGACGCCGCGGCTAGGATGCCGGCCCTTCCGCGGCAGGAGCCGGAGCCGCCGGGATGGGATACACGCTGATACGCTGCTTGTCGCGGCGCTCCCACTCGAACTTCACGGCGCCGTCGACCGTCGCGTACAAGGTGTGATCGCGACCGAGGCCAACGTTGCGACCGGGATTGAAATGCGTCCCGCGCTGCCGGACCAGGATGCTGCCGGCGCCGACCAACTGACCGTCGAAGCGCTTCACGCCGAGGCGCTGCCCTGGACTATCCCGTCCGTTGCGCGAGCTGCCGACCCCCTTTTTGTGCGCCATTTCCTACTGCTCTCCTTCCGCCGGGCTGGACTCTGCTGGCGGCTCCGTGGCCGCCGGTTCTGCTGTCGCGCCGGACTCCGCGTTCTCTGCCGCGGCGACCGGCGCTTCCGATGCCGTGGCCGTCACCTCCGGGGCCGTCACCTCTGGTGAGGCCGGCGTTTCCTCGGTGGGCGGCGCCGCCGCGGGCTTGGGCGTCAAACTCTCCCCATTGAGGGTGATGTCGCGCACGTATACCCGGGTGAGGCTCTGGCGATGGCCTTTCTTCACGCGGACTCGCTTCTTCGACTTGTAGCGGAACACCACGATCTTCGGCCCACGCTCCTGGCGGGACAGCGTGGCGTGGACGCGCGCCCCTTCCACCACCGGCGTGCCGGTGGTGACTTGATCGCCCTCGCCAAGGAGCAGCACGCGGTCGAACTCGACAGTGTCGCCCTTTACCCCGCTTAACTTCTCCACCTGGAGACTCTGCCCGACGGTCACACGATACTGCTTCCCGCCGGTTTGCACGACCGCGAACATCGCCCCGTCCCTACACGTCTACAGCGCTGAAGGCACACAAAATCCGCGCCCCCCGGCGCGGCACGAACAGGGAGTATAGCGCCTGGCGACGCCGGGCGTCAATGCCAGCCGCTCTGTTATGTCACGCCGACCATGCGAGCGCTTAGTCCAGCACCACCCTGGCGCCGAGTCCTTGCAGCAGTCGCGCCGCCTGGGTGAGGTCGACCACGACTCCCTGGATCTCCCTGAGCCCGATGCGCATGCCGGTGATCGTGGAGCCGCGCAAGTCGGCGCCGATCAGCTTGGCGCCCTCCATATCGACGTTGGTCAAGTCGCAATCGAGGAAGACCGCGCCGGTCAGGTCGGCGTCCAGGAAGGAGGCGTCCCGCAGGACGCAACGCTCGAAGCGCGCCCCCTTGAAGATGCCGCTGGCGAAGGAGACGTATTGGCCGGTGCATTCCTTGAGCAGCAGATCGTAGATGCGCGCATCCAGGGCCTGCCAGCCCGTCAAGCGGCAATCGATCACCTCAATCCGGCGCAGGTAGGCCTTTTCCCAGATGGCGCCGCTCAAGTCGCAGCGCTCGAAGCGGGCGTCGGCCAGGTGGAGGGAGGGCAAGCGCGTCCCGCGCAGCTCGAACCGCTTGAACTGCACCTGACGAAAGCTGACGTTGTGCGCGGTCTGGTCGTTGACGTTGCCATTGGCCAGCAGCACCTCCTGGTAGGCATCTTCGTCGCGGAGTGCGCCGCCGCGAATGGTCGCCGGGGTGAGCTGCCTGGGCAGGTCGGGGGGATCGATGGCAGGACGAGGCGGCATGCAGTTGCACCTCCGGCCCGCGTCGGCGGCCTATCCCGACGCGGGCCAGTATACAGCGTCGGGATAGGCCGCCGATGTCGTCCGGGGGCTGCTCGCGCCCGATGCGCGCAGGCTATAGGCATGCCGGAGCGCGGGCGTCCCGCCCGCCCCGGCCTGGGACCGGGAGCGTGCGTCGTCGCGGCGGGGGCGCCTCCTCAGGCAGAGACCGGGGACGGGCGGGACGCCCGCGCTCCGGCATGCCCCGGGGTCGCCCCCACGTGTACCCCGGCAGAGTCCTACGTACTAGCTCGTGGGCGCGATGGCGCCGAAGAGGCCGTCGGCCTCGTGGTTGAGGCCGGCCGTGAAGAAGAGCGTGTTCGACGGTCCCGCGGAATGGTCATTGCCGAAGGCCAGGCCCCAGAGCCCATTGTTCTGGATGAGGTTGCCCTGCTGATCGTGGAGCTGGCCGAGGAAGCGGCCGTTGCTACTGTCGAAGGCGTTGATGAGGCCGTTGCCGAAGTTGCCCACCAGCAAGGCGCCGCTGAACGGTCCGAAGTCATCGGGCGCCAGCGCCAGCCCCCAGGGCGAGTTCAAGAATCGGCGCAAGACCAGGCGCTTCAGCAAGTGACCGCTGGGATCGAAGATGTCCACGAAGCCGTGGCCGGCCCCGGCGACGTCGTCGTGCTTGGCCTGATCTTGCTTCGCGTACGTCACGAAGAGGTCGCCCTGGATATTGGCGATACCGAACGGCGCGTAGCCGTCAGGAATCGCCGCGTCGCTGAAGGCGTCGGCGCCCAGGTGAACCTGGGTGAAGGTGGAATCGAATACGTCGATTGTCCCGAAGCGGAAGTTAGTGGCGTACAGGTGGTTATTGACCAAAGCGAGACCCTTGTACACCGCGCCCGCTCCCACGGTGGAGTTGTCGACCTCGAGGATGGCGTGGGTGGGGTCAACTTGCCGATTCCAGCCTGAGATCGTGCCGTCCTCGGTGGCGAAGATGAACGCCGCGGGTCCGGAGGCAGTTCCTTTTTTCACCACGAAGCCGGTCGTGCCGTTGAAGACGTCGCCCGTCGGAGCCGCCGTGGTCCCTTCGGGGCTTCCTCCGGGCGGCGGGATGGTCACTACCAGCGGCACGGGCTGGAACTGGGGCTGGCCGGAGCCGTTGTAGAGCGTTGACACGCCCGCTCCGTTGTCCGAGATCCACCAGGGGCTGGTCGGGCTGTGGGTCAATCCCCAGGGGTTCAACAGATTGGCGTCGGTGAATTGCGCGCCGGGGAGATCCGAGACCAGGTTGGTCTGTTGGTACGGCTGGGCCCCCCGGGTGTCGAACCTCCCGGCCGCGGCGGCGCTGGACGCCGAGCCGAGCAGCACGGTGATGGCGATGAGACAGCGAGCGACCTGACGAAGCATGGCTCTTCTCCTCTGCTGCGATCGGCAGGCGTAGGCGCCAGTGAGGACTGACCGTCGATCCCGCCGCATGCTGAGTATGTTGTAGCCGGTCCGCCCTATCCCAGCGTGAAAACACCTGTCCGGAAGCAGGTGAAATTACCTACCGCCGGCGGCCGCGGCCGGGCCGCGGCAGCGCCTTGAGCCCTATGCTAGCATTTGCCGCCGGGCGAGGGCCGTGCATCGTGGCACGTGGCCATCCCGCCCGCATGGTGAGGAGCGCTGCGATGAGCACGATCACGAGCAGCAAACTGGCCCTGCACGACGGCCCGCGCGCCGTCACGCTCGACCAGACCGAGGCGTTGCGCTGGCCAATTGTAGAGCAGGAGGAGATACAGGCGGTCGCTGATGTGGCGGCAAGCGGCCAGTGGTCCCTCTCGCCGGTGAGCGCCGCCTTCGAGCAGGAGTTCGCCGCCTACCATGGCGTGCGCCACGCGCTCGCCCACAACAACGGCACCTCGGCCCTGCACGCGGCCTTCTTCGCCATCGGCATAGGGCCGGGCGACGAGGTGATCGCACCCTCGGCCACCTACTGGGCGACGGCGATGCCCGTCCTGGCGCAGGGCGCCATCCCCGTCTTCGCGGATGTCGATCCGGTGACGATGAATATCGACCCGGCGGACGTGGCGCGCAAGATCAGCCCGCGGACCAGGGCGATCGTCGCGATGCACGGCGGCGGCCTGCCCTGCGAGATGGACCCGATCATGGAGCTGGCGCAGCGGCACGGGCTCAAGGTCGTCGAGGATGCCTCGCACGCCCACGGCGCGCGGTACAAGGGGCGTCGCACCGGTACGTTCGGCGACGTGGCCGCCTTCTCGCTGCAGACCAGCAAGCTCTGCCCATCGGGCGAGGGCGGCGTCCTCATCACCAATCACCAGGCCTATTTCGAGCGCGCCGTCATGCTGGGCCACTACGAGCGCATCGGCAGCTTGCCGACCGAAGCCAACCAGCGCTTCCAGCACACCAGCTTCGGCTTCAAGTACCGCATCAGCCCGTTCTCGGCGGCGTTGGGCCGCGTGGCGCTGGCCAAGCTGGACGCGCGCAATCGCCGGCGCAATGATAACATCCGCTACGTCCTCGACCGGCTATCCGAGCTGCCCGGCCTGCAGGCGCCGGTCATCCCGTCGTACATCGAGCGGGTCTACTACGGGCAGCCGCGCGTCCACTACGACGCGGCGACACTCGGCGGCCTCTCCATCGACCGCTTCGTGGAGGCCGTAAAGGCCGAGGGCGCCCGCGTCAGCGGCGGCAGCCACTTGCGCCACCGCGGCGGCCTGCACACCCAGCCGGTATTCACCGAGCAGGCGCACTGGGCCTTCCAGCATCCGGCCAACGCCGAGAGCGTGGCGCGCGTGCGCTACGGCCTGGGCGCGCTGCCGGTCACCGAGAACCCGCCGCGCAACCGGATCAACCTGCCGACCTTCCCCCGCGCCGATCAGGCCCTGCTCGACCAGTACGTCGAAGCCTTCCGCAAGGTCGCCGAGAACGCCGACGCGCTCTCCGGCGCCTAGGCGCCGGAGAGCGCGTCGGCGTTCT
>CALBSQ010000162.1 GCA_937967325.1 uncultured Chloroflexota bacterium
CCACGCCAGAACGGGCAGGCCACGCCACCTTGCATCCTCGCGCCCGGTCCTGGATAGCGGTCGCGTGTCGGTGGTACTGGTCGAAGCTCTCCAAGCCGTAGTGCGCCATCAGCCGCGGCACGGGCCAATCGGGATCTTCGGACTCCAGTGTGAAGATGCCCTCCTCCGCAAAGCCCTCGGCGCGCACGTGCGGTCGCTCCGCCAGCAGTCGGGCCAGCTTCTCCTCCTGATAGTTGACGTGACAAACCTGTCGCTCCAGGTCGACCGTCCAAGGAAGCTGCTTGGTCCAGCCGCTGGTGGAAGCCAGCACCCGCCCGGTCGGGTCGATTACCTTGCTGTGCTCCGTGCGCACGGCCGTGACGACCCAGTACTTGTGGGTCCAGGCGTAGCATTGCAAGGGGAACCCTCCGTCGTAGGCGGATGGCCACACCACCAGCTCGGCGCCATCGCGGGCGAGCGCCGCCCAGTGGTCGGGCCAGCCGATGTCGTAGCAGATGGCAAAACCGACGCGACCGAAGTCGGTTGCAAAGACCGGAGCTTCCCCACCAGGGGTCATGCAGCGGCCGATCACCTCGTCGATGGTCGGGTGGACCTTGTCATACTGCCCGACCAGCTCGCCCTGTCGATCCAGCAGGAACGCCGTGTTGGCGCGGCTGCCGTCCGGCCGTTCCTGACAGAAGCTGCCGCAGACGTAGGTACCGTGTTTACGCGCTCGCTTTGCCAACGCCGTCAGCGTCGGGCCACCAACAGGCTCGACGACCGGAACCTCCGCGCCGGGCAGGCCGCTGTGCAAGAAGTTCTCCGCCAGGCAGACCAGGTCGGGCCCCGAGGCGGCCGCCTGATCGACGTAGCGGCAAGCTTGCTCGCGGTTCAACGCCGCGCTGCGTCCGCCGCCCAGAGCGAAGGAGGTCAGGGACACGGTAACCTTGCGCGGCATCGCCTACCCGCCGATCACGACGCCGACGTGCCGGCCGGACACTGCCGCTGACCCCGTTTCCGGACGTGACGCTGACCCGCCGCGGTGCTTCTCCTGAACGCGGGTAGCGCGAGCGTGGTAGTCGCGGAAGCTCTCCAGGCCGAACTCCTGCTTGATCCGCACCACCGGCCAGGCGCTGTCGTGCGACTCCACGGTGAAGACGTTCTCCTCGGAGAACGCTTCCACCGTGACGCCCGCCCCCAATTGGCCCTGCACTCGGGCCAGCTTCTGGACCTGATCGTCGATATGGAAGACCTCCTTCTCCAGGTCCACCCGCTGCAGCGCCAGTCGCGACCAGCGGCTGGTGGAAGCCAGTACGCGACCGGTCACGTCGATGACCTTGCTGTGGTAGCCCCACACCGACGAGACGACGTAGCTGAAGTGTGTCCAGGCGTACACCTGCAAGGGAAAGCCGCCGTCATAGGCGGACGGCCAGACGATCATGCGGGCGCCTTGCCGGGCCAGCGCCGCCCAATGCTCCGGCCAGCCAATGTCGTAGCAGATGGCGACGCCGACGCGGCCAAAGTCGGTATCGAACACGGGGACCTCGCCGCCCGGCGTGATGCCCCCCTCGATCTCGCCGATGGTCGGGTGAACCTTAGCATAGCGGCCAACCAGCTTCCCTTGCCGGTCGATCACCCAGGCCACGTTCCGGACCTCGCCACCGGCCGCGCGCTCGGTGGTGCCCGCGACGATCCAGCAACGGCCGCGACGCGCGTGCGCCGCGAGCTGGTCGAACACCAGCCCCGGCGCTGTCTGCGCAGCCGGGTGAGCCGCGTCCTTCGGGCTGCCTACCTGAGGAAACGTCTCCGGCAGACAGATCAGGTCGGCGTTAGCGGCAGAAGCCGCGTCGAGGTAGGTCTGCACGCTCGCCAGGTTTTGCTCGACGGTCCGCTTGCCTCCCGGATACCCCAACGACACCGTCGCGACCAGCGCTTTGCCCGGCATTGTCCATCCTTTCTCGGCGCCGGCAGGTGAAAGGCAGTGCTCGTTGGGATCTTGCCGTGCCGGCACGGTCGGAGTATAGTACGCTGTGCTTCAGGCTCCAAAGGGAGGGCCAGATGCCGTCGCTACCAGAGGCCCATCGGGCGTTCGGGCGATGCTTCATCTGGTCGGCGACCTTGTCACCGCTTCCTGCGCGGCGCCGCCCGACGCTGAACCGTCGGGCTAAGACAGCACAAACCCGCCTAAAGGCGGCTAGGTTGTCCATCCGCAACGGCATATCGTCCCCAGCCGGCTTTAGCCGGGTTGGTCCTGTGAGCCCGACGGTTCAGCGTCGGGCGCGCCGGCCCACGCGTCAGCCCTGACATTTGCCGATGGTGATACAGCAAGGTGGCGTACGCCTCGGCGGAAGGAGAGAGCCAATGTCCCGCTGTATTTCCTCACCGGCGCCAACGACAACCGAGCGCATCGAGCCCCCAGCGAATGGGCTGGGCTCCTCCGGCACCGGCGCCCGTGTCGCACGCTCGCGACGGTCGATCCTCGCTGCCGGACTCGGCGGTGTGGCGGCGCTCGGCCTGGCGGCATGTGGCGGGGCCGGCGCCGCGACCGTGCCGGCGGCTTCCTCAGCCTCGGGAGCGGCCACGAGCGCCCCGGCCACGGTGACGGCCGCCACCTCGACCGCCAGTGCATCGGCGCCGGCCAGCACGGCGGCGTCGAGCGCCGCCGTCTCGGCAAGTAGTGCCGCCGCGGTGAGCGCGGCGTCCGCATCGGTGATCCCGGGCAAGGCGCCGGTCTCTATGCAGTTCGAGCACTTCTTCACCGACACGCTGTGGGACCAAGGGTTCAAGCCCATCGTGGATTTGTTCCAGCAGCGCTATCCCAACATCACGTGGGACGGGATCGCCGTTAGCTACAACGACATGCTGCCCAAGCTGATCACGCTGACCGCCGGAGGCGTGCCGCCCGACGGCACGAGCGCCAGCAGCACCTGGGTCAACGAAGCGGCCCAAAAGGGAGTCCTCCAACCGGTGGACGACCGCATCGCCAAGGAGCAGGGTCCGGCGGCCGCGTCGATTACGGACATATTCCCCGCTCGCATGCAGAACTACACGGTCAACGGCAAGCGCTACGGCCTGGCCATCGACCTGGGCACCAGCGCCGTCTACTACAACAAAGATCTGTTCGACGCCGCCGGCGTCCCCTACCCGAAACCCGGCTGGACCTGGGACGACCTCTGGGGCATGGCCGGCAAGCTCACCCAACAGAAAGGAGACCAGAAGCAGTTCGGCTTTCAGTATTCCACCGATCTCCATTGGCTCTACCCGGCCTATGGCGGGCTCGGCGGCGCCTACTTCGACAAGGATCTCACCAAGGCAACCTTCGACACGCCAGGCTCACAGACGGCGCTGCAGACACTGCTCGATGCCCGCGTGAAGAGCAACGTCACCCCCTACGGCGACGAAGCCAAAGCGATCAGCGCCAAGGCCAATAGGAAGCAACCGTTCACGCTCGGCTTCTACGGCATGGACCACGAGTGGATCGGCCTCATCGCCTACCTGCACGACAAAGGCTCGGCGGTCCAGAATTGGGACGTGGCGCCGTTGCCGAAGGGGCCGGCGCAGGTGCAGATCGTCGGCGGCCAGGGTTTCGCCCTCGTCGCCGGAGCCAAACACGCCGAAGAAGCGTGGGCCTGGAACACCTTCATGGTGTCCGACGACGTCCAGAAGATGCTCGGCGTCAATGGCGTCTGGTTCCCTTCGCGCAAGTCCATGGCCCAGTACGGCGTGCCCAGCGACGGCAAGCCCAGCCGCTTCATCGAGGCCTTCTACGATCCGGTCAGCACGGCCGGCTTCAGCCCGTGGTGGTACATCCCCGGCTGGCAGGATTGGAGCAAAGTGATCACCACGGCACTCACACCTGCCTGGAATGGGCAGAGCACGGCCAGCAAGGTGGCCGAGAGCATCACGCCAACGCTGGACAATATGCTGAAGGATCGGCCCAAGTCGTAAGACCAGTGCGGTCTCGATAGGTTGGGCGCAAGGACGCTGTCATTGTTGCACGCTTTGAGGAAGGAGGCCCAGTTGTACGCTGGATCCGTCTCGTGTACCCGTCGCCGGTTCCTCGCGGGGCTCGGCACAGCCGCCGGAGGTTTCGCCGCACTGTCGCTAGCCGCCTGCGGCGGCGCCGCCACGGCAACCGCGACGACCCCGCCCGCATCGTCCGCCAGCGCGGCCACATCGGCCGTCGCGGCGACATCCTCCGCGGCCACCGCGGCATCGGCGGCGACCTCGCCATCTGCAGCGTCGAGCGCCGCTGCCAGCGCTCCGACGACAACGGCCACGTCTTCTGCCGCGGCGTCAGCAACGTCCGCCGCCACCACGGCCACAGGACTGACGACGGCAGGGCTGAAGCTCACCGCCCCCGCCAGCGCCAAGGTGACCATCCGCCTGTCCTCGTGGGGGACGCTCACCAGCCAAACCGTCCCGATCTACAACGCCTTCATGGCGCAGAACTCGGACATCTCGATCAACTTCGACACGGTCGGCAGCTTCAGCGAATACTTCGCCAAGGTGCAGTTGCAGACGGCCAGCGGCGCCGGCCCCGACGTCATCACCCACTCGCCCTACTACCACGTGGTGTTCGCCGCCAAAAACGTCACCCGCGTGCTCGACGACCTGGTAGCGCGGGACAAGGTGGACCTGACGCAGCTCTATGCGCCGGTGGTGGCAAGCGCTCGTTGGCAGGCTGGACGGATCGCCACCGGGGTCGGCAAGCTCTACGTCATGCCGGCCAACCTCAACACCGGGACGCTGTACTTCTACAACAAGACGCTGTTCGACCAATCGGGCGTGAAGTATCCCGACGATACGTGGACATGGGACACCATGCTAGAGAGTGCCATGAAGCTGACACGCGCCGCAGGAGCCAGCGGCGGGCAGCAGTGGGGACTGGGCCTGCCGGAGGATGGGAACGGCCGCATCAATACCTGGATCTGGCAGGCCGGCGGCGATTTCTTCGATCCAGACTTCACCAATTGTACGCTGCACTCCGATGGCAAGGCCTACGACGCCTTCACCTATCTGGTCGACCTCGTGCAGAAGCAGAAAGTGGCGGCATCGCCGAGCACCGGCGACCGGATCAAACTGTTTACCACGAATGCTGCAGCTATGACGCCGGGCGGCATGTGGTGGTCTGCGACCATCGCACCGACGCCCAGCCTGGAATGGGACGTCTTCCTCCCGCCGAAGCATCCCCAGACCGGATCGCGCACGGTGGATGTCTACACCAACGGCTTGTCAATTGGCACGACGAGCAGCCACGTGGATGAAGCCTGGCGCTTCATCCATTGGTACACGATGGGCGATGGGCTGCCGCTGGAGATCGCCAACATCCCCGGCTTCGTCCCGGCGCACATCGCCACGGCGGAGAAGAACGTCTTCAACCCCCAGCGGACCTCTGCGCCGAAGAGCATCTCCCAATACTCGGCCGTCCTCCAGAACGCCCACCCCACGTTTGTGGTCGCGGGAGAAGGGGACATCGCGACCGCCGTCGGCAAGCCGCAGAGCGCCGCCTTCGCCGGCACGTCGTCGGTGGACGCCGCCGCGACCAGCATCCAGCAACTGGTGACGAGCATCCTGAACCAGCAGCGGGCGCAGTTGGGCATTTGAGGAGGCCCTCTCTCTGGCTTCGCCATCTCTCCCCCAATCCTGGGGGAGAGCCGCGACGGGCATGCAGCCTACCAAACGGCCCGCCCTCTCGAACTGAGAGCCGGCCAGTGTTGGAAAGTACATCTCCGTCACCGCTCTCCCCCAGAATTGGGGGAGAGGTGCCGAAGGCGGAGAGGGGGCCAGCACCGTACCAGCCGATTCCGCCAACCGCACTACCGATGGTCCAGCTCGCCAGGACCCTGTGGACGTTGTTCCATTAGCCGGAGGACTTGGCATTCGGCTGGCTCGGTGCCGGCACGCGCGCGCCGTACACCGAGAACAGCACCTTGCGCGCGCCGTCCAGGTCGGCCAGCGGGTCCACGCCGTAGACGCGACGGAAAGCGGCGTGCGTTTCCTCCTCCCAACGCGTGACCGAGGGCAACGGGAAGGATACCGCCGCCCCACCGGCAAAACCCGATTCGTTCATGGCAACCACCAGCTCTTCGTCGCGGTAGGCGTTCTCAGCGCCGTACTCTGGGGCTACGTTGTCGACGACAGCGCGGTAGAGACTGTTCAGCTCGTCGGCACGGGCGACTTCGTCCTCGCCGCCCCGCCAGAGCTCGGGATGCTGCGCAACCAGCGGCTCGAACGGGTTGTCATAACTGAGGTTCAGCGGCGGCCCCAAGCGGAGTTGCTTCGCCGTGCGACCATTGCCGGACGCGGACCATTCCGTCTCCGACGAGTAGCGCTGCAGCTTGCCATCGGTCACGATGCCGACCTCCACGACGCCACCGCGGCTCACCAGCGTGCCCTTCGTCCCGTGCGCGGCGAAGAAGCGCGGCACGGCCTGCCGCACCGGCGAGCTCCACGAGCTGGAGCATTCGTGGATCGCGGTTGCCCCGCCGGCGAAGTCGATGGTGGCCGATGTCCAGGTCTCATCCACGTGATCGGCGCCGTTGAAGGTGTAGGGATCGACCGGGTAACGGCGCACGTGCGCGGCTACGACGGTGGGCTGCGGGAAGCCAAGGTAGGTCCGGATCAGGTTCATGGCGTGGTAACCGCCGGTGACGTACAGGCAGTAGACGCGCAGCACGCGGCCGATGGCGCCGGACTCCAGAACCTGGCGGGCTAGGCGCTCCGCCGGCCAGCGCCAGACGTTCTCGGCGACCTCCAACTTGACCTTCGCCCGCTCCGCCGCCTCCATCAGCAGCGCCGCCATCTGCCGGGTGGGCGCGATGGGCGTCTCCACCAGCATCGAGACACCGTAGTCGGCCGCGGCCTTGGCGATGACGTGGTGGGCGTCCGGCGGCGTCACAATGTCCACCGCGTCGAGTTGCCCGCCTCGGAAGAACTCGTCCAGGTCTGCAAACGCCTGAGCGCCGGTGCGCTGGGCAATCGCAGCCGCCGCCTCCGCGTTCACATCGCAGACAGCAGCCAGCTCGAAGCGGTCGTCCAGCGCCAGGATACTCTGGACGTGCGCCTGCGCTCGGCGGCCCGCGCCGACCAGGCCAAGACGAAGTCGCTGCATTGCTACTCCTTTCCTAACGGACCCTCACCCCCGGCCCCTCTCCCGCGAGCGGGCGAGGGGAGACGGGCGCCTACGTGTCCAACCTCTCCTCAACCAACGGTAACTCGCACCGGATCGACGTAGTCGCGAAACCGAGCAGCGACCCGCCCCGCGCCGGCATCACCCGCGTGCGCCAGCACGCGGCGGCGGATGGCCACGCTACCGGGCCGCGCCGATGGCGGATACACGGAGCGCATGGTCATACAGCCGTAGCCGCCGGCGACGAGCCCGCGACCATCTTGCGGGTTGTCGGGATGGTCGAAAAATGCCAGTCCGGCCGTTCCGCCGGTCACCTGGCCCGACCAGTCCAGCCAGCGGCCCGCGGTACGGTAGGTAGCGTTGGCGGCGTTTTCGAGCTGCAGCTCATCCTCGGCGGCGAGCTGGCCCGGTCGCTCCAGCGGGAGCGGCTTGCCATCGGATCCGCGCCGGTTCAGGTTCACCAGCCGGAGCGATTCGGCAACGCGGGCCGCCAGGATGAAGGGCGACGGCCCCTCCTCCTCCGGCGGCGACGGCCACTCGCACACGTCGAGCATGACGGCTCCGTCGGGCAGCGGATACACGCGCACCTCCCGCCGCTCGTCCAAGAGGTGCCCCGCCGAAGCGGCGGTGTAGGTGAGGCGCTGAACCAACCGCCCGTACACGGCGCCACCCTCGATCAGCTCCCAGGAGGTATGCAGGGCTTTGCCGTCCGGTCCATAGGTCGGCTCATCCCAGTCCGACCAGACGTTGCTCGTAGTCGGACCGCCATGCCCGCCATAGGCGAAGAAGAGTCCGGTCTGGTGCTGGTGCTCCCCTGAGGCGCCGCGAACAACGTTGCCCGATGGGGTCATGATCGGCCAGAAGTAGGGCTTCCAGGTCCCCTGGTAGACGTAGCGCGTGAGCAAGCGTCCCTCGGAGAGAAACCAGACGCGGTCGGCTTGCAGCCGCACCTCCACGCGAGGAGCAGCGGAAGCGCGAGTCTCACGCGCGCTCTCCACAGTGCAGCGATAGCGGCGAGTGGCGCCGGCCTCCATCGTCCCCGCTGCAAGCCAGGTCAGCCGAGCGGTCTCGTCCAGTTGCGCGGGTACGTCCTCCCCATTGGCGTCGATGAGGCGCACGGCCGCACCGTCGTCTCCTAACGAGCGGACGAAGCCGGCGACCTCCAGCGGAAGCTGGACGGTAGCGATCACGTCCTGTCGGTCCGCTGCGCCCGCAGCCAGGTGGAGATTGAGGGTGAGAGAGCGACCAGGTGATGGTGGACTATTCAATCGACAACTCCGTCCGAAACTGTGCTGCCGCTGCGGAGCGCTCGGGAGCCAGATCTCATCTGGTATTCTCCTTCACGACATTACCCTGACCCGCGCACCGGTGTCGATGGCGAGTTGAATGGAGATGCCCGTCTCCACCATCGCCACTCCATCCTTCATCGGACAACGCGGCTGGGCGACCCCGCGGATGCTATCGACAAAGTTGGTCATCTCGTATTGCCATTCGGGCGAGCCGCGGCCGTGCATCAGGGTGCGGTCGAGCGGCTGTGGCTCCCAATGGGTGGAGGTGTGCAAGTGCCCGCGCAACTCGTTCTCCTCCCACCAGCAGACGACCGTGCCCTTGTCCCCGTAGACCGACAGACTGAGGATATAGGGTCGCACCACCGCGCTACTAGAGAAGAGCTTGCCGAGGGCGCCGTTGTGGAAATGCAGGATGGCGAGACCAGCCTTGGGCGTCTGGTTGCCCTGCACCTCGAAGACGTCGCCGGCGTACCAGCGCACCAGGTCGAGCGAGTGGTGCCCCACGCCCAGCCGCGCGCGGTGGGAGATGTCCCGCGCCCAGGTCAGCGCGCTGGGGTACTCCCCAGGATCGGATTGGTGGGCATAGTTCGACGTGACGTAAAAGATGCCGCCCAGCGTGCCGTCGTCGACCAGGCGCTTGGCGTGGACGAAGGTGGGCCAGCAGCGGGCGATGTGGCCCGTCTGGGCTATCTGGCGCGGGTGCTCCGTGATGGCCCAGCGGATACGGCGTGCTTCCTCCAGCGATTGGCAAGCCGGCGTCTCGCACAGGACGTGCTTCCCGGCCTCCAGCGCCGCGACGGACTGCTCGGCGTGCAGGAAGCTCGGCGTGCAGAAGTCGATCGCGTCCACCGCCGGATCGTCCAGCGCCGCGCGCCAGTCGTCGTAGAGGTGCGGAATCCCAAGACTGCGCGCTTTGGCTTTTCCGGCCTCCGAGCGCACCACCGCTCCGACCACCTCGGCTCGATCGGGAATGGCGCCGTAGCCGGCCATATGGTTCGATCCGGTCCAGCCCAGGCCGACGATGCAGACACGAACGCGTTCGGTCATGGTGCTCCCTCCTACATGCAAGTCGTGCTGGCCTATACTAGCGTTCGGAGGTGTGGCGTCAACCACGCTCGGTGCAGGGCGCCCGCGGGAATACGGTAGCAAACGAACGGAAATGTGACGATGGCAGCCAAGCTACGAGTGGCCATCGCCGGCTGCGGCATATTGGGGACCAACCACGCCCGGTTCTTCAGCAGGAACCCGCACACGACCGTGGTGGCGGTAGCGGACCCGCTGGCCGAGCGGGCAGAGCAACTTGCCGCCAAGGTGGAGGCCCGTGCCTACACCGACGCGGCGGAGATGTTCGGAGCGGAGCACCCCGACCTGGCCGTCGTGGCCACGCCCGATCCCTTCCATCGCGAGCCATTGGTCGCGGCAGCCGAGGCCAAGGTACCCAACCTGATCACCGAGAAGCCGATGGCCACCACGTTGGAGGACGCCCAGGCCATGCTGGACGCCGCCCGGCGCAACGGCTGCCGGTTGTGGGTCCACTTGCCGTCGCGGACTGCGCCGCAGGAGATCGCCTCCCGCTACGTCTACCAGCACGGGCTGGTCGGCGATCCCATCTACGGCGACCTCTGCATCGACGACAACATCTCCGTGCCCACGCACATGTGGCGGGAGCGCAGCCGGAGCTGGGCCGGGCAATCCTCCACCGCCCACTTCCTGTTCAGCCACGTGGTCGACCGCATGCGCTGGCTGTTCGAGCCGGCGGAGGTGGAGAGCGTCCGGGCCCTGGTCGTGCGCAAGCTGCTCGGCTACTCCCCTGACCTCTATGACGCCCACCTCACCTGGACCAACGGGCTGGTGCTGCGCATCAAGGCGGAGTGGATCCGCTACATGGAGCCGCTGGTCGACCACCGTTTCACCTTCAGCGGCTCCAAGGGCGGCTGGGCCGCCATCGGCAACACCTTCCACGCCGAGGCCGGCTGGCAGGCAACCCTGGACCAGGCGCTCAGCGCCGACGACCTGGAGGGCCACCAGCAGCGCCTGCGCGAGATGGGCGTCTTCGCCCGCGCGGTGATCCGCCGCCCGCACGAGGACGTCGAAGGTCCGGGCGCCCGTCCATCCCTGGAGGTCAGCACCAAGTTCCTCCCGCTCTTCGGCGGCGACGCCCCGTTAGAGATGCGCGACCACATCGTGCAAGCGATCCTGGAGGAGGTCGAGGTCCCATCCTCCTGGAAGGGCGGCGGGCGCCTCCCCACCGGCGAGGACGGCCTGGAGCAGACCAGGGTCGTCACCGCCATCGAGCGGGCGGCCGAGAGCGGGGAGGCAGTGCGGCTGCGGCCGTCAGCAGTGTCCGGCACGACGACTTGAGCAGGTCAGTCGGACAAGGGCATGGCGCCACTGGATGAACCAGGGCCCCATCGAGATTCGGCGTGACCGATCATATCCGCCTGCGACACATCCCGTAACGCGGGACGTAAGCTTGATCGGGTACGGGGTGAACCGACCCCGTGCGACATGGGTTGCTCGCACGGGACGCTGTGCAGAAACGGGCGCCGATGGACAAAACTCCAAGCGGGCCGCTCGGTATCCCGCCCTTTCCGGACTTCGTGTCGGCTGCCCGCTCCACGCTGGAGCTCCTGCACGATCGCCTCGGCTTTGGTCTGTGGGCGATCACGCGGGTGGACGGCGCCCACCAGCGCATCGCCATGGCCGTGGACTACCGCTACCGCGTCAAAGCAGGGAAGTGGTATCGCTGGCTCGATGACTACTGCGCCCTCGCGCTCGCCGGGGAGTTGCCTCCGATCGCCTGGAACTGTCGCGAACTCCCCAACTTTGCGCAGTTGCCCCGCTACCGCACGGCGCCCGTCTTAGCCTTTGTGGGCGTGCCGCTCTGCCGTGCCGACGGCGGCGCGCTTGGCCTGCTATGTGCCGCCGATCCACTCCCGCAGACCGATGACTTGCTCGCCGAGCAGTCGCTGCTCGAGCTGCTGGCGCAGTTGCTGAGCACGCTGTTTGCCATGGAGCAGCGGATACCTACGCCGCAATAGCGACGCTTCGAGTTTGGCTGGCCCACCAGTGGCGCGTCCATCGTGTGTCGCCGCGGCCACCGCCAGTTGGGCCGCGTTTACCAACCATGCGCCCACTCTCGCATAAATCTGTCATCATGCATACATCCTCGCGGACGTGTGCGCCAGTCGTTCAAGGCTCATCCCCGATGGGAGTGACGCCGGTCCAGGCGCCGCCCCTAAGCGGCGCTGCAAGGAATCCCACGGCTGGCCTTCCGTCCGCGTGAGGCATTGGCAGGGAGGTGAGCCACCATGCGCGTAGGCATCATCGACCGGGACACGGCGCTGCTCCACGTCCTGGTCCCTAGGCTCGAGCGTGAAGGGCATCAGGTGTTCCGGCGTGCTGACGTTAGCAGCCTGAGCGTCGACGAGCTCCTCGACCACATACAAGACAGGGGCGTACACCTGCTGATCCTCGACCC
This sequence comes from uncultured Chloroflexota bacterium, assembly GCA_937967325.1. Taxonomy (GTDB): domain Bacteria; phylum Chloroflexota; class UBA4733; order UBA4733; family UBA4733; genus UBA4733. The sequence continues at coordinate 11,882 of CALBSQ010000162.1, forward strand.
GGGCCTCCTGCCGCCAATTCAGGTTATTGATCTCTGTCATCGCTTGCGGCGTGAGAGCACGGCGTACCTGCTGGTGGTCGGCCGGCTCTCAGACGCAGCCGCGCGCACGCGACTTCTCGACGCGGGCGCCGACGACTGCCTATCCAAACCCTGCGACCTGAACGAATTGCTGGCGCACATCCGCGCGCTCCTGCGCCGGCATCCCCTGGCGCCGCCGGGCGAGACACAGCAGGTGGTCCACGTCGCCGAAGACTGGTGGGTAGACGTGGCCGCTCAGCGCCTCGCCGGCCCGCGCGGAACCGTTGCCCTGCCGAGCCGGCTGTTCCGGCTGCTCATGTACTTGATGCGGCATGAAGGCCTGCTGCTCAGCCGGCAGCAACTCCTGGACGCGGTATGGGGGTCGGATTATGCGGGGTACGAAAGCGAAGTCGGCCGGTACGTCCATTACCTACGAAAGGCAATCGAGCGCGACGCTCACCACCCGCGGCATATCCTTACCCGGCGGAGCGAGGGCTACGAGTACCGGAGGCCGGAGGAGCAGCGTTGAGCGCAGCTACGTGAAGTGGTATGCGACCCCGCCCGACGGTGCCAGCATTCGTAGACTCGAAGGCTGTCGGAAGAATACAAGAACAATCGGCGGGTAGGGTGACGAGGATGAGGCTGATGCCCTCGGTCGGTAGCGAAAGGCACGGCGCTACCCTCGGAGTTCGAGTGGATACGCAGCCGCAGTTCGTCCTCCGATTGCCGCTGGGTTCTGATCCAATTGGATTCTGACGCCAGCTTGGTCGCATAACGACGTGAAGGTGGGGACGCCCCTTGTTCCACCAAATGTACTTCATCATGACCGACTTGGCATGTTTGGACCCCGATCAATGTCCGAGCTACGCGCGATCGTGCCGGGGAACCGGAGGTGAACTTACCCCGCCAGCTGGAAGTGCGTCGGCACTCCCGTTAGTTACTACTGCGCAGCGAGGTCTTGCGAGGTTTCGCGAGGTTCAAATGAGATCCCGGAGCTGAGTGCCGACCGCTCGGCGCTTCACACTTGCCATGCTGCGCTTCGCGGTCAGCCCGGTGGCGGGGGTGCTGCTTCGAGGAGGGAGGCGATCAGTGTCTCGGTAGCTGGAGCGAATCGGCAGCCCATCATGCAACACGTGGGGTCGTTGAGGTAATCAATCGATAGGAGCGTGAATGCACGCAATCGTCGATAATCCACGCCTGAAGAAGGCCCTCTCCATGACGTCGATCCTTATCCTCGCGCTTAGTCTCCTGCCTTCTTCCGCCCTCGCCTTTGCCCTGGAGACGTACAACGGCAACGAAATCCTGTGGACCATAGGCGAGGGTAGTCACCCCTGCGGGCCTTCCTCGGTGCCGGGCAAGCCGCCGAGCGATCCCGGTTGGAACCCCTGCTACATCAATCTTGCCTACCTGTCGGGAATCACCAGCCGCCAGGGTTGGCAGGACACGGCCATCCAGGCGAAGGCACAGTGGACTGCCTACGACAGCGCCTACAACCATTACGTCTTCGTGTACGACGACATCTGCTGCCAGCCCCAACAGGCCACGATGGACGCCACGGATCTCGGTGGTTGGGATCCTAATACCGGCATACTGTTTCTGGGCAACACGAACTTCTCTTGGTACCCTGGCAACCCGAATCAGATGGCGAGCGCCGATGTCCAGATAAGCACCAACGCCGTGATCGCATGGTGCACCGTCCACGATCCCGGCTGTCCGGACAGCAACCATATGATGCTGGAGGGCGTTATGGATCACGAGCTCGGGCACGGCCTCGGCCTGGCCCACCCCGTCCAGGGACCCAACTCCTGGGCGATCCTCGAATGCCAACACACCAACGGGGAATCGACCCTCGTGCAGAGCGACGATAGGAACGGCGAGATGTACTTGTACAGCGACCACGCGAGCGACTTCGGCTCGCCGGGGAGTTCGCCATGTTAGCCGGCAAGATCGCGCGGGAGAGGCGCTACGCTGGCGTGCTGCTGCTGGTGCTGCTCGGGATGGTCCTCTGCGGGGGCGCGCTGGCGCATCAGTATCTGATGGGCCATGGGGGCACAGACCGGCAGGTGCAGCAACTCGTCCATCCCCTCTATACAACACTCCCCCAGATAACGGCGCTCACGGTGGACCAGCGGCTCGACCGTGATCTCTCCTGGCCGTACGTCCACGGCGTGCTGCGCGGGGTAACCGGCTCCCCGACCGTCCGCACGCTGGCGCGGCCGAATGAGCGGTTCGGCGAGGTCGTCACGGACTTCCCCTTCGCGGCCAGCGCGGCGTACAGCCACGGGACTTCACCCTACCCGACAGCCACGACCATCACCCTGCGGGTCCCGGGCGGGTCGACGGCGTCGATAGTGACGCGCGTCGAGGGCGCCCCGACGGTGGCCGCCAACGAGGAGCTGTTCGTCTTCGTCCGCGACCAGGGCGCTGTAGCGGGAGGCAATACGAAGACGGTCCTGGTCGTCTCCAGCGAGGGCGACGTGTTCCAGGTGCGCGGTGGTATCGTTCATGGGCAGGGGGCCTTGTCAGCCTTCTCCGAGCCCCTGGCCGTGTTCCAGCAGCACTTCGCGCACTGACGGGAGCACCAGCGAGGCGCGTAGCAGGTGAGTTGGGGGCAGGCGGCGCGCTCGGTCAGCGCATACCCGCCTGCCCCTTGTGGCAAGGAGGTGCGGCATGTCCGCGGGGTTGCTCCGGTCAGGGCCGGACGGGCGTCGGGCGGGCCGGAGAGCCGGCACGATCCTCCTCCCATTGCTCGCGCTCGCGCTGGTCGCCGGGTGCGGCCAACTGCCGCCGCGGGAGCAGGCCAGCGCGGTGGCCGACGAGTTGTATGTCGACCCGCGGATGCTCCGGCTCACCCCGGACCAGCGGCTGGACCGCGCCTGCGCCGGGCCGGGCCTCCTTGGCGCGGTGCGCGGGACAACGGGCGTGCCGACGACGCACCGGGGGGCCACCGGGAAGGCCGCGGCGGTCACCGATGTCGTCTCGGACTTCCCGCTCGTCGTGCGGGGCTATTTCGGCCGCTCCCCCGCCCCCTTCCGTCCCGGGGACCCCCTCACCCTGCGCGTCCCGGGTGGAGTGATCGGCGGGGAGGGGACCGCGGTGGAGGACGCGCCGCAGGTCGCGGCGCACGAGGATCTTTTCGTGCTCGTGCATGGTCAGCAGACAGACGGCGCTGGCACCGGCGCTACGATCACGGCCACCAACCAGAGCGAGGTGTTCGAGGTCCGCGGCGGGTCGGTCCACGGGCGCTGGCCCTACGACATGGACGAGTCCGTGGACGTGTTCGCACGGCACTTCAGTTGCTGACTTCTTGAATGGCTCCCCAGATGTGCCCCCGCAGCCGGCGGAACTCGTCGGCAGCAGCTGATCGCCACGCCGTTTGGTGCTCGTCGTGCCTCACATGGTGTCTAATGACACACTTCCCTTCGCCCATACCTCTCCCTACACGCCTCCCATTCGCGGCAGAGTCACGGCAACCGCGGCACAGGTTTCGTACGTTCTTGCCATCACCAATCATGCGGCGGATGCGGCGCTAGCTTTTGCGACAATGGTCTCCATAGCAGACGCCATCCAGCCTACCCTCGCAGTGCCGACACGCCGCGCGTTGGCGAGACAGCAGTCATCCGGCCAACTCCATCTCACGGACGCCGCGCATGCGCTGGTCCTTGCCGCCGCCCGTGCCGAACCGTTGGGCCAGAATATGCTAGTCGCGTTAGCGGAGCAGCAGGCCGCCATCGCCGCCGGTACACACACCGCTGCGCGGGCCTGTAAGGAGGCTGGCGCAACCATTGATCGTATCCTTGCCGAACAGTACGCTTGACCATGGTCCGCGAACGAAGGCATCCAGGTAGGCAATCCTACCCGCTGGTTGCCACGCCCTGACCGCGAGGAGGTAGCCCGTAATTGACCGGTGGTTAGAATCTCGACTGATCGACAAGCCGCGGTGGCATATGCCGGTGGAACGCCACTGTTGTACGGTGCATGCGGAAACGCCGGCGCAGGATCGCTGCGATCATTGCGGACAGCCATTCTGCGAGGCGTGCCTGCGCGGCGTAGGACGCTGGCGACTCTGTCATACGTGCATCAGTCAGTTGCAACGCGAGCGGAGGGGGCCTTCGCTAGGTCAGCGCTGGCAGCACGTACGGTCCAACGTGCTAGTCGCGCTGAGCCTGACCGTGCTGCTCATCGTGGTGGCGCTGCTCATCAATCAGGTGCTTGGGTCCGCCGCCTCCGATGAAGATCTCGGTCGAACCGCCCGCGTGGTGAGCGCCAGGCTGCACGGCGCTGCGCCGCGTGGTACAGCGACGCTGCGCCTTGGGAGTACGCTCGGGGCTGGCTATCCCCCGCCGCAGATTGTGCTCCTCGGCACCGGTTTCCAACCCGAGGAAGGGGTTGTCGTTTCGGGCACGCTGGCGGGCCCCACGACCGACGGGCGGTCGGCCACAACCAAGTTGGACACGCAGGTCTTTGGCCCGTACGACGGCGCCCTAACCATCAAGCTCTTCGTGCCCGACAGCACGCGATTCGTGGGACCCTACCGCATCCAGGTAAAGGCGAGTGGCGATCTCGGTAGCAGCACAGTCCTGGACGTCACCGCTGGTGAGTCGGTCAAGGCCAAGCCGACCGGGTAGCGCTAAGCTCGCGCCATCACAGCAGGGCCTCCACCGCCGGCAGGCGCTCCCCTCGCTCCTAGCGGGCTGTCAAGGAGAACGCAGGGCGCCCAACAACTCTGCCTCAGCGGGGCGGCTCGTGGGCTAGTCCTCGCCACGGCAGAGGTCACTCAGTTCGGGTTGGTGCGTGCGCGCGAGCCGCGCATGCCACGCGTGTAGTCGCGGACCATGGTGCGGGCCCCCGCGTCAACTTGCATGTAGCTATCGCCACCTGCCGCCTGTCGTACCGCTTGCAGTCGTCATGCTCGTCGATCCCCTGCACGTTGCGCATCCGGCGTTGGTGTGTTTAGCCTCATCGCGGCGCGAGTACCCTGGTCATTTGGGCGGGGGGGACTGCTGTTCTCCTGGCCACTGCAGAACTGGCCGGTAGCCTGATGCCGCGGCGGCGCGGACGCCGTAGTCTGACCGTAGCAGGAGAGGAGGTTTGAGGCAATGCTCCTAAGCTTGGCGCTCATGGTGATCGTGCTGCTGACCGCAATAGTCGCATTCGGCGCAATTGCCGGCTGGCTCTACTGGATGATCCACTAACCGGACCGCTGGTCCAAGATGCCCTGTCACGGAGTCGGTGTGACCGCCGTGGCAGGACGTCTCGCCCGGCCTGCCTGTCCAATATGCGGAGCCGACGGCGAGGCGCTGTGTCCCCTCGGACCTACGTTTCACCCGTGCTACCCTAACGCTTGCGCTGGCGACGTAAAGTAGCGAGACGAGGGAACGTGTTGGACAGTCCGGAGATCGGCGACCCGCCGGCTCCTGGTACCGGGCAGCACGCGCGTACCGTAGTGCGAGGCCCGTGGCCGGTCTTCGCCTCCCTGTCCTTCCCCGACTATCGCTTGCTCTGGGTCTGCGTGGCGGCGGCGAACTCGGGGCGCTGGATCCTGGCCCTGGGGGTCGGCTGGCTCTTGTTCAGCTTGACCCACTCGTCCTTCTGGGTGGGGGCGAGCTTCTTCACTATCCAGGGGCCGGCGCTGATCGTCGCTCCCCTGGCCGGCGTCTGGGCGGACCGGCACGACCGCCGCCACCTGCTGGCGTTCGCGCTCGCCCTGGCGGCAGCAGCGACCGGCACGCTGGCCGTCCTGACGCTGCTGCACCATGCCGGTGTCCTCTCCATCCTCGCCTGCACCCTGACTTGCGGCATTGCCCTCAGTATCCGGGGAACCGCTGGGAGCTCCCTCGTGCCCGCATTGGTGCCGCGCGACACGCTGCCGAACGCCGTCGCGCTGCAAGGCACGGTCCAGCAAGGCGCCGAGTTCATCGGTCCGCTCCTGGCCAGCCCGCTCCTCGTCGCTTTCGGACCGGGCGCCGTATTCGGGCTCGCTTGCCTGTGCTATGCGGCGGCGATTCCCTTGTCGCTGCGTATCGCGCCGCGTCAGCTCCCTCGCCGCTTCGCGACCAGATACGCCTTCGGTCCGCTGCTCGAAGGCGTCCGCTATCTTCGGCGGTCCCCGCTGTTGGGCAGCATCGTGCTGCTGGTAGGGTTCCACTGCAGCCTGACTATGACCTACCAGGGGATGCTGCCGCAGTTCACACAGGGGATGATGGACGGCGGCGGAGCCTACGGCGGCACGATGACCATGATCGGTCTTGGGGCCATCGCGGGGACACTCGCCCTGGCCGCCGTCTCCGATCGGCGGTGGCACAGCACCGGGTACGCCGTCACCGCCGTTGCCAGCGGTGGCATGCTGGTGTTGCTCGGCCTGACCAGCAACTACCTTGTCGCGTTTGCCTTGTCCTTCGCGGTCGGAGCGGCCCAGGCAACGCTTATGGCGCTCAGCCTCACCTTCCTGCAGCAGTTGACTGACCCTGCCTATTTGGGGCGAGTCACCGGCGTGTACAGCTTCCTAGCCGGCGGCGCTATGGCTTTCACCAGTTGGGGATTCGGTGCGCTCGCGGCAATCACCTCCCCGACCGCCATCATGGTGGGCGCCGGCAGCGCCTTCGTGCTGGTCGTCGCTGTCGCTGCGCTGCGCTCCCCGGCATTTCGCCGGCTCTGCCGTGCGGACGCCTTGCCCCTCCACGTACCGGAGTACGGTGTCTCCGCCCTCGTGTGAGCGATGGGTGGATCGGCGTACCAACTCCGCGGCGACTAGAGGCGCGGGTGCGGCGCAACGTGGTCCGGCCACCGGGCGACGATCTCGACGGAGCGCGGGCGTCCCGCCCGCCCCGGCAGCCCCTTACCGCTTCGGTTCGACGGTGCCGAGGGCGAAGCGACCGCGGGTGGCGCACCGGGGCGGGCGGGACGCCCGCGCTCCGGAGACCAGACCCGCCCCACGTCTGCTGGCTCCGCACTACTCCGCGTCGCGCCCCAGGCGCGCCGACCTGTTGACGCCGACTGGATCGTCAGTTAGTATTCCCCGGCTTGTGGACAGATGGATGAACGATGATGCGTAACAGCCTGCACACATCTTTGTATACTACTACTGTTGAATCGCAACACGGTTTCCACGAGCACCCGTCAACGGAGAGAGGCACGTAACCGATGACACGTCTGGCCCGCATCGGGTTCATCGGCTGTGGCAGTCACGCCAGTCAGAACCTCTACCCGGCGCTGCGGCTGGGCGTATCCGGCTCGCCGGCGCTGCGCGAGCCAATCGGCGAGCGCGTCGCCTGTTGCGACCTCGATGAGAGCAAGGCCCAGCGCAACGCCAGGTTGTTCGGCTTCGAGCGCTGGTATGGCGATTACCGGACCATGCTGGAGAAGGAAGACCTCGACTGCCTCTTCGCAGTCATGCACCCCAAGCTCCAACCGGGCATCGCGATGGATTGCCTGCGGGCCGGCAAGCCGGTGTTCGTGGAGAAGCCGGCGACCGTAACGTTGGAGGACGCCTATGCCGTGAAGGCGGCCTGTGAGCAGTCCGGCAAGTTTGTGATGATCGCCTTCATGAAGCGCTTTTCGGAGCCGTATCAGCGAGCCATCGAGCTCATGCGCCGCCCCGAATTCGGTCCGCCTACCAGCTATGAGGCGCGCTACAACTACAGCCGGTACTCCGCGCCGGAGGTGTACGACTTCTTGAACGCCTTCTCCTGTCACCACCTGGACCTCTGCCGCTTCTTCATGGGCGACGTGGAGAGCGTCCACGCGCTCTATGCGTCGCGTTCCGGCGGCGCCGGTGGACGTCCTCAAGGGTACGCAGAGGTGCTCCAGCATCGCGACATGTCCGTCCCCCAGGAGGAGGCCTGGCTGCTCGGGCTCCAGTTCGCCAGCGGCGCCATCGGCTTCCTCCAGACGAACTGCCTGGAGCGTGTGCAGGAGCGCGTGGCGATCACCGGCCAGGGGAGCTGGCTGACCGTCGACGACTGGCGGCGTGTGACCGCCTACCTCGGCAACACGGAGCTGCCCTACACCTGGGAGCCGAACGACCAGATCCCCAGCGACCGCTTCGACTTTCGCACGCTGCACGGCTACACCGGCGAAGTTCGCCACTTCGTGGAGTGCGTCCGCGACGGCACGGTACCCACGCCAAACATTGACGACGGCATCGCCCACCTGAAGCTGGAGCAAGCCGCCAAGCGCTCGGCGCAAATGGGGCGGCCGGTCGCGCTGAGCGAGATCGGCTGATGCGGTGACGGGCCCCCTCTCTGGCTTTGCCATCTCTCCCCCAATTCTGGGGGAGAGCCGCGACGGAAACATGCGTTCCAACACTGATCGGCTCTAACCTTGGGGAATGGGCCCGTTTGGCAGCGTTCATTGCCACCACCGCTCTCCCCTAAACTTGGGGGAGAGATGGCGAAGCCAGAGAGGGGACCTCCTACGGCACTAGCTGCGCGCCCCGTCACCACTGGAGATGCGCTGATGGAACCCTTGCGAATCGGCTTCGTCGGCTGCGGCGAGCACGCCCGCATGAGCCTCTACCCCAGCCTGCGCACCGCTTTCGGCGGCTCACCGTCGGGACTGCCGGCGCTGGTGCTGACGCAGCAGGGTCGGCAGCAGCCGCCATTGCTGGCGGAGCTGGTAGCCCTGGCCGACCACAAGCGCGACCTGGCCGAGCGGGTGGCCGCTTTCCACGGCGTCCGCACGGTGTACACGGACCATCTGACCATGCTGGCACAGGAGCGACTCGACGCCGTAATCGTCTGTATGCACCCGCGGCGGCAGGCGCAAGTGGCCATCGACTGCCTGGAGCGGGGCGTCCACGTCTGGGTGGAGAAGCCGCCGGCGGAATCGGTGGGCGAGGCGGCGGTGATGGCGGCAGCCGCTCGGCAGGCAGGGAAACACCTGGCTGTCGGCTATATGAAGCGCTTCTCCTCTCCCTACCTGCGCGCCAAGTCGTTCATGGAGCAGTCTGGCTTTGGTCAGCCGTCCGTGTTCGAGTCGCGCTACACCTACGGGCAGTATCCCGTCGACGTCTACCACTTCCTGAACGGCTTCGCCACGCACCACCTGGACCTGCCGCGCTTCTTCATGGGCGACGTCGAGTCGGTGTACGCGGCACGAGTCAGCCGCGGCACAGGTTTGGACGGCTACGCCATCACCCTGCGCTTCGCCAATGGTGGGATCGGGCTGGTCAACGTCAACTGCTTGGAGGGTGAGCATAACAATTGGAGCGAGCGCGTTGCCATTTCCGGGGTGGGCGGGCGCGTGTTCGTGGAGAACTGGCGCCGCGTCGTGGGCTTCCTCCCCGGCACGCCAACCTACTACTGGGAGCCGGAGGACATCCGCCCGGCCGACGATCAGAACAGCCTGGCCGTCCACGGCTTCGTCGGTGAGCTGCGCGACTTCCTGGAGAGCGTGCGCGACGGTCGAGCGCCGGCCTGCACGATCGATGAGGGCATCGCCGTCCTGCGGCTGGAGCGGGCAGTGAATCTCTCGGTCGAGCGCGATGCCAAAGTGTCACTGGATGAGGTACCGGCCGATGGCCAGTAGCCAGGAGCGTATCGATGCCCTGACCGGGCAGGTCATCGGCGGTACGACCGAGACGCCGTCACCGGCGCCGACGAGCAAGCAGGATCACCGTTTCCGCATCGGCATCGCCGGCTACGACCTCTGGCCGCACACGATCAGCTTCTGTCGCACGCTGCAGAACACCGACTTCTGCCGGATCAGCGCGGTCTGGGACGACGAGCCGCGCCACCTGAAGCGGCTGACAGAGCTGACCGGCGCGACCGGCTACGCCGACCTCGACGCCTTCTGCCGCTCCGACGTGGAAGGCGTCATCATCACCGCCCGCACCAGCCTGCGCTGCGCCATCGCCAAGGCGCTCGCCGCGGCGGGCAAGCACGTGCTCTCCGACAAGCCGATGGCCATGACCACCGGCGAGTGCCGGGAGATCATCCGCGCCTGCCGGCAGGCCGGCGTCGTCCTGATGGGCGGCTACAACTTCCGCTACTGGAAGACCTGGCGGCTGATGAAGCGCATCGTCGACACCGGCGAGCTGGGCGAGCTGCTCCACCTCTACTGCGCCTACAACACCGGCATGGTCAAGCGCAGCGAGTGGGAGGACACCTACGACTCCGACTGGACCAACCCGGCGGCGACGCCAGGCGGGGGCTGGCTCACCCACGGCGACCATCCCATCGACCTGACCCGCTGGCTCTTCGGCGTCGAGTTCACCGAGGTGCTGGCCGACATGCGCTCGCTGCGCTATCCCCAGTACGCGGTCGAGGACTACGGCGTCGCCCACTTCCTGCTCAGCAACGGCGCCACCGCCCTCATCCACTCCGACGCCATCGCCCCGACCATCCGGCTGGAGGTCGTGGTGATCTGCCAGCGTGGCGGCATGTCCTACACCATGACGCCGGAGCCTCGACTGAAGGTGTGGGGGGCGCCATCGCTCGGCGCGGGCACGGTGGAGTACGCCGTATCGGAGAGCTGGGTAGACGCGCTGCGCGAAATGACCCGGGCCTTCGTGCAGGCGGTCCAGACGAACAGCCCCCCGCCTATCACCGGACTGGATAACATGCGGGTGATCGAGGCCGCCGAAGCGGCCTATCGCTCCTCACGAGAGGGAAGGCGCGTGCAGATTTCGCAAGCAGCGACGGAGTAGCGGAACATGGTGGATGCATCCTCGGCCGTTTCCGACGAACGGCTCGTCCGGTTGCTCAGCGACCTGGTCGGCATCGAGAGCGTGAACCCCATCTACCCGGGTGGCGAGCGCGGCGAGAGCGGGATGGCCGCCTACGTCGAAGACCATTGCCGCCGCCTGGGTCTGGACGTGGCGCGGCAAGCGGTCCTGCCCGGCCGCGACAACATCGTGGCCGGGCTGCGCGTCCCCGGCGCCAAGCGGACCCTGCTCTTCGAGGCCCACATGGACACGGTGGAGATCGCCTCGATGGGCGACCGCGCGCTGCGGCCGGAGGTTCGCGACGGCCGGCTTTATGGTCGCGGCTCTTGCGACACCAAAGGCTCCATGGCCGCCATGCTGACTGCCTTGGAGGCGCTGCTCGGCCAGCGCCAGGACCTGGCGATCAACGTGCTCTTCCTGGCCTCTGTCGACGAAGAGTTCCACTTCCGTGGGGTGACCGCTTTCTGCCAGAGTCCCGACTACTCGGTCGACGCGGCCGTCGTGGGTGAGCCGACCGACCTTCGTGTGGTGGTGGCGCACAAGGGCGCCATCCGCTGGCGGCTGTCCACGCTGGGCCGAGCCGCCCACAGCGCTCGTCCCGAGGAGGGGAACAACGCCATCGACCAGATGTCGGAGGTGCTCCGCGCCCTCCGCGACCTCAAGCCGCGCTGGCAGACTCGTCAACACCCATTGGTCGGCGCCCCCACCCTCAGCGTCGGGCGCATCTGGGGCGGCGTAGGGGTCAACATCGTGCCGGACCGCTGCACCATCGAGATCGACCGGCGCGTGATCCCGGGCGAGGAGCCGATGGAGACGCTGGTGGAGATCGACGCGCTGCTCGCCGAGTTGTGCGCCGGCAATCCCGCCATCAAAGTCGAGCGGGAGGAGCCGTTCGTCGTCCACTGGCCACTAGACACGCCGGCCGACGCTGCCATCGCCACGGCTGCTGATCGCGCCTGCCGAGACGTGGACGTCGACCCCACCCCCATCGGCGTCCCCTACGGCACCGACGCCAGCGAGCTCTCCCGCGTCCGGCACATCCCAAGCATCGTGCTGGGACCCGGCTCCATCGTCCACGCCCACACCAACGACGAGTTCGTCCCGATAGCCGAGCTGGTCGCGGCGGCGGAGATCTACCGTCGGACTGCGCTGCACTTCTCGGACGTGGTGTGAGCGCCGAACCCGGGAGCACCGGCCAATGCGGTTTCTACCAGGGATTAGCCGGTGGGGATTGGTGTGGCGGGGCGGCGACGGCTATGTACGCAGGAAATACCCGTGGTAGCGGACATGCCGGGGCCGCGATTGCGATCGGCGGCTAACCGACCGGGGGACTGCGGTCCCTTTCATTCGGCGAGGGCCTTCCGAAGGACGGGGGATACTGCGGTCTGCCGCCAGAGCACGCCGCCGCGGTGCGCCGATCGGCTCCAGAGGAATCGAAGGCTCCAGAATGGGCAGTGACCTGTCAAATCGGTCCCGACCGCAGTCGCGTACTCTGGCGGCAGACAGCAGTCGCCGCCCCGGCACACCAATCCCCTGTTCCCTTGCCATTGCTCGCCTGCTCTCACCCAAGGAGTCCCAACCATGAAAATCGCCGATCGCATCCACATCGTCGCTAGCGGCAGGCTTGGCTTCGGCCTGACGGACGACTTCGACTGTCACGTCTATCTCCTGGACGGCGGTGACGAGTATGCTCTGATCGACGCGGGCGGCGGCCGTGACGTACCAGGGATCGTGGCCCAGATTGAAGGGGACGGACTCGACCCCAAGCGCGTGCGCAAGCTGCTCTTGACTCACGCGCACGCCGACCACGCCGCCGGCGCCGCCGCCGTGCGCGAACGGTTCGGCCTGCAAGTCTTCGCGTCGCCTGTCGTGGCCGGCTTCGTGCGCGAGGGGAACGAGCAGGCAATCAGTCTCGATGTTGCTCGCCGTTCCGGCGGCTATCCCTCCGACTTCGTCCTCCGTCCCTGCTCGGTCGATGGCGAACTTGAGGACGGCGCCGAGGCGCAGGTAGGCGACCTCACCTTGACCGTCCTCAACACGCCGGGCCACGCCACTGGCCATATCTCCTTCCTCTTGCGGCAAGGACCACGCCTGTCCGTCTTCTGCGGCGACGCGGTATTCTTCGGCGGCAAGATCCTGCTGCAGCACACCTGGGATTGCTCGCTTCAGGAGTCGATCGCCAGCGTCGAGCGCCTGGCCGCGCTGCCGATCGCTGGCCTCTATCCGGGCCACCTCACCTTCGCCGTCCGCCATGGCCGACGCGAGGTCGAGAAGGCGATGCAGTCCATCGCTTCTCTGTTGCCCCCGCCGCAGCTTGCATGAATACAATCCCTTTACATTGAACATCGATACCGGCCGGCCACGTGGGCCGGCCTACCGGAGAGCAGGGAGAGAACGAGACCATGGCAGCGGACAAGAAACTGGGGATCGGCGTTATCGGCATCGGCTGGGTGGCGCACGAGCACATCAAGGCCTGGAAGAACAATCCGAGCTGTGAGGTCGTCGCGCTCTCCAGCCACAGCAGCGACAACGCGCTGGAGGCGCAGCGGCGGCACGAGCTGCCCCACGCGCGGACCTACACCGACTGGGCCAACCTGGTCCGCGACGACCGCGTTAACGTCGTCGACGTCTGCTCGATGAACCACCTGCACGTGCCGCAGGGCGTCGCCGCCGCGGAAGCCGGCAAGCACGTACTCATCGAGAAGCCGGCCGCCAACGACCTGGAAGGGCTGCGCAAGCTGGAGGCGGCCATCGACAAGGCGGGGGTGAAGAGCCTGGTCGGCTTCGAGCTGCACTGGAGCCCCTACTTCGAGTCGATCCGCACCATGATCGAGAACGAGTTCTTCGGCCCGCTCTTCTACGTCGAGTGCGACTACTTCTCCGGCAACTGGGAGAAGTGGTACCCCGGCTACGACTGGGTCAAGACGGCGGAGAAGGGCGGCTCGGCGCTGCCCGCCGCCGGCGTCCACGCCGTCGACGCCATCCGCCAGTTCGCGGGGGCCGAGGCGACGGAGGTCTTCGCCTACGCCGGCAACTTCACGCAGACCATGGAGTGGGACCCGACCATCATCACGATGATCCGCTTCGCCAACGGCACGATTGGCAAGGTCGGCTGCGTGCTGGAAGGCAACCTGAAGTACCAATTCAACGTCCGCCTGCACGGTCCCAAGGGCACGCTGGTGAACGACCGCTTCCTCACCAACTATCTGCCCGGTCAGACCGGCTGGGCCCAGTTCCCGACCATCCTACCCGACACGCCCGAAGTGTCGCATCACCCCTTCCAGGGCGAGCTCGACCACCTGATCGACTGCATCCGCGAGGACCGCACGCCGATCGTCGACATCAAGGACGCCGTGAAGACGCACGAGATCGCCTTCGGCGCCGAGCTCTCCGCCAAGGAGGGGAGGCCGGTCAAGCTGCCGTTGCCGCGCTGAGCGCTGCCTGAAGCGTTGTCGGCATCGTCTGCCCGGCGTCCTCATACCGAGCCGACGATACCGGTTTCTCTGTGCGCGGGCTGGTGAGTCGTTCGTAACTGACAGCCGGTACCAACTGCCCTCGTGCGCTACACTGCAGGTCAGCACAGAGGAGGCAAGCAGCCATGGTTGACTCACAGCGCGTCGCCCTGGAGGAAGCCCAGCCGGCGGAGCTGTGGCCGCCGGACGATACCGAGGAGAGCGTCTTGGGCACGAACCTCCACCAAACCACCATCACCAACGTGCGCCTTGCCCTCAACGAGATCGCGGCGGCGCACCCGTCCCCCAGAGGGTCGCGGCCCTGGCAAGCGCTCGGCCAGACTATGATCACCGGCTTGCAGCGACCCGACGGCTCGCGCTACACCGTGCTGCCGGACGTGTTCGTCTACCCGCGGCCCATCGACGATCGGCGTGGCTCGCTGGCCCTGGCTCTCGACGGACCACCGGCGCTGGTAATCGAGGTGCTGAGCGACGCGACCTACCGGAGCGATCTGGACATGGAGCGGGGCAAAGGCTACAGCTACGCCCGGGCCGGGGTGCGCGAATATCTGGTGCTCGACCCGATCGGCGAATTCGTGCCGGAGCAAGTGCGTGGCTGGCGACTGGAGGGGGATGCGTACCGGCCTTTGGCGCCGGATGCGCAAGGTCGCTGGCAGAGCCGGGAGGTCGGGGCGGCGTTCTCCTTTGCCGGCGTGCAAGTTGCGGTGTACGGCCCGCAAGGCCAGCGCCAGTTGCGCGAGGGGGAGATCACCCAGGAACTGGAGCGTCGAGACCGGCAATACGCCGAGGCGCTGGAACGTCGAGACCGGCAATACGCCGAGGCGCTGGCGCGACAGGAGCAAGAGCTGGCCGCGCTGCGGGACCAGGTAGAGCGGTTGAGGCGCGGGCAATAGCGAGCGCATTCCGCGTGACGTCGAGCGACCATGGAAGGACCGGCGACCCCTGAACTCGCGGCGGTTCAGCGGTAGGCGGCGGCCTGGAGCCGATACAGCTCGGCGTAGAGGCCGCCCAGGCGCAGCAGCTCGTCGTGGCTGCCCTGCTCGATGATCCGGCCGCGCTCGAGCACGAGGATGAGGTCCGCCATGCGCACGGTCGAGAAGCGGTGCGAGACGATCAGCGTCACCGTGCCGCGGCTGGCTCCCGAGCGCGCGGAGGCGGCGAAGCGCTCGAAGAGGGCGTGCTCGGTCGGGGCGTCGATGGCCGCGGTCGGCTCGTCGAACACCACCAGCAGCGGGTCGGCGCGCATGAAGGCGCGGCCCAGGGCCAGGCGCTGCCACTGCCCGCCCGACAGCTCGACCCCGCCCGTCCAGTCGCGGCCAAGCTGGGTCTCCAATCCGGAGGGCAACGACGGCTCGATCTCGGCGGCGCCGGCGCGGGCGAGGGCGGCACGCACTATCTCAACGTTGTCAATGCGTGGCAGATCCCCGATGCCGATGGTCTCGCGCACGAGGAACTCGAAGCGGCCGAAGTCCTGGAAGGCGGCGCTGATCCGCCCGCGCCAGGCGTCCAAGCCGAACCGGCGCAGATCAGCACCGTCCACCATAATGCGGCCGTCAGTGGGCTCGTAGAAGCGGGCGAGCAGCTTGACGAGCGTCGTCTTTCCCGCGCCATTCTCGCCCACCAGCGCTGTCACCTTCCCCGCCGGCAGGTGGATCGACACGTCGCGCAGCACGTCTGCCTCCGTGCCCGGGTAGCGGAACGAGATGTCCCGGAGCGTGATGCCGTGCTCGAGCCGGTCGGGGGTCGGTGCAGGGGACGGCCCGCGCGCGCGGGCCAGCGCCGCCTCGCCATAGTCGGCCAGCCAGAGGTAGCGCCGCGTGAGACGCAGCGGGCTCTGCAAGAAGAGGCTCTGCTGGAGCGCCTGGGCCACGTTGGCGTTCACCTGGCCAGCCAGGATGGCGATGAGCGCCACGTCGCCCGCGGTCGCCTGGCCGCGCAACGCGCGCCACAGCACCAGCGCGATGGCCCCAACGTAACCGGCGGCGAAGCAGACCTGCCCCACCGCGTCGAGCGCCACGCCCTGCCATTCGGCGCGGTCCCGATCCCGAATCTCGCCCTCGCTCAGTCGCCGGTGACGCCCGATCAGCTCCGCGGCGAGCCCGAAGGCACGCACCTCCTTGCCGGCATCGGCGTTGGTAGCGCATTCGAAGAGGTGGCGGATGGTGCGGGCGCGCTCGGTGTTGGCCTCCTGGAACCGCACGAGGAGGTCCCTGCCACGGCGGCTGAGGAGCAGGGAGGGCAGGCCGCTGAGCGGCAGGAGCAGGAGCAGGGGGTGAAGGGACGCCAGGAGCACCGCCTGCCCGATGAGCTGGATGGCGACCCGCAGGTTCAGCGCGGCCGCGTATGCCACCTGCCCCAGGTAACGCCGGTCGTCCCGCAGCAACGTCAGCTCGTCGACATAGTCGGGCCGCTCGTGGTGCTCCAGCCCCGGCGCGGCGCCGGTGAGCGCCATTAGCCGCTGGTCGAGCAGCAGCGCGGTCTTCTCCTGCAGCTTGATGGAGCTGGTGAGGAGCTGCTGCCCGGACAGCCGCTGCACGGCGTCGGACGCGGCGATGGCGCCGGCGGCAAAGAGCGCGCCCCCGACGCTGCGCGCGAGCGCCGCGTTGACGAGCAGCTTGACCGCGTACGCGACGAAGACGACGAGGACACTGTTGAGCGTCTCCAGACCAAATTGGGTGATGACGAGCCGGGGATCGGCGCGGAAGGCAAATCCCATGGTGGTACGGAAGCCGCGCCACGACGCGGCCCGGCCGGTGGGCGCGAGCGATGGCCGGGGTTGATTGCCCTGCTCAGCCATCGTCGGCCGCCCTCTCCGTGGTCCCCGAGCTGCTTGCGGCGACAAAGCGCTTGGCCTGGAGCGCGAACATGTGGGCGTACCGCCCGCCGGCAGCAAGGAGGGCGTCGTGCGTGCCGTCCTCGACCACGCGCCCGCCGTCGAGCACGACGATCCGGTCGGCGCGGCGCACAGTGGAGAAGCGGTGGGAGATCAGGATCGTGGTCAGCCCCTGGGTGATGTCCAGGAAGCGCTCGTAGAGCGCGGCTTCGGCGCGCACGTCGAGATTGGCCGTCGGCTCGTCCAGGACCAGGAGCGAAGCGCCGGCCTGCGCCGCGAAGAGCGCCCGCGCCAGCGCCAGCCGCTGCCACTGGCCGCCGGAGAGGTCCGCGCCACCGCGGTACTGGCGGGAGAGTATCGTGTCCCAGCCCCGTGGCAGGCGTTCCACGACGTCCAGCGCGCCGGCCTTGCCTGCCGCCGCCACCAGAGCGGCCTCGTCGTCCAGGTGCTCGGGGGCGCCAAGCGCGACGTTGTCGCGCGCCGTGAGCGCGAAGTGGAGGAAGTCCCGGAAGACGGCGGTGACGCGTCGCTGCCAGGCGCGCGCGTCGATCTCCCGCAGATCCACGCCGTCCGCGGTGATCCGCCCGGCGGTGGGGTCGTAGAGCCGCGCGATGAGCTTGACGAGCGTCGTCTTGCCGGCGCCGTTCTCGCCGACGATGGCGAGCGAGCGGCCCGCGGGAATGAACAGGTCGAGATCCTGGAGCACCGGCGGCCGCGAGTCTCCGGGCCGGTCATCGAGGCTCGGATAGCGGAAGCTCACACCCTCCAGCCGGATGCCCGTCCGCGGCATGCCCGTGGGTGCCATGGCGCCGCGGAGCGCGTCGCGCTGCTCTGCTTCGGCGGTGAGCCGTTCGAGCTCCAGCACCGGCGGCACGGCGCCGGCGCCGTGGGCCAACGCCAGTGTTTCGGCGCCGGGCAGGATGATCGCGCCGACTGCCTGCGCGACCCCGAGATAGGTGGCGAGCGCGCGCAGCGTGATCTCGCCACGCACGGCCGCGAGCCCGACGGCTGCCAGCACCGCGAGGTACGCCGCGCCCAGAGCGAGCGCCGTCACCGCCTGCACGCCCTTGCCCTGCGCCCGCTCCCGCCAGACCGGTTCAAGCACGCGCTGCGTCTCCTGGGCGAAGCGGTCGATCAGCCAGTCGACCAGACCCCAGACGCGCACTTCCTTAGCGGCGGGCGGCGACATGACGAGCTGCTGGAGGTAGTCGGCACGCCGCACGAACTTGGTCTGGTTGTAGGCGACTTCGGCGCCCCGCAGGAACTCGCGCCGGATGAAATGCGCGGCAACCACCCAAACGGCAAACCATACCAGTGCGAGCGGCACGCTAAAACGCGCCAGCACCAGCGTGGCGCCGGCACTTTGCAGCCAGGCGCTGGCGGCGCTGGCGAGGGGCGCGACCGTATCGCCCGCGCGCCAGCGGCCGCCGGACACGTCGAGAGCACGCTTGATCCGGTCGCGCGTCGCGGGGTCTTCGAGGTGCGCGATCCTGGCGGGCCGGTTGAGCGCGAGCATGACGCGCTCGCGCAGGCGCTCATCCAACCGGCGGCCGAGGGAGGCCGCCAGCGTCGCGCGTACCAAGCCGAGCGCGCGGATGGCGACAAAGAGCGCGCTGACCACCGCCAGGGCGGTCATGGCACTATGCGCTGGGAGGGAGTCAGGTCCAGCGGCAACCGCGGCGGGCACGGCGCCGATGAGCGCGCCAGTGGCGATCGTCGCGGCCAGCGGCAGCTGCGCGCCGAGCACCACCCCCGCCGCTGCCAGCAGCGTCGAAGGGCCGTTCACGCCCGGCAGCAGCCGCGCGATTCGCCAGTAAGGCCGGATCGACGCCCAAAACGCGCGCACCACGACCTGGATGGTCCCGTCTTCGTGTCAGCACGGCCGCTGGCGCAATGGTACACCGTAGTGGCGCAGGCTCACGGTGTGTAGGGAGCCTAGCTTCAATGGGTATCGCCCCGGCGCTGCTCCTCGACATCGAGGCCGGCGCCCCGCTCACAGTCCGCAGTGACTGCCGGGTCGG
Source organism: uncultured Chloroflexota bacterium (assembly GCA_937967325.1). Taxonomy (GTDB): domain Bacteria; phylum Chloroflexota; class UBA4733; order UBA4733; family UBA4733; genus UBA4733. The sequence goes on from CALBSQ010000162.1 coordinate 30,893, forward strand.
ATCGTCCCTCCCGCCGCGAAGCAATATCGCCTTCGCGAGGGCAACGGCCATTTCAAGTTCGAGTTGACGTGTCAACCGAGACCGGCGCTTCCTTTGGCGTGCCCTGCTTTCCGGGCCAAAGCAGGGCACGCACGCGCCGCGTCAACGCATGCAGGTCGACACCGTGCTTCTGGCTCATCGCCAGGAGGATGTCCGCAAGCTCCGGCGGCGGCTCGTTCCACTGATCCTCTTCACGCCGCTGACGGCCGTATTGTTCGACACTTTGCCGCGCGATAAGGTCGAGCTGCTGAGTGGACTCTGCCATTTTGTCCTCCTTGGACCGGCGGGCGCCCAGGATGGCGCCGTCCAGTAGGTCTGTCGCCGGCCGCGCTCCTTGGGCGTGATCACCCCGCGAGAATTAACGGCGCAAGGACTATGCCAAAGGGCTGTCGGCCATGTGCTATGCCTGTTCGGACGGCAAGACCAGGGCGTATAGCAATACGCCCCTACCAGAGGTCGCCGACATCCGTAGGGGCGTATTGCATGGAGTTTGAGTAATTAATCGGGTGGAAGGAGGCCGACCTAGCGCAGGAGGGCGTGGGGGCCGTGGGCGAACTGGTCGAGGAAGGCGCCGACCGGTCGGCGCAAGGCGGCGCGGTCGTCGGCCCAGCGGGGCAAGTGGCTGACGTCCTGTTGGAGTCGGCGTCGGCGTTTCTCGATGGGATGGCGCCAGGCGGCGTCGGTGGGCAAGGCCGCCCGTTGGCTCGGCCGTTGGAGCCGCCGGGCGGTGGGGCTGGGCTGGGCCGGCCAGGCGGCGGGGCGCGGCCGCGGCCAGGGGAGCGCCTGGGGCTCCAGCGCGGCCAGGACAGCCGGGTGGCAATGGACGGGCCAGTGGTCTTGGACCGGGCAGAGGCGCTCGACGCCGGCGGACTGGCCACCCAGCCGTTCGGCGAGGCGGACCAGCTCGGGCCGGCCGATGCGGCCGGCCGGCAGCTAGGCGCCCCGGCCCGTCGCGGCGTCCAGGGCGCCGGCCAGGCGGGGGCGGGTGTTGCTCCGCCGGCGGCGCTCGGCCCGCGGCCCGCGCCGCTCCAGCGCGGCCTAGCCGAAGCCGAGGGTGGGCTGGCGAGAGTAGGTGGACTCGCCCTGGTCGAGCAACACTTGCCGCCCCGACGCGCGCGCCACCTGCTCCTGCCGGGCGGCGCGGTAGCCCAGCTTGGCGCGGTCGTGCGGGTCGGGGCGGTGGAGGGGCCCACGCCCACGCTTCCAGTGTCGCCCCAGGCCATCCAGCCGCCGCCAGACCCCGGACCGGCTGCGGTGGGCCAGCAGCGGCAGCGCCGCCCGCACCGTGGCCAGGGTCCAGCGGCGCTGCCGGGGGGGCAGCCACGGCGCGAACTCGGCGCGGCGGCGGCGGACCAGATGCCGCCGCCCCGTCGCCGCCGACTCCCGCGTCCGGCAGCGCAGGGGGGGAAAAGGCCGGCTGGCGGCCGCGGCCCGCGCGCAAGGTCCAGCCCGCGCCCCCGTCCTCCTCGAAGCGGTCCAGCCAGCGGCAGACCGTCTCCGCCTCGCGCCGTCGCAGCAGCCCGCGGCGGGCCACGGTGGCGGCCGTCGTCCCCGCCGCCACTTGCAGGATGGCCGCGGCCCGTTCCCGCCGGTAGGGCTTGGCGTCGACCTTCACCATCCGTTCCAGTGGCGCCCGCTCCTCCTCGCTCAGGTACACCGTGCGCATCGCTCACCTCCGGTCCAGGTCACCAGCGCCGCCCCCGCATAGCCCGTGCCCAATTATCCGATTAGCTACTCAAACTCCATGCTATATGCCCTGGTCCTGCCGCACCAGCCCGATCCGGACTATGGCCGACAACATCACAGTCGAGCCCGGGAGCAACGGCCCGGGAGCAACGTAAAGAAGTGCAGTGTCCGCTTGGATCCACCATCGTTGCCAGCATGTCGTAGGGCGGCGCTCCTGCCCTACGTCGCTCGGTCGATTGCACTTCTTTACGTTGCACCCCGACAGCCCAACCTGCTAGACTGGCGCCCAAAGTCTGGAGTCTGGATGACGGCGGTGCGGAGCATTTCCTCGGCATGCCTGGACTGATCGCCGAGATTCACCCGGCGCCGCCCGTCGCGTCTCCTCTCCGGTCGGGGCACGGCCTACCGATCAGCCTCCTGGGCATCCTCGTCGCCTACCTCGTATTGGCCGCCGCCTTCAGCCTGGCCACGCCCATCCTCGAAGCGAGCGACGAGAACTCCCACACGGCAGTCGTGTGGAACATCGCTGCTGGACACGGCCTGCCCGTACTCGCGCTCACCGACCGCGGGAAGGTGCTCGTGCCGGCGCAAGAAGCCGGTCAGCCTCCGTTGTACTACCTGGTGGTCGCCGCCGCGACAGCCTGGATCCACTTCCCGTCTCCCGCCGGCGGCATGCTGCCGAATCCGTACTCGGACATTGGCCATCCCGACCAGCAGGGCTGGAATAAGAATCTCCTCATCCATACCCCCGCCGAGGACTTCCCGTGGCACGGGCTGAGCCTGGCCGTTCACCTGGGACGCCTGGTGTCGATCCTTTGCGGCGCCATCACCGTCACGCTCGTCTACGCGCTTGCTCGCATCGTGGCGCCAGGCGTCGAGGCGGTACACGCGCTCGCGGCGGCGCTGACCGCCTTCAACCCGATGTTCCTGTTCATCTCGGCGTCCGTCGATAACGATGCGCCGGCCTTCCTGCTCGCCACCGTCGTGATCGTGCTGCTCGCCAGAACGATCACCGACGATCGTGCCTCCTTGCCTCGCGAGCTCGCCATAGGCGGCGTCGTGGGATTGGCCGTGCTGACAAAGCTGAACGCGGGCGCGATCGCGGCGCCCGCGGCTGCCGTCTTCCTCTGGCTCGCCTGGCGCCGGCGCTCCTGGCGAAGCGCCGTGAGGGCGCTGGCGATCCTCGGCCTGACCATCGCGCTGATCGATGGCTGGTGGCTGCTCCGCAACTGGGCGCTCTACGCCGACCCTTCCGGGCTCAGCCGTTTTCTGGCGATCGCCGGTCATCGCACCCCACCGCTGACCTTCCAGGAGCTGCTGGCGGAGCTGCCCGGCGTGTGGATCTCGTTCTGGGGCGTGTTCGGCATCTTCGACGTGCTGCTTCCCCAGTGGTACTACACCCTCGCCGACCTCCTCGGCCTGGCCGCGCTCGCCGGCCTGCTGCTCGCTATTCTTCGGCGTTCGACGCTGTTCCCTCGAAGGGCCCCTGGCATGCTCCTGCTCGGCTGGCTGGCCCTGGAGGCCGTCCTCCTCGTGCGCTGGTCGAGCCTCACGCTCGCCTCTACCGGCCGGCTGCTCTTTCCGGCGCTCGCCTGTACCAGCATCTTCTTCGCTGTGGGGCTGGCGGAGCTCGCCCGCCGCGCTCGCGCGCTGAGCGTCGCCGCGATCAGCGCCCTGCTCGGGCTGGGGGCAGCCCTGGCCCTGCCGCTGGCCATCTTGCCGGCCTATGCCCAGCCGCTATTCGTCCCCGCGGCCGAGCTGCGCCCCAACACACCGGTTGGCTACCGCTACGGCAACCTCGATCTCGTCGGCGCAAGCGTGTCCGAGCGAGTGGTCCAACCGGGCAGTGTGGTCAAGGTCCAGTTCACCTGGGTCAAGCGCGGCGCCACCCAACGGGATTACGCGGTCTCCGTGCAGATGCACGGCCCCGATCGGCTGCTCATCGCGCGCACCGACGAGCTGCCCGGCGGCGGCAAGGCGCTCACCTCGCAATGGCCCGCCGGGATGGGCCTGCAGGAAGCGGTGCCGCTGCGGCTACCGTCTACGGTATCCACGCCCTTTCTGGGCCGCATCTCCGTCTACGTCTATCCGGTCAACCGGCCGGACGAACGGGTCACGGCCACGAGCGACGCCGGACAGGAGCTGAGCGATCCGCTGGTCGGCGCCGTGGAAGTACGCGGCAGCGGCCCGCCGATCCAGCCGACCGCGCTCCCGCAGCCGGTCCATGCCACGTTTGGCGGGCGCATGGAGGTGACCAGCGTGCAAGTCCCGGCCCAGGGGTCTGCTGGCGAACTGCTCGCCGTCGGCGTCCAATGGCGGGCGGCGCAAGCGCCGGGCGGGAACTTCGCCGCGGTTCTCACCGCGCGGAGCCCTGACGGACAGCCGGCATTCACGCTCGCCAGCGTGCCGCACGACGGGCTGTTGCCTACCATCGACTGGGTAGCCGGTGAAACGATCGCCGATACCCTCACGGCGCCGCTATCGGCGCGCACTCCTCCCGGGATCTACACCCTGGGCCTTGGCCTCGTCGACTTGAGCAGCGGCGCCCGCCTCGCCACGGCTGATGGAACCGCCGAAGCAACGATCGGTCATATCGTGGTCGTGGCGGCGGGTCCGGGCAATCAGGCCCAGACGCTGGAGCCGGACCTCGTGTACGGCGGACTCCGCTTGCTGCGCATCACCGTGCCGGGCACGCCCATCGCCTCGGGTGAGCAGGTTCCGGTGGCGCTCGTCTGGCGCGTGGAGCACCGCCTGGCGCAGGACGAGGCGTCGTCCATTCAACTGCACGGGCCTGATGGGGTGTTGCTCGCCCAGCAGGATGTCGAACCGGGCGGTTCGGTGGCGACGTCGAGCTGGCTGCCCGGGCTGGAAATCAGCAACGTCGTCACCCTCAGCGTGGCGGCCGGTGCTCCGGCGCCGAGCCTGGCCATCCTCTCGATCTCCGTCTATCCCCAACAGCATCCGGATCGCCCGATCACGGCGGAGAGCAGGCAAGGGCAGTCGGGTTCGCTGCCGGTTGTCGCTCGCCTGGCGCTTCGCCCAACGAGCGGCCAGGTCGCGCTGCCGCCGCCGCTGCCCTTGCAGCCCAACGCCGTGTTTGGCGGGACAATTCGCCTCCTCGGCGCCGACGTACCGGCGCGAGTAGTCGCGGGAACCCTGCTGGTTATTCCCGTCCAGTGGCAGACGGTGAGCAGTCCACAAGCCGACTACACAGTCTTCGTCCACGCGCTCGATTCGCACGGCAGTCTGGCATTCCAGTTTGACGGGCGGCCGCACGCGGGGAAGCTGCCGACGACCGACTGGGTCGCCGGCCAGGTCGTGACGGACAGCCTCACCATTCCCGTGGCGGCCGGCACTCCCCCCGGCGCCTACCGCCTCATGGTCGGTCTCTACCAACTGCAAACCGGGGCGCGTCTCCCCCTGGCGGATGGCCAGACAGAGTACCCGCTGAGCACGGTTACCGTCGTTGCGCCCGGCGGCGCGTAGCAGCGCGGCACGAGGCCCGCGCCGCTGGCACGTGGCCCAACACTGCCGCATGCGGCTAATGCTTGCTGACCGAGGAGCCTCGCCGGACCAGATAACCAGGTGAATGCTTGATATCCTCAGCTTGGTGGTGATGATCCAGGCGTCAGCAGAGGATTTGCCGCCGCTTACGCCGAGTCGCGGACGATCAACTCCGGCTCGTAGACGTGGTGCAGCAGCGCGTCGGCCCGACCGCGGACGGCGTCGGCCAGCCAGCGCACCGCGTCACGCCCCATTGCCTCGTAGGGCAGCCGGATCGTCGTCAACGGCGGATCGAGGAAGGGCGCGAACGGCAAGTCGTCGTAGCCGATCACGGCGATGTCCTTCGGCACTCGTAGACCGGCGCGATGAACGGCGTGGAGCACGCCCAGGGCGAGCACGTCGCTCAGAGCGAAGATGGCGTCCGGATGGGCGGTCGCCAAGAGACGTGCCGTCGCCGTCGCGCCACCGGCCTCGCTGAGCGTGGGGGCCCACACGACCTGCTCCTGGCCGCCCAGCCCCGCCTCGACCAGCGCCTGGCGATAGCCATCCAGCCGCCGCTGTACCGCGCGCGACGGCAGCGACGACCAGCCAACCGCTGCCACGCAACGCCGGCCGGATGCCAGGAGGTGACGCGTGGCCGCTAGACCGCCGCGGACGTTGTCCACGTCGACGCTGGCATGGTGGGCCAACTGGCGCTGGAAGGCCACGACCGGCACGAGCAGCTCGGTCGTCTCGAGGAAGGCCTCATCTTCCGGCGTGGGACTGGTGATGATGGCGCCATGGTAGCGTGAGGCCTCGAGCAGCCCAGGCTGCTGGGCGAGCCGCCCGGCGGGATAGTCCTCGATCACCAACTGCGACGCCAGCGGCATCTCCGCCAGCGCCGTGGTCGCCGCTTCCAGCACACGCACGACCAGGCCCAACGGCGAGCCCGCTGGACGCAAGAGCGCCAGGATCAGCTCCGGCCTGGCAGCTTGCGCTCCCTGACGCAATCGACGCGCGCCCAGGTTGGGCGTATAACCGAGTTGCCGCGCCGCCGCCAGCACCGCCAGCCGCGTCTTCTCGGAGATGCGGATCGCGCCGCGACGGTGATTCAGCACCAGCGACACGGTGGCCTGAGAGGTACCGGCGAGGCGGGCAATGTCCTGGTGCGTCGGCGACGGCAGGAGCGACTCAGAACGATCCGCTGTCAAGCTCCCCCCTCTCGACACCTCGTCGAACGCATCATCAACCACGCCCAGGCACTGTAGCACTTCGGGGTCGCAGCCTGGCGGCCAAGGACTCGCGCAGAAACAACTGCTCCAAATCTGGCACTACTGCCAGAGGAATAGCTGCGAATACTGCATAGGTTATTCGTGCGCGGGTCCTAACGTCTCGGCGTACAGGCGCGGCCCGCCTTTCACGGCAAGGTCCGATCGGCCATTTCCGCCGTTGACCTCTCCTACGGGGAGTCCGCGGAGGCGGACTTCGCTGGTCGGTAGCCACGACTTTAGTCGCCAGGGGCATCCGCCACGGCAATTAACCGCGCGTACGATTGACGTTATTCGTATTAGCATGCTACCATACTCGCTGTTCAGGTAATGGCTACAGCTAGAGAGCGGGGCGACGATGGTCATGCCACGGACAGCGACCGGCCAGCCGAAGCGCGATCCGACCCTGCTGTGCGGCGTCGTGCCGCCCATGGTGACGCCCTTCACCGCTGACGGCGAGCTGGATCACCGCTCCCTGCGCGCCTTGTGCCGGTACCTGATCGATGCCGGCGTGCATGCCCTCTATCCCTGCGGCACAACCGGGGAATTCGTGCTGCTGTCCGATGGGGAACGGCGAGCGGTCGCCGAAACGGTGGTCGAGGAAGTGCAGGGGCGCATTCCCGTCTTCGTCCACGTCGGCGCCGCCGGTACCAGGGAAACGGTCGCGCTCGCCCACCACGCCGCGAGCATCGGCGCGAGCGGTGTGGCCGCGGTGGCCCCTTACTTCTACGCCTATACCGACGACGACCTGCGCCGACACTATCTCGCGCTGGCCGAAGCAGTCGCCCCCTTGCCGGTCTATCTGTATAACCTGCCGGCGCACGCCCGCAACCGCCTGTCGGTGGACCTTGCCAGCGAGCTGCACGGCGCAGCGCCCAATATCGTCGGCATCAAGGACAGCAGCGGTGACCTGGCGGCGCTGAGCGCGCTTTGCACACAGACCGGCCTGTCCGTCCTCTCTGGAACCGATGGGTTGAACCTGGCCGCCCTGCGCGCCGGCTGCGCCGGTATGGTTTCCGGAAACGCCGGCGCAGTTCCGGGGCCTTTCGTCGCCCTCTGGAACGCCTGGATAGACAGCGACGACCGGGCGGCGCAAAGGGCACAGGCGGAGATCGACGCGGTATGCCTGATTCTGGACCACGGGGCCCGGCTGGCCGATTTCAAAGCCGTCCTGGTGGAGCGCGGCGTCCTGCGCTCAGCGGCCGTGCGAGCGCCGCACCCACCGGCTCGGAACGGTCGCTCGCTCCAAGCGGCGCTGTGCTCCCTGGGGACGGCTCGCGCCGCCGCCGACCCGGCCGACGGTGAAGCGTTCAGACCACGACCGATCACAAGCCGTTAGATGGCGCGGGACATCCGCGCACGAGCAGAGAGGAGGTGTCACACGTGGGAATGCAACTCGTCAGGGATCAGGTTCCGTGCTTCCGCTGGCGTGGCCAGTCAGCAATTACGCGTCGCAACGCGCTGATCGCCCTCGGCGGCGCGGTAGCGAGCGTTGCCGTGGCCGCCTGCGGGGGATCGCCTGCAGCCACAACGACCACATCGTCGACCGAACAGGCGACCGCGCCGACAGCCGGCACAGCGAGCGCGGCTGGTGCGGCGACCGGCACAAGCTTGGCGACGACCAGCGCCAGCGCAACGACGACGGCCTCGACGAGCGCTGTGACCACTCCCACAACGGCTCCGGCTCCAGCGACAAACGGCCAGGCCACACCGGTGAGTATCGAGTACCTCTACCAGGCCGACGACCTCTGGGAGAAGGACAAGCTCATGCTGGAGCCGTTCAAGGCCAAGCAGCCCGACATCACCGTATCCCCACTGTCCGCCGGGTCCAATCAATTGGAGAAGTTGCGTACCCTCATCGCCGGCGGCAATCCGCCCGATACGGCCTGGCTGAACATCATCAACGTGCCGGTGATGGCGGAGGCTGGCGCGCTCATGCCCGCCGACGCCTGGCTGGCCCGCGACTGGAAAGCCATGGAAGGGGATGACGTCTACGCCGGCGCCTGGGACGCCGTTACCTGGAAGGGCAAACGCTACGGCACGCCCTTGGAAGCCAATCCCTTCCTGCCGGTCTTCCGGCCCGACTTCTTCGACTCGGCCAGCGATCCCTATCCCACGGCGCTGGCCGACAAAGGGCAGTGGACTTGGGATATGGTTGTGGAGACGGCTGCCAAGTTGACCAAGCGCAGTACCGGCGGTAGCGCCACGCAGTTCGGCATCCAGCTGCGCACCGATCCCTACTCGCTGCTGCACTGGATCTGGAACAACGGCGGTGACATGTGGGATGCCGACCGCACCACCTGCTTGCTCAACCAGCCTCCAGCCGTCGAGGCGATTCAGTTCATGCAGGACTTCTTCGTCAAGAGCCGCGCGGCGCCGTTAGGTGACGAGGCGCAGAAGCTCTCCGGTGGCAAGTACAACAACATGCTCTCCGGCGTGATCGCCTTCGAGTGGCAATACTCCGGCGGTGGGTCGCTCATGGGCGGCGTGGTCAAATTCCCCTTCATGGCGGCGCCGGAGCCGAAGGGCAAGGTGTCGCCAATCCAGCCGCACATGAACGGCTCCGGCAACAGCGTCATCACCGGCGCCAAGCATCCCGACGCCGCTTGGGAATGGGTGAAGTTCATCGCCGGCAAGGAAGCCGACGTGGTCATGATGCAGACTGGCCGCACGCCGCCGCGACGCAAGTCCGGCGAAGCCTACTACCTCAAGGAGGTGAAGTACCCGCCGAACCCGCAAGTCGTAACCGAGATGCTGCGCACCGCGCGCATGACCCCAGCGGTGCCCGCCTGGAACGACTTCCAAAAGATCCTCGGCCAGGAGCTGACCCCGGTCTGGCAAGGTCAGCGCTCGCCCAAGGATGCCCTCGACGAGGTCGTTCGCCAGGTCAATCCGCTGCTGAAGCCGCACTAAACGCGAGGAGCAGCGGACCATGGCCTCCGAGGAGACCCGTATCACCATACGCCTGAATAGTGAGGAATCCGGGGCGCCGGTGCGCTTGCTGGTGGACCTGGATCACCTGGCCGGTTCACCAGCCGGCTGGATCGATCCCGACTCCTGGACGCTGCGTCACGCCGGCGCCGTCCTGCCATTCCTGGCCGAGCCGGACACGCTGGATGGGCGGCGCTACACCCTTCGCTTCCGCGCGCCGCTGGCAGGTGAGACGGAGGTCGAGGCCGTCGGTATCCTCCGGCGTGGCTATCGCGGCGCGCCCTCCGCGCCGCCGGATCGCCCCATCCCGCTCGTCGGCGCCGGGGAAGCATTGCGCCTCGGCTCCACGGCCACGGTCGGCGACCTGCACGTGGGCTTGCAGACGGCCGTGGAGACCGTGGACTGGTATGGCAGCGGCCGGCGCGATCTGCTGGTAACCTGCCACGCCCACGGTGGCGGCGCCTTCCTCTACGCCGCCGTTGACGATGCCGACAGCGCGCCAGGCCGGCGTCCTATCTTCCGCTTGCAAGGACGGCTGCCCGGTTTCGGGGACGACGGACAGACCTACAACGGTCGACTCCGCGCCGTCGACTTCCGTGGCGACGGCCGCTTCGACCTGCTCGAGTGCCGGCGGAACGGCATCTGGTGGCGCCAAAACACGGGGGCGGTCGGCGCTCCATCCTTCGCCGCGCCCGTCCAGCTCCTAGCCGGTGGCGAGCCTTTCGCATCCAGTGCGCCAGTGCAGTCGCTCTGCCCGGTCACGCTCGACGGCACCGGCCGCGTGAGCCTAATCATCGGTACCAGCGATTGGTCCGACTACTGGCCAAAGGATGTCGGCGCCTGGGAGAACAAGCCCGGCTATCGCCCCTACGAGGCCGACGGTTCCTGGCGCGGCGGCCCACTCCACGGCCGGCTCTACCTGCTCAGCAACCGGACCGAGGCGGCTGACCAGGGAGCGATGCCCGAATTCGCGGCGCCGCTCCTGCTCCGCCACGAGGACGGCTCGCCGCTCGAGGTCTACGGGCTGGCCGGACCCGCCGTCATCCCCGCTGCCGATCCTGGCGCCGGCTTTGACCTGCTGGTCAGCGATTTCCTGGACCGCGTCTGGTACTTCCGTAACACCGGCCGGTCGGGTCCGGACGGTGCGCCACGCTTCTTCCCACGAACGCCGGTCCGCTGCCGTGGCGGGGCGCCCGACCGCCTCGATCAATTGCCCGGAGCGCCTCCTGCTCCGCCCGACGACTACCCGCCGATGGAGCGGCTGCCTGATGAGCTGGTCCTGCCGACATGCATGCACGCCCTCACGGTCGTGGACTGGTCCGGTAGCGAGATTCACGGGCAGCGCGAGGTCGGCGCACTTGACCTGCTGGTGGGGGCCGAGGACGGCTACGTGCGGGCATTGCGCTGGGTTGGGCGGACGGCGGAGGGCGTGCCGATAGTCGAGCAGCCCGCACGATTACAGGAATACGGCGCCCACCTCAGCGTCGGAGCTAAAGCCTGCCCCAACGTGGTGGACTGGGACGGCGATGGCCGCACGGAGCTGATCATCGGCAACGCCGCCGGGCAGGTGCTGCTGGCACGCACCAGCGAGACTATGGGCGAGCCGTCATTTCTGCCCCCAGTCCCGTTCGTCGCGGGCGACCGGCCGCTCTGGCTCATGGCTGGCACGCCCGGCAGCATCCAGGGCCCAAGCGAAGTGAAGTGGGGCTACGTCAACCCCGCCGCCGGCCGCTGGCCGGCGACCGACGGGCGGGAGACGGCGGCCATCGTCTGCGGCGACGCGCTCGGCCACAACACGCTCTATCTGCAGGCCATGGGCGCGAACGGCGCAGCCCTGGTGTCACGGGGCCGGCGGCTGCATGTCCTACGCGACGGTCGCTGGCAGCCGCTGGTCACACGCTGGCGCTGCCGGCCCCAACTGGTCGACTGGGGCAGTGGCAAGATCGAGTACCTTCAGGTGGACGAAGCGGGACGCCTGGCCCGCTATCGCCTGCTTCCCGATGGGCCCGACGCCGAGGACGGCACGCCACGACTGACACCGCTCGGCCCACTTACCTACGCGGATGGAACCCCGGTCCAACTCGACGCCGACACTGGCGGGCGGGTGGGGCGGATCAAGCTGGCCGTGGCTGACTGGGACGGTGATGGCCTCCTCGATGTGCTAGCAGGCAGCAGTAGCAGCCATCCGCCGGGGGTGAACACGCTGGGCCGGGCAACGGTCTGGCTGCTGCGCAATGTGGGACGTCCCGGCGCACCCCTCCTGGCGTCGCCGGCATTGCTCCCCCTGGAACAGGGCGAGCCTGGCCATTTCGGCAGCCACTCCTGCGTTCCCGCTCCATGCTCCTTCGACGAAGTTGGCAAAACCACCGGGGACCGGCGGCCGGACCTGCTGGTCGGTTCCGAAAACGGTCGCATCTATGCCTACAGACGCGCCTACATCGAGGCGAAAGCCCACGTGCTCCAGCATTATCTGGATGGGATGCAGGCTACTTCCGACACTCCGCCAACCCCTAAAGGAGCAGGCTAAGATTACGAAGCCGGTGGATTTCCGGCTGGCCGCGCCTACCCCGCACGCACCGTCGTACCCTGCGCTTCCTTGCCAATGGGCCTGATCTCTAGCCGCGACGAAACCCGCGGAGACGTCCGCTGGTTGCGATGTGGAATTCATCGTGGCTTTGGTATGGCTCTCCGCGGCAGGAACGCACCGCTCTATACTGGCCGCGACGCGGAAAGGAGCGTGACCGATGGCAACAACCTATGACCTGCTTATCAAGGGCGGTACCCTGATCGACCCGGCCCAAGGCATCCACGACCGGCGCGACGTGGCCTTCACTGGCGGCATGGTGGCGGCAATCGCCGCGGACATCCCGCGGACGGAAGCGACGCACGTGGTCGACGCCAGCGGGCAGATCGTCACGCCGGGCATGATCGACATCCACGTCCACGTCTTCGAGGGCGTCTCCCACTACGGCATCGCGCCCGATCCGACCTGTCTGGCCCGCGGCGCGACCACGGTGGTGGACGCCGGCTCGGCCGGCGCCGACACCTTCCTGGGCTTCCGCAACTACGTCATCGATGTCAGCGCCACCCGCATCCTGGCCCAGTTGAACATCTCCGCGATGGGCATGCTCTCCAAGACGATCGGCGAGCTGGACGACCTGAAGTGGGCCGATGTCTCCAAGGCGCTGGAGACCATCGAGCGACACCGCGACGTGATCCTGGGCGTCAAGGTCCGCCTGACGCGCGAGCAGATCGTCGGCAAAGACGCCGGGCTGCAGCCGCTGCACCGGGCGCGGGAGGCGGCCGATGCCGCGGGCGTGCCGATCATGGTCCACCCGCAGCGCTCCTGGGCCAGCTCGCTGGATGAGATCCTGGCGGTCATGCGCGACCGCGACATCCTGACCCACATGTATCACGGCGCCGAGCACGGCATCCTGGACGAGCAGGGTCGCATCCGTCCGGCGGTGCGCGCCGCCCGCGAGCGCGGCGTCATCTTCGACGTCGGCCACGGCGAGGGTTCCTTCTCCTGGCGCGTCGCCGAGACCGCCCTGGCCCAGGACTTCCCACCGACCACGATCTCCTCCGACCTCCACGTCTACAACCTGCACGGCCCCGTCTACGACCTCGCCACCACCGTGACCAAGTTCCTACACCTGGGCCTATCCCTGGACGACGCCCTCGCCCGCGTCACGGACGTCCCCGCCCGCGTGATCGGCCAGGCCGGCACGCTCGGCACCCTGGCAGTCGGCGCCCAAGGCGACGCCGTCGTGTTCGACCTTGAGGAAGGCCCATTCGAGCTGCCCGACTCGGCCAGGGAAGCGCGCACCGCCGACCAGCGGCTCGTACCGCGCGTCGTCGTCCGCGCGGGGAAGGTCTATCAAGCACCACCCACGTAGGTGGGAACCACAGGCACGGCAGCGCCCTACTATGGGCGACATCTCGCTCCGTGGGGGCTGCGACTGGGAGCTGATCGCACGAGGGTTTACAGTCGCGGGATTTCCGATGACATGCCGTTCGCCTACCGCGCGAGACGGCGGGTGCGGAGTGGCCAAAAGGGTCGCCCGGGCGAACGGCGATGATAAGGGCTGGAGTTGAGCTAGCGGCCGACGTTGCAGGCGGCGACCTCGGCGGCGAGGCCAGTGACGTGCCCCCAGGCGGTATGGGCGACTCGGGAACCGGAGGCCAAGGGAGCAATCGAGGCAGTAGGCGCCGGTTTCGACAAGCTGCCGGCAGCTGCCAAGGGTTCGCCCACAGCTCAGGGCCATCCACTTGGGACACACCGGTGGCTGCCGCCATCGGCGAAGTCGAATGGGCGCTGGTGGCGGTTTGAGGTCGATGGCCTGGACGACGACTGCATATGCGGGCTCAGCGCTGCCGTTGCGGAACAGAACCGCCAACGCCGGGAACGGCTGACTCTCTGGGAGGTAGTCACTGGGCCAAGCTGACACGAGCCGAGGTTGGCCCGCCCGCCGGTCTTGAGCTCCCGCGCGACGATCCTGGGTCTGGTTGCTCCGCAACCAGAGTGACACGCCGAAGGCGCCTGGCGCCGATTGCCGTGAACCAGGACGGGATATCGATCACAGATCAGCGTACCTCACGAGGTTTATGCACAGACTGCCATGTCGTGAATGCAACCGAAGCAGCCTTTTGTTACGTTTACGGCGGAAGATCCATCGATCATCGGCGAGGGAGTCAGTTGGCGCGGGGAGGACACCTCCAACAGGCGCCCGGCCAGTGCCCACCGGCTGAACGCGCGGCGCGTCCTCGAAGGTGCCGTCGAGCCATCGGTAGCCAGCGACGGCGGCGAGGCCGGCGCACCGCCCCCGCCCAGGCGTGGCCGTGGCCCGCGGCGGCGCTGACCACCTCCCGCCCGGCGCCCACCTGTGGGACGGATTGGCAGGCTGTTGCCACGAGTCACCCGCGGCGCGGCCTCCCTTCCACGATCGACACCGCCGGCGACGGCGTGGGGATGACGCGCGTCAGCGCGAGTCCTGCCGCCTCGAACAGTGCCTGGAACTCTGCCGGCGTCCGGCACCGTCCGCTCTCCGTAAGGATCAACATGACCAGGTCGGTGAACTTCGCTGGAGACGGCCCCGCACCCGGAAGAATGACCGGGTCGATCACCAGGAGCCGGCCCGCGGGCCCCATCGCCTGCAGGCAGTGCCGCAGCACCACGATGGCCGCGCCATCGTCGCGATCCATCAGAACATTCTTGATGAGGTACGCATCCGCGCCCGCCGGCACCCCCGCGAGCATAGTGCCGTTCACCACGGCACACCGCTCAGCCAGACCCGCGGCAGTCATCCTGGCCCGTGCTCCCTCGACCACGTGTGGCAAGTCAAAGAGGATGCCGCGCATGGCCGGGTTGGCCCGGAGGAGGGCGATCAGGAGGGCGCCCTGTCCACCGCCGATGTCGACGAGGGTGTGGATGTCGGAGAAGTCATAGGCGGCAAGGATGGCGGGAGTGACCATGCCGGAGAGGTTCGTCATCGCCGCGTCAAAGGTCGCGCTGAAGTCCGCGTGCTGGGCGAGGTACGGATAGATCGGCGTGCCGAAGGCCAGCTCGAACCCGGCGTGTCCCGTCTGGACCGTCTCCAGGAGGTGGTCGAACGCCCGCAGGTACTCCTCGGAGCCGAACAGGCAGGCGAATGCGCGCAGCGAGCTGGGCGTGTCGCTGCGGAGACAGTCGCCGAGGGGGGTAAGGGCGAAGACGCCGGGCTCGGCCTCGGTGAACACGCCGACGCTGGCCAGTGCCCGCAGCAGTCGGGAGAGCGTGTCGGGATGCGCCCCGACCGCCGCCGCGATCTCCGGCGCGCTCCTTGGGCCGTCCTGCAGGAGGTCGGCCACGCCGAGCTGGGCGGCGACGTGCAGGGCCCGCCCGACCACGAAGCCGTTCAGCAGTGCATGCAACGTGGCGGCCGGTGGCAGTCCACGACCGGCGGCACCTGGGTCCTGTCTCATCTGGGAGGGCACATCGGATGTGGCCATGCTCCACCTCCTGTATTGGTCAAGATGGGCCGCCCCATTTATGCCGGTTTTCGAGGTGGATGTCTACCGAGAACTGCGCGGCGAGGTCCCTCGCACTGGGCGGTCGTGCCGCACCTTGATGCACTCCTGACGCAATCGGGCGTGGGGAGTTTCCACCGCGCCGCGCCGCGTCAGGGCCCGGGGGCATACGGTCTGCAGGTCGCTCGTCGGCGTCGCCGATCCTGAAGACCTGGTAGAGGCGGCACCCCCGTCCTCTCCTTCCATGGCGTCCACAGCTCTCGCCTGGCGCTGTACCGCCCTCCGGGCTTCGTTGCCGAGCGCGGGAGGAGGTGACCGAGGTCGCACTGCTCGGCGCGCCCTGGGGCTTCCGGCCGGAGGACATCACCATGGCCGTCCACCTCTGGGATGGTGACCAGAATCGTCTCATCCCGCGGACGCATGCGCAGTATTTAGCCCGCGCCCTCCCGCAGAGCCAGCTCACCGTCTGCCCGGGCGAGGGACACCTCCTGATCGTGGATCACATGGACGAGATCCTCCGGGCTGCCCTCGGCGGAGCGGGAGAGCAGCAACAGCCGGGGATAATCCGACCGCTCGCTGCGTAGCCTCGTCCGGACGGTATGATCGGTCCGGTCCACACACAGGGGTAGCCCAGACCACGAGCCCGTCGTCGGCCCACGACACACGGTAGTGATACCAGCGGCAGGGTTGTTGGGTCTCCCGGCTTGCGCGGTACGTCCAGCGTGGCGAACGCGAACGTCGTCGCCCAGGCGTCCTGGGCGGGGCGGGTCCGTGGGCCGACGTGCTCAGCCGTTGCCGAGCACGCCGGCAAGCACCCGGTCGAGCGTCGCTCGCGGTTTGGACGCGGCCGTACTGGCGCGCCAGGCCACGTGCCCGTCCGGTCGCACCAGCACCGCGCCATCGCACTCGACCCCGTAGGCGGCCGGCCAGGTCCCGTCCGGATCGGCCAGGTCGCCGCCGGGACCGACGGTGTACGCGTGCAGCGGGACATGCCGCTCTGCAGCGACCGCCAGGCCCTCACGTCGCCACGCTTCCCCCGCCGCGCCAGCGAGCAGCACGAAGGCGGCGCCGAACAGGTCAAGCGTCGAGCGACGCTCGCCGCCGTGCTCCAGCCACGTATGTGGGGCGCGGCAACCGGGGCTGGCGGTTGGCACGTATTCCGTCACTGGGTTGGCGACCTCGGGAGGCAGGGTCCCGTCCGGGACGACCGCGGCCGACGCGTAGGCGGCGCCGAAGATGAGGCCCAGCTCGTTGAAGAGCTCGGGGCGACCGCTCCGGAGCCCGGCGTCGCGCGGGCGGCCCGCCTCCTCGGCGCTCCCCGCGTCGACCCGGCGTAGGGAGGTCAGGTTCGCCAGCGTCTGCTCGGTGACCCGGCGGCCCACCGGCTCCCGCTCGTCGCGGTAGGTGTCGAGCAGCGCCGGTCCGGCCCAGTCCCCCAACACGGCCGCCAGCTTCCAGGCCAGGTTATGGGCGTCCTGGATGCCGGTGTTCATGCCGAAGCCGCCGGCCGGGGGCATCTCGTGCGCGGCGTCGCCCATGAGGAATACCCGCCCCTCGGCGAAGCGCTCGGCGACGCGCGCCGCCGAGCTCCACGGCGCCACCCGGGCGATCTCCACCGCCAGGTCCGGTACGCCCATCGCCGCCCGCAGCAGCGCGACGCAGCGCTCCGGCGTGAAGTCCTCGGCGCGCTGCCCGGCGCTGGGGAAGTAGAAGGCCTGGTAGTACCAGCGCGTCGCGCCGTCGACGGCGAGGAGCACCCCGGCCGCGCCCGGCTGCTGGATGAAACACAGGTTCAGCGAGCGGCCCGCGACCCAGGGGGTGAGGTCGGCGCGGAAGAGGATGTTGATCGAGTGGCCCAGCCCGGCCGGCCCCTCCATGCGGATGCCAAGCAGCTCGCGGACGCGGCTGTGGGCGCCGTCGGCGCCGACGAGGTAGCGCGCCCGCACGTACGTCTCCTCGCCGCCGGCCCGGTCGAGGACGGTGGCCGTGACACCGGCATCGTCTTGGGAGAGGGTGACGAGCTCGCAGCCGAAGCGAACCTCGCCCAGCCCGCGCTGACCGATCGCGGCGAGCAGGGCCGGCTCCAGCACCTCCTGGGAGGTGGTGCAGGCCAGGGTCGGGCTGAGCGCCGCCATCGCGTCCGAGTCTGCCATGGCCAAGACCACGCGGCGTACCTCCTCGCCCGCCAGGGTCTTGGCCCAGATGGCGTGGCGGGCCAGCTCGGGCGGCAGGCCGATCGCGCGCACCGCCCGCTCCAGCCCGATCTGCCGGAAGACCTCCATGCTGCGCGTATTGACGAGCCGCGCCTTCGGGTAGAGCGAGGCGCCGGGGTGGCGCTCGATCAGCAGCGACGGCACGCCGTGGCGAGCGAGTAGCAGCGAGGCGCACAGCCCGACGGGGCCGCCGCCAACAATGAGCACCGGGACCTCAACCGGTGTCATCATCACCTTCCTCCATGCGCTCAGTTCCTCCAGGCGCCGCTGCTCGGTCGGACTACTCCCATGGACGTAGCGACTCTGATGAACCGCTTCGCCGTCGGTTTCGGGTCGCTCTGGCTGACTCATTCCATGCTCCTCACAGTCAGGCCGCGCGCTGCGTGGCCTCGAACAACCGGCGCACCTCCTCAGGGGTCCGGGCGCGGAACTCGTCGGAGGTCACTGTGCCGACGGAGATGCCAACGTAAGCGTCCACGAGGTCCTGGTCCTCCCGCATCGCCGCGCGGAGCAGGCGTGCCTCGGGCGGGTCCGGCCGGAACTCGGCGGCGCGGCAGGTGGCGTCCAGCGAGGGAAAGGCGGCATCGTTCCGTCTCTCCTCGTAGGTGGCCAGGGCGATGTCGAGCGGCTGTCGTCCGGATAGCCCCGCGTCGGCGGCCTCCACCAGTCGCTCGACGTCGAGAAAGGCGTCCGTGATCCCCTGGGCCCGGATCGGGTCCTGGCAGAACCCCGCGTCGCCTACGAGGGCCCACCCCGGCCCGTAGGCCCGGCGGACGACGTTGATCAGGTCGGCGCTCCCTCGAAACCGCTCGACCTGCCGCGCCGCCCGGACCCGCTCCGCGAACGTCGGGGCGATCTCCAATGCCCGGTGATAGCTCCGCGCGATATCCGCGCGGAACGCCGGGAAGTTTGCCATGGCCGACTGGACGAGCACCATGCTCAGTCCGTCGTTCGTAGGTATCGAGACGAACATGCAGCGCCGGGACGACGAGTGCGATCCCTCGACGCCGTGCAGCGGCAGGTCGGCCCAGTAGGCGTAGTAGCCGAAGGTTTGCAGCGGCGCTGCTCGCAACGCCGAGGCGTGGACGGCCCGAGCGACCGGGGAGCGCTTCCCGTCAGCGCCGACGACGAGTCGCGCCAGCTCGACGACCCCGGTCCCCGCGCGGGTCCGCCCCCGGATCCCCCGGACCCGGGCCTCTTCCCAGCGCACGTCCTCGAAGACGAAGCGTTCCCGGAGCTCGACGCCCGCGCGCACCGCGGCGTCCACCAGGAGCTTGTCCAGCACGGTGCGACGAGGGCCCACCTCGCCGGGAATGTCTGGTGGCGGCGGCGCGTCGCCAGCCAGCGACGGCTCGCCCTCGCGGTGCATGGTCCGGCCGAGAACCGCCGGGCAGTTCGTCGCGAGCACCGCGCCGAGCAGCCCCCAACGGTGTAAGGCGCGAGCGCCGGGGAGGCGCACGTAGTGCGTCGAGATCGTATCGCTGGGGAACGTGGCCCTATCGACGAGGAGGACGCGGTAGCCTTTGCGCGCGAGGAGCAGGGCGGTGGGCGAGCCCGCGCAGCGCGCCCCGACGACGATCACGTCATACATCGAGCCGCCTCCCGCTCCCGCAGAAGCGCAATCTCAGCGGGCAAACTTGGCTGCTCGTCCATATGGAGACTCCTGCACTTGCCCGCCTCCGACTGCGACTGGAAACCGTGCTGATTGACGGGCGCTCCTCTGACGCTTCCCCCTAATCGGTCACCAACGACGCAGCAACTCCTCGGCCTCGCCAGCAAGCTCTCGCACGATCTCTGCCGCCGGCTGCACCCGCTTGACCGATCCCACTGACTCGCCGGCCCACAGCGACATCGCGTCGATGGCGCCAGTCGTGCCTTGATCGACCGCCAGGGAGTCGAATCGGTGCACCGTCTGCCGCGTTCCGTCCAAGTTGGGCGTTTCGCCGACGACCTCACCGGGAAAGGCCGTCGCGCCGGCGATACAAGAACGTAGGACGCGGTGCGGCGCGTTCGGCCAGTTCGTCGAGAAGGCCTCGGTATACACCGTGTCCGTCGTCTGCGCGGCGATCAGGGCCGCGACGTAGGCAGGATGAGCGTTGGACTCCTCGGACGCGACGAAGCGCGTACCCACGCGCACGCCGCTCGCCCCGGCCGCGAGCGCCGCAGCGAGCGCGCGACCCGTACCGATTCCGCCCGCCGCGAGCACCGGGATCTGGACCACGTCCAGCACGTCACCCAGGAGCGCCAGCACGCCAATCGTGCCGCGCACGTGTCCTCCCGCGCCGACCCCTTGGGCCACGATCAGATCGCAGCCGGCCTGCTCGGCGGCCACTGCTTCATCCCGCGAGCCCACCTGCCAAGAGACCAGCGCCCCGTTTCGATGCACCATCTCGACTACATCGCGCATTGGCCAGTGGTAGAAGAACTCGACCACCCGCGCCTCGCGGGCGGCGAGCTCAAGAGAATCCGGGGGGATGTCCTCCGGATGTGCCATGACGAAGTTGACGCCAAAGGGTCGGGGCGTGAGCAGACGCGTGCGCTCGAGCAAGGACGTAACGCCCGGGACCCTGTCGCCGCCCGGCCGCGCCGCGCCGATCATCCCAAGGCCCCCGGCATTGGATACCGCCGCCGCTAGCTCCGGTGGCGCCACGGCGCCCATCCCCGCTTGTTGAATCGGGACCGAACAACCGACCAACTCCGTGAAGCGCGTGCTGAGCATCGCCTGTCTCCTTCCTGTGTCCCCGGATCAAGTCCGCCAACCGTAAGCCTTCACGTCGCGGCCCGCCGCAACATGCGCGCGATATTCTCCGGCGCGAAGAACTCTTCGCGCGGCACCGTGCCAAGCTCGACGCCGTAGAAGCGGTCCGTGTCCGCCTGGTTTCCCCGAAGCGCGGCCCGCAACCGCAGCAGCTCGGGAGGGAAGGGACCGAGCTGGGTCTCGCGCAGCGTCCGCTCGAACACGGGTATCCCAGCGGCGTCGCGGCGGCGCTCGTAGTCTTCCAGGGACGCCTCTAGGTCCTCGTGACCGGAGAGGCCCCGGTCGATGGACTCGGCCAGCAGGTCGGCGTCGCGGAAGGCGTCGAGGATCCCCTGGGCCAGCAGGGGATCTTGGTGATAGGAGGCATCCCCCACCAGCGCCCAGCCCGGGCCGTAGGGCCGGCGCACGATGTTCGGGAGGTCGGCGGTCCCCCCGAAGGCTTCGGCCTGACGGCCCTGCCGCACGCGCTCGGCCAGGTCCGGCGCCAGGGCGAGCGCCGCGTGGTAGTTCCGGCGGATGTCCGCGCGAAAAGCCCGGAAGTCCCCGATCGCGCCCTGGACCCCCACCATGGTGAGGCCGTCGTTCGTGGGGAAGGCGATGAGGACCCGCCGGGACTCCGGGAAGAACGCCACCTCGACGCCCTCGACGGGGACGTCGGCCCAATAGGTCCAGTAGGCGAACGTCCACGCCGGCGCCTGCTGCCGGACGGGCGCGCCGGCGACGCGGGCCACGAGGGAGTGCAGGCCGTCGGCGCCGACGACGAGCCGCGCCCGC
Source organism: uncultured Chloroflexota bacterium (assembly GCA_937967325.1). Lineage (GTDB taxonomy): Bacteria > Chloroflexota > UBA4733 > UBA4733 > UBA4733 > UBA4733. Next base: position 52,051 of record CALBSQ010000162.1, read on the forward strand.
TCCTCGACGGGCGTCCCGGCCGCGGTGCGTCCCCGAATCCCGGCCACCCGCCCGTCGTCCCAGAGGAGGTCCGTCACCGGGTGGCGCTCCCGTACCTCGGCCCCCGCTTCGGCCGCGGCGTTGACCAGGAGCTTGTCCAGCACTCTGCGCCGCGGCGCGAGGTCGCCGGGCACGTCGGCGACGCCGGGCGGATATCCGCTCAGGGGGAAGTCGCCGAACGTCGTGGTGCGCTTGCGGATGGGCGGGCAGTTCGTCGCGAGGACGCGGTCGAGCAGGCCCCAGTCCTTGAGCCGGCGCACGCCCGGCAGGCGGACGAAGTGGTTGCGAAAGGTGTCGCTGGGGAAGGCGGCTCGATCGACGAGGAGGACGCGGTACCCCTTGCGCGCCAGGAGCATCGCGGTGGGCGAGCCCGCGCAGCGCGCCCCGACGACGATCACGTCATACATCGCATCACCCTTGCGCGCAACCAGTCGATCATATGGCGCGTCGGCGGTTTCGGCCACCATCAGACTTTAGGGTCCGGCAAGGACCCTGCGCTCGAGGTGAGCCGCTACCGCCCCGCCGAAGTCTGCCCCCCACCTTTTGGGGCCAAAGCTTGGCAGCTGCGGACCCAAGACTCCCTGCTAGCCGAGCTGAAGCTCGGGCGGGACCTCGGGGTTCATCAATGAGGCCCCCCCATCCACCCGGATGACCTGTCCCGTGACAAAGCTGGCGCCGTCCGCGCATAGCAGGGCCACGACGTTCCCGACGTCCGCCGGGGTGGCCAGCCGGCCCATCGGGGTCCACCCCCGTTGGTGCCAGCCGCGCAGGAGGTCTTGCGCCTGCGGTGGCAGGGTGTTCAGCACGCTATCCTCGGTCCAGCCCGGGCTGACCGCGTTCACCGTGATCCCGCGCTTGGCCAAGGCCACCGCGACGTAGCGGACCGCCGACTCCAGCGCCGCCTTGGCGGAGCCCATGGCCACATACGGTTGTAAGCCGCCCGTGCGACTCCCGGTCGCGTACGTCAGGGCGAGGATTCTCCCCCCGTCCGGCATGAGGAGGGCTGCCTCCCGGGCCCCGACCAGGAACGCCTTGGCCTGGGAATCGAAGGCCGCGTCCCACTGGTCCAGGGTGATGTCCAGCGGGGGAGAGAAAAAGGCCGGGAGCTCCGGCAGCGCGTTGCTCACAAAGATATCCAGCGTGCCAAACTCGGCGTGCACCCGGCGGAACAGCTGGCTGATCGCCTCCGGGCGCGTGACGTCCGCTTGGACGACGAACCCCTCGGCTCCACGTTCCCGGACCTTGGCCAGGGTAGCACTGGCGGCCGTCTCATGCTGATAATAGTGGATGGCCAGCTTGACTCCGTGTTCGGCCAGCTTGAGCGCGATCCCCCGGCCGATCCCGCGCGAGCTGCCCGTGATCAGGGCATGCTTTCCAGTGAGGGCCATATCGACCTCCGTTCTCCATCGCGTCGCCCCCTTTTCGGGCGAAGTTTGCGCCCGCGCGGCCACCCGCCCTACCCTCGCTGGATCTCGAGCGGGAAGACGGTGTCCATGAGGGAGGCGCCGCCGTCCACCCCGATGACCTGGCCGGTGATCCAGCCCGCCTCGTCCGAGCAGAGCAGCGCCACGGCGTTGCCCATGTCCGCCGGGGTCGTCAACCGCCCCATCGGGGTCCAGCCACCCTCGTGCCAGCGCTGGATCGCGGCGTAGACGTCCGGAGGCAGGCCGCTCAGGACGCTGTCCTCGGTGGGCCCGGGGCTGAGGGCATTCACCGTGATGCCGCGCTTCGCCAGCGCCACCGCGAAGTACCGACAGAGCGCCTCCAGCGCCGCCTTGCCCGCCCCCATGGCGACCCAGGGCTGCCAGCTCCCCATGCGGGCGCTGGGCGCGTGGGTGATCGCGACGATCCGCCCGCCGTCGGGCATCAGCGTGGCCGCCGCTTGGGCGCCCAGCAGGAACGCCTTCCCCTGCGAGTCCATCGCCATGTCCCAGTGCTCCGGCCCGATCGCCAAGGGCGGCTGGTAGAACGTGGCGAGCTCCGGCCGCGCGTTGCTCACGAAGATGTCGAGCGTGCCGAACGCGGCGCCGACCTGCTCGACCATGCGGCGGACGGAGTCGGGGCGCGAGACGTCGGCTTGGACCAGCATCCCGTCCGCGTCGCGCTCCCGGATCTGGGCGAGGGTCTGCTGGGCGGCCGCCGCGTTCTGGTAATAGTGGACGGCGACGGTCGCGCCGCGTTCGGCGAGCTTGAGCACGATCCCTCGGCCAATGCCCCGTGAGCCACCGGTCACCAGCGCGTGCTTCCCTTTGAGACTCATCTCGCGCTACCTTTCCTCCCTACTCCCCTCCGAGCGTAGCCCGACATGATGGCTCCATCGTACGGAGCGGACCGAGGGGGCGCTGTCCTGCCACTGGCGCCCGCGCGATCGTCCGCTATCCTTCCTCATGGGAACTCCTTTCCACACTAAGCACTTTCCACACCGCTCGGTGTGGCCCAGGATGTCCCCTTTTGCTCCCTGCTCGCCATTACGCTAAGGTCAGTCCCCGCCGCTTTCGGGCCAAATCCTGGCAACTGAGGCCCCCTACTTGCGGCCCACGATGTCGAGGCGATTGGACCCTGTGTTGCGACGTCGATCGCCGAGTGCAGATCGACCTGCGCCAGGTCACCATACATGCTGCGCCGCGCGGCCGGATCGGCGTTCACGAGGTACGCAATCTTTGCCGCTGCTGCCTGCTGCCGTGGCGCCGGGAGCTGTTGGAGCAACGTGAGAAAGCGTTGCTCGAGGGAGTGTTGATCGCTGATCGGGCACTGATGCGGACTGACCTGATGCGCCACGGCCTTCTGTATAGACAGAATCGCCGTGTTTACGACGCGGTTCCCAAGGGTACGGAGGGCCGGATCGGTGAGCTCGGGCGTAGTCGTGCTGATGTCGTCGGGCATGTGGTCTCCTCTCGGGGATACTGCGTGCGCTCCGGCAGTATCACCGGTCCGGGATGGACTTCCACGAACGTTGGCGGGGCGCCCTTCATGCCTGAGCCTGGCACCCCACCAGCGCCGATACTACGCCCGGGCGGCTTGCCAGATGTGATGTTTCTTGCCAGTTCCACCAGACTGGGCTTGCCTGGCACTGGGTATACTGGCGGTAACCACGCTGTGTAAGGACGACTGGGTGGACCTGTCCATGACCACAACGCCGCTGGATTCCTGCTCCAGCTTCGGCCAGTTGTTGCGCTACCTACGCTCGCGGGAACGCCTGACACAGCGGCAACTCGGACTCGCCGCGGGCTACTGCGAAGCGCAAATCAGCCGGCTGGAGCATGGGCTGCGCCCCCCCGACCCCGCGACCGTCCTCGCGCGGTTTATCCCCGCCCTCGGCCTGGACAACGATCCGGCAGCGATACGCCTGCACGCGCTCGCGGGCGTGGCGCGAGACCGGGAGGCGCCAGATATGGACGCCGCACCGCGGTCGCCAGGGGCGCGGCGGAATGGTCACCACGACAGGGCATCCGCGCACACCTTCCCCGCCCAGCCGACACCGCTCATCGGGCGAGAGGGCGAGCTGGCGGCGCTGCGACAGCTGTTGCGTCGCGGCGTGCGGTTGCTCACGCTCACCGGGACGGCGGGGATCGGCAAGACGCGTCTCGCCGTCGCGGCGGCCACCGCATCGCTCGACGCGTTCCCGGGCGGGGTGGTATTCATCGACCTTGCCCCCATTGCCAATCCGCAGCTCGTCGTCCCCACCATCGCGGCGGCCCTGGGCGTGCGCGACCACGGCGCCGCTCCCGCGCTCGGCGGGATCGTGGCGTCCCTGCGCGGTCGCCACGCCTTGCTCGTGCTCGATAACTTCGAGCAGGTCCTCCCGGCGGCAGCGGCGCTGGCGGAGTTACTCAGACGCTGCCCGGAGCCGACACTCCTGGTGACCAGTCGGGCCCCGCTGCGCCTCCGCTGGGAGCGGCTCTTCCTGGTGCCGCCGCTTGCCCTCCCGGCTCGCGCCCACCCGCCCCCACTGGGCACGCTGGCGACGACGGCGGCGGTCGCCCTTTTCGTCGAGCGGGCCCGCGCCGTCGATCCCGACTTCCTGCTCACGGCGGACACCGGGTCGACCATCGCGGAGGTCTGCGTCCGCGTCGACGGGCTGCCCCTCGCCATCGAACTCGCGGCGGCCCGCACCCGGCTCCTGCCGCCGGCGGCGTTGCTGGCCCATCTGGAGCACCGGCTCAGGGTGCTTACGACCGGGGCCATGGACCTACCGGAACGACAGCGGACGCTCCGCGCCGCCATCGACTGGAGTTACGATCTATTGTCTACGCCGGAGCAGGCCGTGTTCCGGCGGCTCGCCGTGTTCGTCGGTGGTTTCGAGCTGGGGGCGGCCGAGGCCGTCTGCGACCTCGGCGATCTGCCGACGACCTTGCTCGATCTGCTGGGGGCGCTGACCGATCAGAGCCTCTTGCGGGTCGAGCACGCGGGCCGAGCTCCCGGCGAACCTAGTCGCGTCGTCCTAGATCCGGATGCCGGCCCACGGCAGGACGCTGACGGTGATGCTCCGGCGTGGGATCGAGCGATCCCACCGCGGCGTGTTTACCTGCGCATGCTGGAGACCCTCCGCGAATACGCGCTAGAGCGGCTCGTCGCCAGCGGAGAACTCGACACCGTTCGTCGGCGACATGCCGCCTATTACCTGACGCTGGCCGAAGCGTTGGAGCGGGCGTTCGATGGGCAACAGAAGGAGACGTGGCTAGAGCGCCTAGGCCTGGAGCATGGCAACCTGCGCGCGGCGCTGGAGTGGCTGGAGGCGACGGGCGCGGTCGAGGAGGAAATGCGGCTCGTGGGCGCCGTGCACGAGTGCTGGCACTTGCTCGGTCATGCCCGGGAGGGCTATGGCTGGCTTCGGCGAGCGCTCGAGAACGGGGCGGGGGTATCCGCGGCGACGCGCGCCAAAGCCCTGCACGCGGCCGGCGCGCTGGCGACCTCCGTCGGGGACTACCCGAATGCCGTAAGCTCGTTGGAGGAGGCCGTGGCGCTGCGGCGCGTCCTGGAGGACCAGCTGGGCCTCGCCGCGTCCTTGTATCGCCTCGGCCTCGCCCTGCACCAGCACGGCGCCTACGGGCCGGCCCAGCTGCGGTATGAAGAAGCCCTGGCGCGCTGGCGGGAGGCGGGGCACCGGGGTGGGATCGCCCTGATTCTGCAGCGGCTCGGCGCGCTGGCGCAGGAGCAAGGCGACCATGCGCGGGCCTGGACCTGCTACGCTGAAGCGGTGGCCCTGTGGCAGGCGGTGGACGACCGCCTCAGCTCGGTGATCGCCCTGGACGGGCTGGCGGGCATCGCCCACGAGCGCGGGGACCACGACCAGGCCGTGGCGCTGTATGAAGAAGGCCTTGCCGTGCGACGGGCGTTCGGCGACCGCCTCGGCGCCGCGATCTCGCACGACTATCTCGCCACGCTCGCGTGCGAGGCTGGCGACAGCGAGCAGGCGACGGCCCTGTTGGAGGAAGGGCTGGCCTGCAAACGGCAGTGGGCCGACAAGGCGCAGATCGCCTTCACCCTCTACAACCTCTGCGTGGCAACCTACCGCCAGGGGCAGTGCGCCCGCGCCCGCGCCCTCGCCCAAGAGCTGCTCGGCCTGGAGCGGGAACTCGCGAACTTCGAGGATCTGGCGCGGCGGCTGGAGGGGTTGGCGGAAGCGGTCGGCGCACGCACGCCGGAAGGAGCGGCCCGGCTGGTGGGGACGGCGGAAGCGCTGCGCGCGGACCTCGGCATGCCGCCGCGCAATCCGATTCATTACGAGCGCATCGTGGCCACCATTGCCGGGATCCTCGGGAATGAGCGGTTCGCCTCCTTCAAACTGGTGGGCCGGACAATGTCGCCCGAGGAAGCCGTCGCCTATGCGCTAGCGGAGCCGGCCGGTCCAGAAAACAGGCGCTAGACGATGCTCCGCCGCCGCTCCAGGGGCCAATGGAGCGTGAAGAGGCTGCCGTAGGGGACGTACAGGCACACCTTGCCGGTATGTTCGGGTGTCGGAGTAGGGAGCTGACGCAAGACCTCGCTGCGCTTGACGCTTCGTCACACGCGGTACGCGGCCGGGCGGGCCCGGTGACTTGACATCGCATTCTGGACAAGTGGGCCACTCCGCGTTGGACAGAGTCAGGATCGGCCCAGCAAGAGAGACCGCTGGGCCGCGCACGCCTGGCCCAGGGAGAAATGCTACACCGAAAATGCCTGAGAATCACTTACCGGAGGAAGTGACAGCAAACGGACGGAGAGCGACAGCCCAATCTAACACAAGACTCCTTCTGTTCTATGCAGCGGGGAGGGGAGGGCGATGGCGACGGGCAACAACGAGCGGGGTGAGGCCCAGAGGGAAGCAGGGCCGACGACCGCACCGGCGAAACGGGGTCAACCGAACGGCGAGACTCGTCTCCTGTTGCATTCGGCGGCAAACCGTCGTTTCGTTGCATTCGCGTCAGCGAAAGGCAGGCTCTGGCAGCCGCCGGAGGGGCTCACGTCGGCAGGGATCAAGGCCGTCGTCGCCGCGGCCACCATCGATCGGGACCGGCTGCTCCGGCGGTGTCTGTGGGCGACGGGGGGGCGGGTCAGCGAGGTGCTGACCTTGCGCCCGGCCGACATCTAGCGCGACGCCCTGCTGCTGCCCAACCGCAAGAACCCCAGCCGGCCGGTGAAGGCCGTCTTCCGCTCCAGCGGCGATCTGGACCTACCGGGCGCGCTCGTGCTCTGCCAGAAACCGCGGGGGCCTGCGCGATGATGAGCCCTTGTTCTGTTCCCGGCAGAAAGGGTTGGGCTACGAGCGCCGGACCATCTCTCGCGTCCAGGCCTGGACGCTCGTGAAGGACGCGTCGGAACGTGCCGGGGTGCGCGTGCTGGCGCAGCGGCCGTCCCGGTGTGGAGACGCCGGCGTCCCGGCGCTGGTGCATCCCCATCTCTTCCGCCACGCCCGTGTCCGTCCGCTCGTGCGGCTGACGAAAGGCGTTTCCCCTGGCGCGGAAGCAGGCGGGGTGGAGCCGCTTTCAAATGGCCTGCCTCACCATCAACGACGACGATGCGCGCGAGCTGATAAGCTGATAATATGGGTCACGGCGTAAGCGCACGGACGTGCCGAAGGACGAACGGGGATGGGCTGGGCAAGCGCCGCCGTCGCCCGCTTACGGCAGGGCCAAGTGGTCACACTGCGCCCTCGCGGCCACTCCATGGCCGGCCGGGTCAATGATGGCGATCTCGTCACCGTGGAGCCAATCGGGGAGCGGGATCTGCACGCGGGTGATGTCGTGCTGATGCGCGTCCATGGGCGGGAGTACCTGCACCTGGTCAAGGCGATCCAGGGCGGTCGCGCCCTGATCGGCAACACTCGGGGCGGCGTCAATGGCTGGGTCGGCCGGCGGGCCATCGCCGGCATCGCCACGCAGATCTCGCCGCCTCGACCGTAACCGGACGCGCCTCAATCGCGGGATGCGCCTCGCGCGCTACGACGCCGCGTGCTCCGGCGCCTGGCGCAGCGCGAGGTCGACGAGTCCGCTCCCTTCCCCGAGCAGCGCGGAGCGGCCCCGGGCATCCTCGCGGATCACCGCGAAGGTCTCGACGTAGGGACGGCCGTGCAGCTCCAGAGCCTCGCGCACCGCCGCCAGCGCCCCGGCCTCCGTATCGAAGGCCCCGACGATGCTCCGGCTGTCCTTGTCCCTCCCCCGGTGCGCAGGCAGCCTTGAGCGGGCAAGGTGCGTCGGTTGCGGAGGGGCGAGTTGCTGATCGCGACGGGGAACCGGCGTCCAGTGCCGGCGGGGCGCTGGTTCTGGGGGCGATCGCCGGCGCCGGCCACGGCGATGCCCCCGACACGGCAGGCAGCGTCCGGGACGGATTACCGGCCGCGACTTTCGAGCGCAGCCGGGTAGGACTTGATGCGATGAGCAAGCTTCCTGCGGAGTGCTTGCAACCACTCCGGATATTCCTGGTCGTCCGGGAGATCCATGGCGCGGATGATTCGCGCGTGGCGCACGAGGGCCGCCATCCGCCGGAAGAGCGGGATGTGGGCGAGCATCCCCTCGTCGAGCGGGAAGTGGGCGGTGTAGCCCCGGACGAACTCGCGGAATGCGCCGCTGCTCAGGTCGCCGCCGCCGTCGAAGAGGTCGCCGAGGGCAAACGCGATATCGGCCGCGTACCAGTAGTGGGCGCAGTCGTCGAAGTCGAGGATCCCGATGGTGTGGTCGCGCCAGCGGAGGTTGTCGAGCTCGAAGTCGAAATGGATCAGTCCGAAGCTGTCACGGTGCATCGGGAGGGTGCCGAGGGGTCGCGCCACGCCGCCACTGCGGGGAAGACGCAGAACCTCCCGCGTCAGCGCGGAGGGGCCGGCGTGCGCCGCGCCAGGGGCCGCTGATCGAGCGTGTTACTCGTCATCTGGCCTCCTTTCGGCGCCATGCACATCGCCGCCC
>CALBSQ010000163.1 GCA_937967325.1 uncultured Chloroflexota bacterium
GGGAGCAAGGGGGCAGAGGAGCAGGGGAGCAGGGGGCGACTTGGCGCGGTAGGGACGGCGGATCGATTGGAAGTGACGTTCCGCCGCGGCTGTCCGTCCTCCCGAACCCGGTTCTCCTCTGCTCCCCTGCTCCTCTGCCCCCTTGCTCCCCGGCCCCCGGCTCAACTCGCGAAGTCCTGCGTAAACATCTCTTCGAATAGGCCGCCACTGATCACTCCGATGCCCACCCGGCTGAACTCTGGGCGGAGAATATTGGCGCGATGCTCGGGGCTGTTCATGAGCCCGGTGTCGGCGATGGTGACGTTTGGCGCGTAGGCGATGTTCTCCCCGGCAGCGGTGTATTTGATACTTGCCGCCTGCATGCGGTCGAAGGGCGACCCTCCCTGGGGACTGGTGTGGCTGAAATAGCCTTGACGAAACATGTCGGTGCTGTGCGCCCTGGCGACGGATGTCAAGGCGGGGTCCCAGCGTAATACCGGCAGGCCGCGCTGACGGCGTTGCTGGTTGACGAAGTCCAGCATCGTCTGCTCGGCCTGCTGGTCTGTGGCGAGGGAGAGTCCAGGAGGAAAGTGGAGTTGGACGGTACCCTCGGTCGACGTAGCGGGTGGCGTCACGTACAGCAAGGTGTCGCGCGCGGCGTCACCCAGCACCGTTTGCAACCGCGGCTCCAACGTCGAGAGGTCCACCACCAGCGCGTTGCCGAGGGCTGAATTGGTGATTGCTCCCTGTATGCCCGATCCGACCGGCAGCAGCAACAGGACGGAGAGGGCAAAGGCGCACCAGAACAGGGCCTGGACGGCCGCCGGTACCATGCCGGCGACGCGATCGAGGCATCCCAGCCCCGGCACACGGTGCAGCGTGCGCACCGAAGGATAGACGGTGAAGGCATAGATCGCGGTGACGGCGACGTGCGCCAGGAGGAAAATCACAATGAAGCCGGCCAGGTTGGCCAGCGCCTGGGGCCAGTTGACGGCGCGAGTAATCCACATCGCGACTATTGGGAAGAGACGGATGCCGGCAAGGATGCCGACAATGGCGCGAGCCAGACTTGCCAACTCCAGGAGAAAGCCGGTACGGAAGCCATTCCAGGCGACGACCAGCAGAATGAGCACGATGATCGCGTCGACTACCGAGGGCACGGCGCTGCTTCGGTCAATCGAGCTCTACCTGTTCGACTCGGGAGCAGAGGCGTCTGCCGAGGAACCGCTCGGCCAGCTCCTGAAATCGATCTGAGCAGTCGGTAACGAAGAACTCATGGTGGGGGTCGCTATCGCCCGCCGCCGCGAGCCCTCGCTGCGCCAGCGCCAGCGCCAGCGCCTGCGCGGTGGCGACGCCCGGGTCCACCAGCCGGGTGTTCGGGCCAACGGTCCGCCGGATGACGGACTCCAGGATCGGGTAGTGCGTGCAACCCAAAATGAGGCTTTCGACCGGCCGGTCAACAAATACCTGAAGGTACTGGCGGGCGATGAGCTCCGCGGCGTCGGACAGATGCTCGCCTTCTTCGGCGAGAGGCACGAACAGCGGGCACGGCTGGGCCACGATGCTAGGGTGTGACAGGAGCGATTGCAGCGCGCGTTGGTAGGCGCCGCTGGAGATAGTTCCGCGAGTGCCGACAATGCCGATGCGTCCGCTCGGGCTGCAGGCCGCCGCTGCTCTGGCCCCGGGGTCGATCACACCCAGCACAGGAATGGCGAGCCGCTGCGCGAGGTCATGTTCCGCCTGCGCCGACGCCGTGTTGCAGGCGATCACGATGTATTTGACGTTGCGTCCGGCCAGAAAGTAGGCGTCCTGTCGAGCGAACTTGGTCACAATCTGCTGGCTTCGCGGGCCATATGGCACGCGAGCCGTGTCCCCCAGGTAGATGATTCGCTCGTTCGGCAACACGCGAGCGAGCTGCCGAACAACGGTCAGACCACCCAGGCCGGAATCGAAGACACCAATGGGACGGTTATCCACGAGCGCGCCACGACATGTCTTGCCGGGTCAAACGGCCTTACTCCAGGTCTTTCGGATTGATGCGGCCACGCTCCACCGCGATCAGACGGTAGCCCCGCTTCAGGCACACTTCCTTGTGCCGCTCGAGCTGCTCCAGCGCTTGATCGAGTGATGGAAAGGTAGAGACAACCTGCTGCGAGCGTTCGTGCTCATCACGACCCCAACGGCGGACCAGTGCGACGGCGCCAAACAGGTCCTGCACGACCATGAGCATGTAGAAGCGCCGGTTCCGGGCATCCGCCTCGACTCGTTCCAACCGAACGCACAGGTCGCCGCTGTGCGGCAGCCGCACCTTCCTGGACTCCGTGGTCACCGGAGTAGTCCGCACGCCTCGCTCGGGGGCCGCGGCCGCCGCCCGACGGCACTTGTCGGAGCAGTACTTTACCCGCCGCGAGTAGACGTAAAATGGCGTGGAACAGATGGGGCAGGGCGCCTTGGGCAAGTTCTCGTCAATGAACGTCGACATTTCGTCGCTGTGCCAGCCATGCCGCTTGGCGAGCGACTCAAGTTGGGGCCAAAGACCCCGATCTGAGAGCAGATTCACCTTCTTTTGAAAAGGCAGCCGATCATGCATCGGCTTGGCAGCCGGAGGCGTTCCAACACGGTTAGGCGCATCCTGGAGTGTAGCTGTACTCATTTCAACCTTGCTCGATCTCCGCAAGTTGCCATTGCACGCTTCCGATCCCAGCGAGAGGAACAGTTAATGGTGGCGAGTCTCGTCGAACGGCGAGCAAGACCGGCTCAGGGAGGCAGCCACGACCCAGCCCAGTAAGGTCGTCCCCATGCGCGAGCAAGAGGCGGGGCGACTGCTCTGGGTCTGTGAACACCACCACATTGCCGGTTGCCTTCTCCTCCCACAACACCAGATCCGCCGCTGCGTCCGGCGTCACCAAGATACGTAGGTAAGGACTGTGCGACTCGTCGCGACGACGCTGGTGCGGGGAGTTAAGATAGAGCGGTTTGGCCCGGTTGACTTGATGGGTTCGCGAGCACCCAAGGGAAACCACCATGGCCATGATCCGCTCGATTAGACCTGTGCATTCCGCTGCTCAACGGCCCCTCCTCCGTCGAGGCTTCGGACCATCGCAATGCTACCACTGCCTTGCCAACCGAGCAATGCTCTAACGGGACTATTGCAGCCTCTCATCGACGGGACTTTCGGCAGCGGGCTCGCGATCCTTATCGGAGCTGCGCAGTCCACCCTTCGATGGCGGCGGTGTCGGGCAGAACCTCGAACCGGAGAGAGAATGTCCGGTGCTCGCCGGGGCCGATGAACTGCAGTCGGCCTGCCTCGCGCTCGGCGTGCCGCCCCTCGACCAGGCAGTTGGTTGGCTCCAGCCCGAGCACGTAGGCGCCTTCGCCGACCATCTTCCACTGGGCGAGGTAGGGCAACCGGTCCTGTCGCCAGTGCAGGGCCATGCCAAGGCCGCGGCCGTTGTCGAACTGTCGGTTGATCAGCGCTGCCGTACACCATCCGTCGGCTCGCGGTTTCGGAGTGTGGTAGAACACTTGCTCCTTCCAGCCCGGCTGGGGGCCGGGCATCCGTGACCAGTCTGCCAGTCCAACCTGCGCTTGCGCGTCGCGGGGCTGGACGTCGCCATTGCCTACGACCAGCTCGGCTCCCTCGTCGAGTAGCGGATAGCCGGCGTTGCAATGGTACAGCAGCATGAGGGGAGACGGTGCGAAGCCGAGGTTTGTCACCTCATCGTCCAGTTGGATGGTGCGGCCGCCGAGCTGAGCGCTGATGCGCCGGTGCAGGCGCAGGTTCGGACCAAACAACCGCGCCTCGCGCACACTTCCCTCGACCCAGAAGCTGAGCTCATCGTCTTGCCAGGAGCTTCCGTAGCGTACTTCCTCTGCCGGCGCGTTGGCGATGCGACCATGCTCGCCCAACATTTCTCCGGCGTCCTGATTCGGCGGGCCGGTCTGCGTCAAGCCGCAGGTAGTGAGCAGGCCGCCAAAGAAGCTCCACAGCCATCCCTCGCCCGCCGGCTCATAGTAGGCAGGATGTACGATGCCGGCCGGTGAGTGCCAGCAGAGCGACGCGCCCTCGTAGGAGGCGGAGCCGATGTCCAGACAGCGGTCCGGCAGCACCGTGAAGGTCAGGCCGCCGCCCGTGCTGATGTCGAGGGCGCGAACGCCCGCCGACCGTCCGCCTTGCAGCACGCTCTCGCGCACACCGCCAAGCTGGCTCGGGTCGCCAACTCGCCTCCGGACCTCCTGTTGGGAAAGGCGCTTACTGAACAGCGTGGCCATGTGCTCATCTACTCCCCTCAGTTGCGCAGCCAGCGTTGCGCCGTCAGCGCATACACCTGGGCGCCGTGGCGCAGATCGTCCAGCGCCATGCTCTCGTCGAAGACGTGGCACATTCGCTCTTCACCCGGTCCGAAGATCACCGTCGGGATTCCGATAGCGGACAGGAAGGTCATGTCGCAGCAAGCGAAGAAGCCGGCCGGCGCCGGCGCCTGGCCGCGAATGGTGGCGGCAGCGTCGCAGAGCGTTTGGGCGATCGCATCGCTCGGGTCGGTGACGGCGCCCTGAGTCCAGCGTACCGGCTGCAGGCGAACCTCCGCCCGGCTTTCGCGCGTCGCGTCGATAATGGCCGCCTCTATCTCGGCCGCCACATCCATTTCCCGCTCAGTCGGCAACGTCCTGCGATCCAGCAGCAGCGAGCAGCGAGCGGGCACGACGTTGCCGGCGTCGCCGCCTTGAATGACGGTCGCGGTCAGGCAAGGGCGCTGGTGGAGGATAGCGTCAAGGCGGCCCGCCAGCCGCCGATCGAGCTGCTCCAGGGCAATGATGACCGGCGCCATGGCAGCGATGGCGTTGATGCCGCTGTCGGGGTGCGCCGAGTGCGCGGGGAGACCGCGCGCTTCGATCTCGACCCGCATGGCGCCACGATGTCCCAGGTTCGGCTGTAAGTTGGTCGGCTCCCCGATGATGGCGGCGTCGGCTCGCAGACCCCGACCGACCTCCCGCTGGGTGCCCATGCCGCCGCTCTCCTCCATGGAGACGGCCGACAGCACCAGACGGCCGTTGACGCCGGTGGCCGCGAGCGTCTCGAAGGCAGCGATCATCGCCGCCAGGCAGCCTTTGGCGTCCACCGCGCCTCGACCATACAAGCGGCCATTGCGAACCTCCCCACCAAAGGGGTCGGCCGTCCAGCGTTCCCGTTGCCCCGGCGGCACGGTGTCCATGTGGCTGTTCAACAGGATGCTCGGTCCTGAATCGCCTGCCTCCGCCGTCACATTGCAGCGCCCCGGCTCGACCTCGGTCACGATGGTGTGGATGCCACGGTCTTGCCACCGACGCTGCAGGTACTCGGCGACATCCGCCTCCGACGTATCGCTGCGCCGGCGCACCAGTTGTCGGAGCAGATCGACCAGATCGAAGCGGTCGAGCTCCGCCAGCAACCGTGCTTCAGTATCCGTCGTGTCTGGCATCGCCGTTCCCTCTCACCGTTGCCGCTCCCGGATGGGTCAGGAGTATACTCTAGGCTCGCTATGCCCGGCATGCTACGCTCTTGCGGATTCATTGACGTCGAAGGGGTCGCCCCATGCCCGATGAGCACGATGAGCAGCGCCCGCCGGATCAGCCGCCGGGGGAGCAGCTCGAGTTTATGGAGCAGGTCATCGCGCGAACGGTCGCCGGCCTGCGCGAGCAGGGACCGGACTGGTATCGCGGCGCCGGCGAAGCCGGCGAGGCGCTGGCGGCCAATTCTGCGCGCATGGCTCTCTGGCTCGCCGGGCTGCGCCCAGGCGGCCTGCGTGTCGTCCGCCTGCTGTCCGGCTACGAGGTAGAGCTCACGCCCCAGGACCCATTGGGATTCGTGCAGCACCTCAGCCAGGCGCTGGTAGGCGAGGCGGTGACCAGCCACCAGGCGGACAGTCCGGAGGACGCGACCAAAGCGATGGCGATGGAGATTGCCAATGCCACGAATCAGGTCACCGCTGATGTCGCGCCCTTTGTCATCCGTTCTCTCCTCTGGCAGCTCTGCGGTGGGCTGCTCCAGCAGACGCTCGCCGAGCGGGCGGAGCAAAAGGAGGTCGAGGCGAGGCGCGGCAGTGGCAAGCGCGAAGGGCCGCCCGAACCTAGCGGAGATGTGCCGGCGCCGGAACCAGAGCCAGCGTCGGAGACGCCGCCGGTAGAGGCTCCGCGTCGCCCGCGTCTGATCCGGCCGGGCGAGCCGGAGGATGACGGGCCGCCGCCGCCGCTGATCTTTCCAGGGAGACGATAGCGGAACGGTAGGTACCCCGGCCTAGAATCAGGAATATCTCCCAAGGAAAGGAGCGTCTGTATGGCGATGGCGCCCGCGACCAGCAAACGCTACACGATCGACGATCTCGACGACTTCCCCGACGACGGCAAACTGCGCGAGCTCGTGGATGGACAGATCGTGGAGTGGGACGTGCCGAACTTCTACCATAGCTTCTTCGTCGCTGCTCTGTCCGCTATTCTCCGCGGGTTCGTCGTGCGACGCCGGCTTGGCGCGGTTGTCGGTGGGGAGCACATGGTCCGCGTCAAAGAGAGCCGCTTCGATGCACGCGGCGCGGACGTTGCCTTTTACCGACGCAGGCGTATCCCAAAGGACAAGCGGACGGCGGCATCGGCCGAGGCGCCCGACCTCGTCGTCGAGCTGTTCTCGCCTTCCGATCGGGCGGTGGAGGTCCAGGAGAAGATTCGCGACTGGCTGCGCACCGGCGTCCGACTGCTCTGGTACGTCGATCCGGAGACGGGCCTGACCATCGTTCACCAGGGAGATCGCGTCACCTACGTCGGGGCCGACGAGGTTCTCAGCGGCGG
>CALBSQ010000164.1 GCA_937967325.1 uncultured Chloroflexota bacterium
CGGGGCACGTCAACCCGGCGCTGGCCGTTGCGCGGGCGCTGCTCGACCGCGGGCATGAGGCAGCGATGTTGACCGCCAGCTCCTATCGCAGCGCCGTCGAGGCCGCGGGCGTACTGTTCTTCCCTCCCCGCCTGGCGTCGGATCGGGACTTCAACCATCTGGGCGAGGTCTTGCCGGACCTGCGACGCCTGCCTAATGCCGAAGTCGTCGACCGACTGTTTGTCGATCTGCCGGTCGCGGAGGCGGCCGTACAGGGCAATGATGTCGCGGTTGCGGCGAAGCACTGGTCGGCCGGGGTGCTGGTGAACGACGGGATCACGTTGGGCGTGCCGCTCGCGGCCGGCCTATTTGGACTGCCCTGGGCCACGGTATCCCCTTTCATCTTCTGCACCTGGCCGGTGTCAGGGCAACCGCCTCCGTTTTGGGGCCTGCCACGTCGTGACGGGCATGCCGGTCTGCTCACCGCGCGTGCCGGTTGGCAGCTTTCTCGATTGCGTGCGGCGTCGGCAACGCATCGCTGGTCTTCTCTCGCCCGTGCTTGGCATGCGGAAAGACGTGTCTCGTCGGCGCGCGTCGCCGGCTGCTCTCCCTTGTTGTACCTGTACCCAGGGGGACCGGCCCTGGAATCGCCCGGTGCGACGCTGCCGCGCTGCGTCCAGGGCGTTGGGCCTTTGGTCCACGAGCCCGCTCTAGGGGAACACGCCGCCCCGGTAGGCCAGCGGCGGATATTCGTCACCGAGGGCATGACGCACACCGGATCGGGTCTCCTGACGCTGGCCGTAGAGGCGATGCAAGGCTGGCGCGGGGAGCTGCTCGTTGCCGGGGGCTCAATACGAAGCGAGCAGTTGCAGGGAGTTGGGCCGCCCCACGTGCGGGTCGTTGGCCACGTGCGCTACAGCGAGGCGCTGGCAGGCGCGTCGCTGCTCATCACGAATGGCGGCGCCGGCTCACTGCTCGCCGCCTTGCAGGCCGGTGTGCCGTCGCTCATCCTGCCGGCGGGGCTGGATAAGGCGGAAGCCGCCGGCCGCGTAGCCGCGACCGGCGCTGGCGTGCGCCTCCCACCTGCTCACCGCTGCACGCCCCGGTCGCTTCGCGCCACGGCGGAGCATGTGATGTCGTCGCCGTCGTATCGAGAACGGGCCGTCGAGGTTGGCAGGTCGCTGCTGGCGCTGGGTGGGGCTACGCGGGCGGCGGCGCTGCTAGAGGATCTGGCCGTCACCCAGTCTTGTGCCGATAAATCATAGACACGCTCCTGAGCATGTCGTACATTGGCAGCGTACACCGTGGCGGTGTACATTGGGGTCAACACTGGGGCCTCGCCTCAACTTGCTCGCCTGCCGGTTCCTCGGGAATGCCGAGCACCGCTCGGATCCGTTGGGCGACCATGTGCTTCGGGTCAACGCCCCGCCCAGTTGAGAGGATGGCCACAGCCAGCCCGTACTCGGGATCGGCGTAGCCGATGTTCCCGCCGATACCCGGGAAGCCGAAGGCGCTGTGCCGGCGGCCTACGAGGGCGGGAAATGCGTCGAGTTCCGGCCCGCCCAGCAAGTAGCCGAGCGCCTTGGCCGCCTTGATGCCCCACACGATGTCCGGCTCGTCCGGCAGCGGGACGGTCGCCGCCACCACCCGCTCGGGCGGCAGGAGCCGGACGCCCCCTACTCCCGCGCCGATCAGCGCGGCATAGTGGCGGGCGAGGGCCCGCGCCGTCATCAGCCCACCAGCGGCGGGGAAGCAGGCGCGGCGTACGTCCGGCCGGTTGAAGATCCGGCGCATCCACTCGGGCATGGCCTGTTGGTCCGGGGCGTCAGGCGCGGGAGGCACGGTAGGCGGTGGCGCCAGCAGCTCCGCCGTGGCGACCCGGGGCTCCGCGGCGTCGGGAATGCCGAAGTACAACTGCCCGTCCAGGTCCAGCGGCGCGCAGATCTCCTCCTGCACGAACTGGCCGAACGGCCGGCCATCGACCCGGCGCACGACTTCCCCGAGGATCCAGCCGAACGTGGCCGCGTGGTAGCCCAGCCGCGTCCCCGGCTCCCATAACGGCGTGAGCGCGGCGACGGCGACGCACATGCCCTCCCAGTCGCAGAGCGCCTCAGGGGTCGTGCCCGGCGGCAGGTAGGGGATGCCGGCGCGGTGCGTCAGCGCGTGCCGCACGGTCACGCCCGCCTTGCCGTTGGCGGCGAATTCGGGCCAGTACTGCGCGACGGGCGCATCGTAGTCGAGGAGACCGCGTTCGGCGAGCAGATGCACGCAAGTGCTGAGGATGACCTTCCCAGCCGAGTACACGGTGAAAAGGGTGTCGCCGGCCACCGGGCGACCGGCAGCCGGATCAGCCATGCCCGCCCACGCGTCGACCACGAGTTCCCCGTGCAGGTAGGCCGCGGCCTGGATGCCGCGCTGTGGGCCCTGCGTACCGTCTCCGACCAACTCCTGGAGCAGCTCCGCGACGCGCGCGGTGGGGTCGTTCGCCATGCTGTGCCTCCTTATAACGTCCCTCGCTTTCCCGACCGAGCATAGAGCCCGAGTGTGGTCTTGGAGATGATCTCGTGGCCCGGCGTCACACGCGCGGGCCGGACGGCGGTCCGGCGCTCGGGTCAGCTCGACTGCATCGCCAGCTTGATGTTCTGATTCACGTGGAAGAGGTTGGTCGGGTCGTACTGCCGCTTGATCTCGACCAGGCGGGCGTAATTGTCGCGGTAGGTCGCCTGTACCCGCTCCTGACCCTCGTCCATCATAAAATTGACGTAGGCGCCGCCCATCGAGTAGGGATGCAACGCCTCCCAATAGTCTTTGCACCAGGCGATGATCCGGTCGTTGTTGGCAGGATCGGGGTCGACGCCGGCGATCACCGCGGCGTATTTCGCGTCGCGATAGCTGAAAGCCGTCTCGTGCCTTCCCACGCGGTGGACGGCGCCGTTGATCGGATACAAGTGCATCGTCGACTTGAGCGTGGGCAACTGCATCCCGTACTCGACGTGCCGGGCGATCGCCTCGTCACTCAGCTCCGCCACGAAGTCGGCCCGCCAGTACCACTGATCGCCGGGCGGGTAGAGCGCGTCGAACATGCTCTGGAGCGCCGGGAAGGGCAGAGGACCGACGAAGTCGACGACTGGTGGGCCAAATCGCCGGATCGGCTTGAACACCTCCTCGGCCTGGTCGAGCGGACCGGTGTAGCACCAGACGACGCCGCACACGGTCTTCGCATGCCACTCCGGCGGAAAAGGCGCGACGGGGGGGACCCCGAGAAAGGCGAAGAAGCCGATGAGATCCTCGGGCGCGGCGGCGATGAGGTCGTCGTACCAGCGCAGCACCTCCGCCGACTGTTCCAGGGGCCAGAGCATCGGCCCGGCGTACACCGTGCTCAGCGGATTGAGCCGGAACAGGAAGGAGGTGACGACGCCAAAGTTGCCGCCGCCGCCTCGCACTGCCCAGAAGAGGTCGGCGTTTTTGTGGGCGCTCGCGGTCACGAGACTGCCGTCGGCGAGCACCACATCAACTTCGATCACGTTGTCGATCGCCAGGCCATATTTCCGCGACAGGTGGCCGATGCCGCCGCCGAGAGTCAGGCCACCAACCCCGGTCGTCGAGATGACACCGCTAGGAGTGGCGAGACCGAAGGCATGGGTGGCGTGGTCGACGTCGCCATACACACAGCCCCCTGCCACGCGCGCAGTCCGGCCTTCGGGGTCCACACGCACGCCGCGCATGCGCGACAGGTCGATCACCAGGCCGTCGTCGACGATCCCCAGACCGCCGCCGTTGTGCCCGCCGCCGCGAATGGCCAAAGCGAGGCCGTGGGTGCGGGCGAAGTTCACTGCCGCCACGACATCGCCCGCATCGACGCAGCGGGCGATCAGGCGGGGGTGGCGGTCGATCATACCGTTGTAGACCTTGCAGGCGGCGGCGTACCCGGGGTCGGCCGGCTGGACCAGCTCTCCCCGCAGCCGGGCCGTCAGGTCGTCGAGGGCCGTCGCGTCCAGTGGTGTGGGTTGCGTTACGCTCACGGTGCCTTCTCCTTATCCGATCTACGAACGCACCCAGGCTACCCCAACGCCGCCCTCCGAGCATCTATAGAAATGCACATGAAATACACATCCGCGCTGCACCTTCTGCGAGCAGTGCGGCCTGACCTGCCTCGCAGCCTACTCGAACTCCTGGACCTCGAAGATCTCGTCCGGCATCTGCCCGTGCGCCTCCCGATGTACCGCGAGGGCTGCCTCCCTGCTGGGAGCTTCGGAGAGGCAGAAGATCTTGCCGGTTGCCGCGTCGTACCAATACTTGAGGTACCGTACGCCGTGCTTGCCCTGGACCGCCAGATCCTTGCGGTGGTTCTCCGCCAGCGCTTCGAGTGTGACGCCGTGCGCGCCGGAATGCACATCCAGAAACCGAGGCATCGGACCCTCCTTTACTCGTTTCGGGAGCGTAACTCCCACCACCAGAGACGCGAATTTCGGGCGCCTGGCCCGAACGGCCGCACTGGGGACCTTGGTCCTAGGTCAGGCGATCAACCAGCGCGCGATTCTCGACGGCCCACACAGCGATTTGGCTGCGGGAGCTGAAGCCCAGCTTGTTGAAGATGTGCGCGACGTGGTTCGCCGCGGTGCCTTCGGTGATCACCAACTTCGCCGCGATCTCGCGATTCGTGCAGCCCCGCGCGATCAGGGCCACGACCTCGAACTCGCGGATGCTCAGCACAGACGAAGATGCCGCGTCGCGCGTCTCACGAGATAAGCGGGCGTCGACAGGAGCGGAGGGAGCGCCGTCCGCGGGCGCCAGCGCGAACGCAACCGCCTCGGCGATCGACTGGCCGCGGCCCTCTGCCCATGCCGCGGCCGCGGCGGCCTCCCCGAGCGCTTTTCGAGCCGCGGCGAGCTTCTCGTCCAGCTTGGCCCGGCTGCCGGGCGAGAGCGGCGCCCCGACCGTCTCCCGGAGCGCCGCGGCTGTCCCGGCAAGAGAGAGCGCCCGAGCGGATTGGCGCTGCACCGCCGCCTGCATCGCCAACCACTCCAACACAAATGCGATGCCGGCGGTGTCGCCCATCTCCTGGTAAATGGCCAGGCTTTCGCCAAGCCGCTCACGCGCCGTTACGAAGTCACCCCGCGCCGACGCGACGCTGCCAAGGTTGGCCAGCGCGAGACCGACGTTGCGCCGACCCCCCGTCTCGCGATAGATGGCGAGCGTCGCGTCCATGTGGTTTTGGGCCGTGTCGTAGTCGCCCTGATCCCGCGCGATGATACCCAGTGTCAGGCTCGCCGCGGCGATAAACAGCGGTTCTTCTGATTCGCGGGAAAAGGTCAGGCTCTCCTCGGCCATTTCCCGCGCCGCGGCATAGTCACCCTGCTCGTGCAGCACGTAGGCGTAGGTGTGTTGGGCGTTGGCGATCATCAGCTTGTCCTCAAGCGCGCGGGCGATCTCGAGGTACTCCCGGGCATAGCCGTGCGCCGTGAGATAATCGCCCTGCGAGTTGGCGACAATGGCCAGCAATGCGACGGCAGCATACACGCCGCCCAGGTCGCCAAGGGCCCGCAAGACGGCGAGGCCATCTTCCTGAAGCGCGCGTGCGGCCGCGAAGTCCCCCTGACTCGCAGCGAGCATCCCCGCGGCGCGCAAAGCGTTCGCCCGCTGCGCAGCTCGGGGGCCGGTTGGCTCTCGTAGCGGGAATCGCGCGAGCAGCGCGGCGAAGTGTTGCCGGCCCTCGCTGACGCGACCGTGAACGGTCCAGTACCACCAGAGCGCGAGCGCCAGCCGGGACCCGGGGTCGACGTAGCCACGCGCCACGCAGCAGTCCAGCGCCGCGCGGAAGTTGTCGTGCTCCTGTTCGATGCGCGCCAGCCACATCTCCTCGTGCGGCGATGCGACCTCCTGGTCGGCGGCTTCCGCGAGCTTGAGATAGTGGAGGACGTGCCGGCGCTGGATTGCATCCGCCTCGTCGCTCTCCGCCAGGCGCTCCAAAGCATACTCCCGGACCGTCTCCAGCATCACGTACCGAGGCTGTCCATCAGGAATCTCTTCCTGGCGCAGCAGACTCTTCTCGACCAGCGACACGACGCCATCCAAGACGTCGATGTCCAGAGGCCCGATCGCGATCGAGGTCGAGCCTGGTTGCGCGGCCGGGGCGCTGCAGACGGCTTCGGCCGCCTCCAGGGTGCAGCCGCGAAAGACCGCCAGCCGTCGAAAGAGGATCTGCTCGTCGGCGTCCAGCAGGTCGTAGCTCCAGGCGATCGTGCGTCGAAGCGTTTGCTGCCGGGCCGGTACGTCCCGCGGCCCTCCCGTCAGCAGCGGGAGGCGACGGACCATGCGGTCGAGCATCGCCCGCGGCGACAGCGCGTGAACGCGCGCCGCCGCCAGCTCGATCGCCAGCGGCAGTCCGTCCAGGCGATGGCAGATCTCCGCGAGGGCCGGCGCGTTCTGATCCGTCAGCGTGAAATCCGGCTTCGCCGCCGTTGAGCGCTCGACAAACAGCTTGACCGACTCGCACTGACTGAGATTCCGCGGCGTCGGCGCCACCCGTTGGTCGGGAAGCTCCATAGGAGGAACAAGCAAACTATTTTCACCGTACAGGCGTAGGGGGACCCGGCTCGTGGTCAGCACCTTGAGCCGGCCACTCCCGGCCAGTAGCTCCGCCACCATCGGCGCGGCGTCGACTAAGTGTTCAAAATTGTCGAGTACGAGCAGGAGCTGCTTGTCCTTCAAGTAGTCCTTGAGCGAGTCAATGAGGAGGTGACCCGGGACCTCATCGACCCCGAGCGCCCGGGCCACCGTCGAGTGTGCTAGCGTGGCGTCGCTGAGAGGAGCGAGCGACACAAAGAAGGCGCCATCGTCGAAGCTGTCGAGCAGGTCCGCGGCCGCCTGCAGCGCCAACCGAGTCTTGCCCGCCCCGCCAGGACCAGTGAGCGTCAATAGTCGTACGTCTGGTCGCACCAGGCGCGCCCTCAGCATCTCGAGCTGCCGTTCCCGTCCGATGAACGGCGTGGCCTGGGTCGGCAGGTTGTTCGGCCGCGAATCCAGGGACCGTAGCGGAGGAAAGTCAGCCGGTAGGCCGGGGCAGTGGAGCTGATACACGCGCTCGGGTAGGGCCAGATCGCGCAACCGGTGGTTCCCTAAATCCTGAAGGCTCGCGCCCGGGGGCATGGCGCCGCGCACCAGGTTGCAGGTCGCCTCAGACACCAAGGTCTGGCCGCCATGGGCGATGGCCCGCAGGCGAGCGCAGCGGTTGACGGCGCTGCCGTAGTAGTCGCCGTCCCGACGATCGGCCTCGCCGGTGTGCAGCGCCAGCCGCACACGGATCGTAATCTCAACAGGCCAGGCCTCGGCGTGCAGCGCCACCTGGATGGCGGCGGCCGCGGCCACCGCGTCGGTGGCGCGGGGGAAGACGGCGAAGCGGCTGTCACCCTCGCCGCGTGGGCGGACGATTTCGCCATGGTGGCGCTCGGTTTCTGCCTCGATGATGGCGTCGTGGCGGAGCAGTGCCTCGCGCATCGCCCGCGGATACCGCTCCCAGAGGCGGGCGCTGCCCTCGACGTCGGTGAACAGGAACGTGACGGTGCCGGTCGGCAGGTCGGCCATAGACACCATCCGCATACGCACGGCACGCCGTCGAAAGCGACCACACAAAATCGAGCTGGAACAGCAAGAAGCCTACGCCGTCTGACCCTCCCTGTCAAGGGCCCGCGGCTCCGCGAGTGCGCCACAACGTTTTGCGTCGCCAGGAGCGGCCGCCACAGGAACGCCACGCTTTCCAGTGGACACGCAGACTTTGCCGCGCACTTCGGCTCCGCTTGGCGTCCATCCCCTGTCTCTTATACACATCTCCGAGCCCACGAGACAGGCAGAAATCT
>CALBSQ010000165.1 GCA_937967325.1 uncultured Chloroflexota bacterium
GTAGGCCGGCACGGTGATCACCGCCTCCGTCACCCCCTCCCCCAGCTTCGCCTCCGCGTCCGCCTTCAGCTTCCCCAACACCATCGCCGAGATCTCCTGAGGGCTGTAGTCGCGATCCGCGAGCTTGACGCGCACGTCGCCATTGGCCGCGGCGGTCACCTTGTAGGGCATGGTCTTGATGGTGCGCTGCACCTCGGGGTCGCTGAACTTGCGCCCCATGTAGCGCTTGATGGAGAAGATCGTGTTCTGGGGGTTGGTCACCGCCTGCCGCTTGGCGATCTGGCCAACCAGTCGCTCACCAGTCTTGGTGACGGCAACCATGGACGGGGTAATTCGCGCGCCCTCGGCGTTCTCGATGACGACGGGCTCGCCGGCCTCCATGTAGGCGACGCAGGAGTTGGTCGTCCCGAGGTCAATGCCGATAACTTTAGCCATTACCTGGCTCCCTTCCTTCAACGGATTGATTCGCCGTGGTTATCTTGATCTGCCGCGGCCGAGACTCCTCGGCCTTCGGCAGGCGCAACGTTAGTATGCCCGCCTCAAAGGTGGCGCTGGCGCCTTCCGGATCAACGCGCTGCGGCAGCGTGATGGTGCGTATAAAGGCGCCGTGCGGCACTTCGTGAACCAGCCAGGACACGTCGTGCGTAGGATCGGCCTGATGCATATCGACGTGGCCCTTGATCTGGAGCGTGTTCCCGAGGACCGTCGGTTGGACATCTTCGGGCCGAGCGCCGGGCACCATTGCTCGGAGGACAAAGGCGTCCCCGGTGTCATAGAGATCGATAGGGACATCCAATGCAGCCGCGCCCGGTCCGCGAATCACTGTCCGCGGCCGGATGAAGCTCTCCTCCATGAGTCGGCTCATCGCGTCACGCAGTGAGACGATTTCGCCGAAAGGATCTGGGCGCTGCGTCGCCAATCTGCTCTCCGTCCATTGTCATCCTGGCAGCAGGTTGCTCGACCTCCGCGGATTGAGGACCGGTCGCCAGGCCCACAAGAATGACTCAGGTATCGTACAGGCCCGGTGTTAGAGCGGCACATACGCCGAATTAACGTTTCGTTAGAAGGGAAATAGCATCGCGCCATGGCCGGGTGCGAATGCCAACGTATCGCTGCCGGCGCTGCGCCACGTGATAGACCAGCCTGGCGTCCGCCCTATGGTACAGTGCCCCTATGTTGTCACAATGCCCTGTCCGGCGTCGCCGTAGTCGACATCCCGATGTCGTCCTCGTGCGGCACGTCCGCCGTCAGCGGCGTCGGCGGTCATTTCTTGGTTGCTCCGCGGGACGAAACCTGCAGGGCGCTGACGCGACCCTCCGAGGCTCCTACGATCCGGTTTGGACGGCTCAGGCAGAGGGGCGCTTCCTGCGCGGTGCATTGCTGTCACCGAGTCGGCAGCCGATCATGAGGGTTGCGCGCCTATTCGTCGTTGTAGCCTTACTCTCCTGGGCAATATCGCCCGCCCTGGCGATGGGGAAAGCCCTCGGCCTGCAGCAACCACCGATTTGGCCGGCCCTGCTGCTCATCGCGCTCCTGTTTGGCATCTGGAGGTTGACCGTCGGCTCAAGGTCGCGCCGGGGACGCTAAGCCCGGTCAAGAGGCGCTCAGTGGTGTGTCCGGCAAGTTCAGGCGGCGATTGGCCCCCGGCGACTAATGGAAGTTGGCAATTAAGTCCAGGCGTTTCGATAGGCAAGCGACCGGGGCGGGCGAGACGCCCGCGCTCCGTCGAGAGTGGCGAAGTCGCCCACCATTTGGCATGTCCGGAAAACACTGGATCAAATAAACAACCTCCATCAGTCGCCAGGGGCCAATCGCCGCCTGAACTTGCCGGATGCAACGCCTAGCGCTGTGGCTGCGGGCGCGCCTCCTGCGGTCCGCCCGGACGATCGGCGTCGGTGGTCTCCTGGCGGCGTGTGCCGGGATACTTCGCCAGTAGCACGTCCAGTGCGCGCGTGAACCAGATCGCACCGACGATGCCGGTGAACGCAAGCGCGGGTAGCCCGAGACCGATGCTCAGCACCAAGAACACAGCGCCCACGATCACTAACGACAACGAATAGCCGATGTTGGCAACGACCAACAGCGCCGCGTTGCGCAACGTCGTTCGTAGCCGTTTGTCGCGCTGAAAGATCAACAAGCCAAACAGGTAGGGCTGTGCTGCCAGCCAGAACAAGACGACGTATACCCACAACACCGCGATGAGCTTCACGGCCGAATTCGGCCGCGTCAAATAGAAGACGAAATTAGCGGCGATCAGGCCACCCGCGACGAGATCCACAGCGGCAAGTTGCCAGGCGCGGGCGAAATAGCGGCGAAACCCCAGGAGAAAATCACGCGGACCGATGTTGTAGCCATCGGCAAAGTTTCGCGCAGCGTAAAACAACCCTGCGAAGGCGGGTGGGATAACAATGAGTGAGGCAGCAAAGGCCAATAGTGCCGGTGGGACGGGGAATGCCTTGACGATGGCGCCGCCAATGAGGGGAGCACCGACGAGGCATACCAGCCACATCAAGTTAATCGCGGTAAACGGTAGTATCTCATAATAGTAATCGCCCAGGGTCGACCAGAGCAGTCGGAGCACACGAAGCACGACAACTCCTCAACCCTGCGTGCGGCCAATCACTATACCATCAACGGTGCTATGATCCCGACGATGGAAACCGCCGGCGGCTTGCCCGATGACGAGCGCGCTCTTTGGGTCGCGTGTATGCAAGTGCCCGGATTGGGTCCGGTTAAGTTCGCCCGCCTGCTAGAGCGGTTTGGAACGGCCGTTTCTGCCTGGTCGGCCGGCGACCAGGAATTACGGACTGCCGGGCTGGATGGGAAGACAGCCGACGCCTTCGTCGCCTATCGCCGCACCAACGATCCCACCGCCCTGCTGTCGCGCGCCCAGCGATCCGGCATCGACGTCCTCACCCTGCGGGATCCCGCCTATCCGTCGCTCTTGAAAGAGATCTACGCGCCGCCGCCCGTCCTATTCGTGCGGGGGGAGCTTTTGACTGAGGACCGGCTGTCGGTAGCGGTGGTCGGCACGCGCACGGCGACGGCGTACGGCAAGCTGATTGCAGAACGCCTGGTAAGCGACCTGGTCCGCCATGCCGTTACTATCGTCTCCGGGTTGGCGCGCGGCATTGATGCGATCGCGCACCGCACGGCGCTCCAAGCCGGCGGCCGCACGGTCGCAGTACTGGGGAGCGGCGTGGACGTGATCTATCCCGGGGAGCACCGAGCCCTGGCCGACGCGATCGTAAAGAACGGGGCGCTCCTCTCGGAATACCTGCCCGGTGCCAAGCCGGAGCGAGATAACTTCCCCGCACGCAATCGGTTGATCGCCGGCATGACCATGGGTACTATCATCGTCGAGGCCGGCGACGTGAGCGGCGCATTGATCACCGCTCGCATGGCCCTGGAACACAATCGCGAGGTGTTCGCCGTGCCCGGGAATGTCACATCTCAGGCCAGCGTTGGAACTAACGCGCTCATTCGGCGCGGCGAGGCCAAGCTCATCAGCCGCGTAGAGGACGTGTTGGAGGAGCTGAATCCTGGCCTGGTGGCGGAGCAGCTCCAGCTCGTCGAGCTGCTGCCCGAAAACGCCACCGAGAGTGTGCTCTTGGAGGCCCTGACGACTGAGCCGCAACACGTCGATGAACTCTCCCGCTCCACCGGCATCGCCATCGCCGCGGTCACCAGCACGCTCACCATGCTGGAGCTAAAGGGAGCAGCCCGACACGCCGGCGGCATGACCTACACGCGGATGCGGTAGCCGGTGGCGGTTACGTCACTCCGCTAGCGGCAGACGATGGGGGCTGGGATGCCGGGGCGGCGGACCGCAGTCGCCGCCCCGGCGCCTCCGTCCCCATCCGTTGCTGGAAGTAGCTAAACCGACTGGGCACTAATCGCGGCGCGTCTGCCGCTGCCCGGTGGGGCACAGCTCCAACAACGTACACTCGGTGCAGCGCGGCTTGCGCGCATTGCAGATACCGCGACCGTGGAGAATGAGCGCGTGGTTGGCGAAGAGCCACGCGCTCCTCGGCAATAGCTCCATCAGATCCCGCTCGATCTTCTGGGGGTCCGTCTCGACGGTTAGGCCGAGCCGAGGACCGAGGCGGGAGACGTGGGTATCGACGGCAATGCCTTCAATGATGCCAAAGGCATTGGAAAGCACGACGTTGGCCGTCTTTCGGGCCACGCCCGGCAGCGTCAACAGCTCGTCCATGGTCTGAGGGAGCGTGCCGCCGAAGTCGTCGACGATCTTGCGGGCGGCGCCGAGGATGCTCTTCGCTTTGTTGCGGTAGAAGCCGGTTGACCTGATGAGCTCCTCAATCTCCGCCTGATCGGCCGACGCCAGCGCCGCGGGAGTAGGGAAGCGCTCAAAGAGTCGCGGCGTGACCTGATTGACGCGTTCGTCCGTACACTGGGCCGACAGGATGGTTGCAACCAGCAGTTGGAATGCATCCCGGAAGTCGAGCGAACACTTGGCATCTGGGTACGCGGTGTGCAGCCGGGCGATGATCTCAGCGGCGCGTACGGCGGCTGGGGCTTCCTCGCTGGCCGCGTGAGTTATCAATTCGGACACTCCTAACCTTGGCACGACCCACGATCCTAGCGGACAACTGGTTACGCAAGGACCTTCACCGACTGCCCTCCTTCTGCTGGGAGAGGGCGCCGAAAAAGCGGCCGGTCGATGCGAACCAGGCAGCACCCTTTCGCGGCCAGACACAGGTTCGACGCCACGTCCATTGCGATGCGCCAGACGATACCATAGCGATGAGTACCCCCGAGCGGCGAACGGCGAGAGGACTAGGCGGGTTGACCGAAAGTATCGCACGGTCTCGACCGCCTTTGACCGTCGTCGGTCTCATGTCCGGTACATCCGCCGACGCCATCGACGCTGTGCTGGTACGGGTCAGTGGGAGTGGCGCCGATCTCCGCGTAGAAACCCTGGCCAGCCACGCCTTGCCATTGGCGGACCGCTTGCGCGAGCGCATCCTCCAGGCCTGCGACCCGGCGACCGGCAACACCGAGCTCATCTGCGAGCTGAACTTCGAGATCGGCGAAGCGCTCTCGGCAGCCGCGACCGCGGTCATCGCGGCTGCCGCGGGCGCGGGACACGACGTTGATCTGATCGGCTCACATGGCCAGACCATCTACCACCAGGGAGCGCCGCCATCACCCGGCATTGCCTCGACGCTCCAAATTGGCGAGCCCAGCATCATCGCCGAGCGCACGGGCATCACCACCGTGGCCGATTTCCGGCCTCGAGACATGGCAGCGGGCGGGCAGGGCGCCCCGCTGGTCAGCTACGTCGATTGGGCGCTCTATCGCTCCGCCACGGAGCACCGGGCGTTGCAGAATCTGGGCGGAGTCGCCAATCTTACCGTGTTGCCGGCAGGCTGCACGCCGGCCGACGTGTTCGCCTTTGACAGCGGCCCAGGCAATCTACTCATCGACGCCGCCGCGAATCTGGCGACGGCGGGCGCGCTCACCTTCGACCACGACGGCCATCTCGCGCGAGCCGGCCGGCCAGATCCGGGGCTGCTGGAAACCATCCTGAGCCATCCGTTCCTGCACCTTCCGCCACCCAAGACGACGGGCCGGGAGCAGTTTGGCCTGGCCTTCGCGCAGCCGCTCTGGTTGCAAGGTGGCGCGGCCGGACTCCGGCCTGAGGATATCGTCGCGACTTGCACCTTGGCGACCGGGCGTTCCATTGCCGATGCCTATCGGCGGTGGGTTCTCCCGAAGGTCCATGTCGAAGCGCTGTACCTCTCGGGAGGAGGCGCCCTCAATCCGGTCTTGGTCGACTGGCTGAGGCAGGAGATTCCAGAGGTATCCGTGCGCATGCTGGACGAACTGGGCGGTAACGTCAAGACCAAGGAGGCGCTGGCTTTTGCTGTGCTGGCTGCCGAGACCGTCCGTGGCGTCGCCACGGGGCTGCCCGGCGCCACCGGCGCTCGTCATCCGTCCGTGCTTGGCACGATTGTCCCGGGTACGAACTGGCACGCGCTCGTGGAGCGGCTGGCGGACGGGGGGCCGGGGCGCAGAGGCTGTCTCTTATACACATCTGACGCTGCCGACGATCTTACGCGTGT
>CALBSQ010000166.1 GCA_937967325.1 uncultured Chloroflexota bacterium
TTGGTGCAACTGCAATCGGTCATGGGAGTCTCCTAGTCCTTTCTCTTCCTCGCCTGCTTGCCGCCCCTGGCCGACGCCTGCCAACACGAGCAGGAAACGACCGCCGTCCAGGGGCTCGATGTCGGCCGCCTGCGGGACGTGCCACTGCAGGACCCTGACGAGCGCGGCCTTGGCCACCACCAGCCCGCTCACCGCGAGCGGCGGGATGGCCGCGCCCGTCGCCGGGCCGGGCGGGCCGACGCCCCCGGCCTCCCCCGTCGCTGTCGCCCCCGTCGGGGCGCCGTCGTCCATACCACGGACCTCCTTCGCGCTCCGAGCCGGAAGCCGCCGACTCCTCGGAATGGAACTGTTGTTCCATTCCTGGCAGCATATCGCGCGACTGTCAGCGCAATGTCAGCCCACGGTCAGCGCATGGTCAGGCTGGTGTCAGCGCGCCTTGCGGCGGCGCCAAGGTGACGTCGCGCCAGAGCGCTGGGGGCCGATCCCGGAAATGGGCTCGGGGGCCGGGCGTGGCCACGCGCTGCCGGCAGCCGCGTTCGCAGGAGTGGGTAGCCGGGATCTCAGCGCTTCGCGCGGCGGATCGGCGGCTGGTACCGATAGCCGTCGCCGCGCTTGGTGAGGAGGTAGCGCGGGCGCTTCGGGTCGGGCTCGATCTTCTGCCGGAGTTGGCAGACGTACTGGTCGATGACGCGATCCGTGGTGATCTCCCCTGGCTCCCAGATGTCGTCAATCAGTTGGGCCCGCCGCAACACCCTGCCGGCATGGTCGAGGAAGTAGCGCAGCAGCCGGAACTCCAGGCTGGTGAGGTCCACCGGCCCCTGCTCGGTGACCAACTCCTGAGCGGCCACGTCCAGCCAGACATCCTCCGTCACCGCCCGGACCCCTGGGACATCGTCGGCCATGGCACGCTTCCTTCTCGGTGAATAGAACATATGTACCATTTCATTGCGGGCGCGTCGAGTTGCCCTCGCCTGACAGGCACAACTTCAGGCGCTCCACGCCGACAAGAGCGCGCTCACCCCGTGATGAAGGCGTCGGTGCGTTCGCTGGAGGGCATCTCGACCGGGTCGCGCACCCGGCGCGGTGCAGCCGGGGCACCTTACCGGAGATAGTGGCCGGAGCCACCTCCCAAGCCAGGCCGGCCGCCAGGGGCCGCCCGAGGAGGACCGCCGTAAGGTAGCCCGCCAGCAGCGGCGCCCGCGCCGCGAACCGCCGACGCGGCGACTCAATCAGCCGGGCAGGGAGAATCCGGAGCCGCCAATCCCTCCACAGTGACCCCAACTCCGCCTCCCCCGCCCATCGGCGGCAGGGTTGATGGGAGCGGCGGGGAGTAGCCGACCCCGCGGAACATGGTCACCGTGTTGCTCGCCTCGTCAGTGATGTACACGGCGTGGGTGGTCGGATCGACGGCGATCGCCGACGGGGACCGCCCCAACGGGACCGTCGCCAGTAGCGTCCCCAGCTCGTCCTCCACCAGCAGCGCGGGGGCGACCAGGGGCGGAGGGGCCTGCAAATCCGCCGGACGACGCACCACGTACAGCGTATTGGTGCCCGCATCGACCGCCACCGCTAAGGCGCAGACGTCCCGACAAGGCCGCTGGGCGTTGCCTTGCGGGACAAACCGGTGGTCGCTCCCGAGAGTAAGCAGTCGAAGGAGCCCGGGCGACTTGGCGACGACGAGGAGTCGTGCGCTCGTATCAAGCGCGATCGATGTGGGGATGGCGAGGTTTTGTTCCGCCTCAAGCGCCGTCGTACCGACCGGTTGGTGCGTCGTGCTATCCAGGGCGGTGATCCACGATGCTTCTATCCGTCGGGCCGCGAGGATGACGGTGTGGTCCGGGGCATCGACCGCGATCCCGGCGACACTTGTCAACCCGTTCCCCGCCGATTCCGGAACGACCGGCTGAGCGGCGACGATCCGGTCGGACGCGCCGTCGAGCAGGCGGAGCCTGGGGTCGTAGCCCCGCAGCCGGTCGATCGTGGCCCGATCGCCGTGGTCGGCCAGGTAGACAGTGTGGCTGGACGGGTCCGCCGCCAGGGCGTAGGGACCAACGCCTGTGGGCACCGTCGCGACCGGCCGGTTCGCCCGCCCGTCCAGCACTGAGACGGTGTCCCCCTTGGTGTTCGCCACGTACACCCGATGGGTCGCCGGGTCGACGGCGATGCAGCACGGCGCTTGACCGACGGGGACCGTGGCGAGTGCCTGCCGACCGACGCCGTCGATCACGGTCACGGTGTTACTCCCGGCATTGGCGACGTAGACGCGATGGGTCGACGAGTCCACGACGAGGGCGCGCGGTGCCTGCCCGACCGGGATGGTCGTCACGACGCTGACGTCCGACTCCGCGTGTACATCCCGACCTGTAGTCGCGGTGGGGAAACCTTGCCTAGACGGACCCAGCAAGATCCCCACAAGGGTGATGAGGAGTAGCCAGCGCACGGATCACTCCTGTCAGTTCGCCTGGTGCCTTGCCGCGGCACAGCGGCGGCACTCGCAGGATACCGATGCGGTCCGGCGTTGACCAGCACCGGTCGTTGTGGAAGGGCATGAACGGAAGACCTGCGCGATGGACCGATTGCCAGCTACTCAAGAGTATGCAACACGCCGTATGAGGCGCGGCCGGATCTGATCGCTCCGAACCGCGCCCTGCGGGATACCCTGGCCTGCGTCGGCAATGCCACACTGCACTCACCCGGTCGCCGGGCGCCCCGAGCAGGAGGGCACGGTCCCCAACGTCCCACGCTCCAGCGGTGCTCACTGCACCGAGTTGGCGGGTGTATGCTGGTGGACGCATCGAGTTGGAGCTGCACGCGTGAGGGGACCGGCACCTTCATGAAGGCCGTCTCGCGATTTCGCCGGAGAACGACTGCAGTTGCGTGACCAGGTAACGATCGATATCTTACCGTAGTCACGGCGATCGGGCGGCACCCATGGGCAGGCTCCGTGGGTGTTCACCGGGTGCCGGGGCTGCCGCGGCGGGTCGGTTCACACCAGCAATGACCGTGACGCTGTGGCCGAGGTGGTTGGCCACGTAGACCAGATGGTTGCCAGGATCCACGGCGATGCCCCACGGCTCCATTCCAACGTTGACGGACGCAACAACACGCCCCGTCGCCTCGTCCAGGACCGACACGGCGTCGCGGTCGGCAGCGCGGCCCCAGTACCGGCCGGACTGCGCCACGTACGCCGTGCCCGTGGTGGGGTCGACGGTGACGCCCACGGGGCTCGCTCCAACGTCGGCGGTGACGGGCGCTCGGCCGAAGGCGGCCGGGCTCGTACCGTCGAATATTGCGACCGGGAAGCCTGTCGGGCTGGTGGCGAAGACCCGATGGGTCACGGGATCGACGGCCACGCCAAACGACCCCGCGGCCGTTCCCCGGTAGATGGCGGTAGATCCTCCGTTCCCTGCCAACGTGCGCAAGGTTGTGCCATCCAGCATCAAGATCACCGGTGGGTTACTCCGCACGGCATAGGGGACGTACACGCTATTGGTGGATGGATCCACGGCAAGGCCACCGATGACACTGCCGAGCCCGTCGACTGGTGCCGCGACCACCACGCGCCCGGACCGGCCGTCGATGGCCCGCACTGTCCCGCTGGTGTTGCCATACCGCACCTCGTCCCCATCCGCCACGTAGAGCCGATCGGTGACCGGGTCCGCGACGATGTCGCTCGGGCGGACGCCGGTCGCGATGGTAGCGGTGACCTGATTCGTGGTCG
Organism: uncultured Chloroflexota bacterium; assembly: GCA_937967325.1. Taxonomy (GTDB): domain Bacteria; phylum Chloroflexota; class UBA4733; order UBA4733; family UBA4733; genus UBA4733. The sequence goes on from CALBSQ010000166.1 coordinate 3,722, forward strand.
CGTCGATCACCGACACGCTGCCGGCACCATGGTTGGCGACGAAGACCCGGCGCAGTTTCGGATCGACCGCCACCGCGGTCGGGTTCCTGCCGACACTGATAGTGGCCGTCATTCGGCCCGTGGAATCGTCGATCACCGAGACGGTGTTGTCGCCCTGGTTGGTCACATAGATCAGATGGGTGCCGGGATCCACCGCGACGCCGGTCGGATCGGCGCCGACCGCGATGGTCATCACCGCGACAGGCTGGAGCGCCGGCACCGCCGTGCCGGCGATGCCTGGTGGCCTGCCCGCGCCAGTGGCCACGGCGGCCGACGCCGCGAGCGCCAGCAGCAGCGCGTCGCCGAGGGTCACGACGCGCGATAGTGAGCGCACGCTCCGTACCAAGACCGGTTAGCTCCCTTCGAACCGACAGCGTGCCCCGCCGCGGGCTAGGGGTTCTGGTAAAGGATCGGCAGGCCAGCGCACCATACCTCTGGGCCGGTCGTCACGAATTGCCCGGTGCCGGCACTCCAGCTGGATGCTCCGTAGTCCGTCCCCGGGTCCAGAGGGTGGATGTAGAAGTACATCGTGGAGAAGTTCGCCCGCAGCGCCTGGTAGGCGGCCTGGGCCGAGGGGAAATTGTAGTTCGCGTCGGATACGCCCCACTCGCCGATGATGAACGGCGCCCCATCGCTGTACTTCACCTGCTTCTCGGCCAGCACGATCTTCACGATCTTCAGGACATTGTCGTCGGGATACCCGTCGATGTTCAGGCTCCAGGCATCCCAGGGGTAGGGAGGCTTGCCCCCGTTATTCCGGAGGTACTGATACATTACGTCGAGGTATTGGGAGCCCGTCGGCCCGGTCGGGTCGGTGCCCGGGAGCATCGACAGGCTCCCGGTGTAGATGGTCGTGGCGCCGCTCGCCTTGAGGGCCTTGGCGGTTTTGCAGAGCATGGCGCCAAACACCTGCGGTGACAGTGCCGACGACTGCTGCGGGCAGTTGTCGCCCGGGCTGATGATACCGGCTATATTCGGCTCGTTCCAGACCCAGTAGGTGGCGAGGCCGGAGGGGGCCAGCGCGGCCGCGAAGCCTTGCGCCTTGGCGGCGAAATGAGTGATGTAGGCGTTCTGGAGGGATCCCCCGGTAGCCGAGAACATCGTTGGGGCAGCCGACGCTCGTCAGGTCGAAGTCGGAGGTCAGGATGCCGCCAACCGAGGCGAAGCCGTGGCCGCCCCAAACGCCCATCGCGCCCTCGTAGCCGGAGTAGGAGACGCTGTTGCCGGGGTCGGCGATAATCCGCGTGCGGATGAGGAACTTGGGCTGGCTGGGCAACGTCAGGTTGGCCACGTCGATGCAGAACTCGTCGGAGACGGCCGCAGGGGTGTGGCCAGGGCCGGCGGTAGGATCGTAGGCGAAGGAGACGATGCCCTGCGGATCGCCCGGCGCGGGGCTGCGGTCGTAGGTATCCAACCAGCCGCGCAGGTCGTTGATGTCGCGGGCGCTTACCTGCCGGCTAGACATCGGCGGCGTGCCGACGCTCAGGTTGGGCAGTGGTCCCAGGCGTTTGATGAACCAGAGCTCCTGAATCGCCGTGCGCAACTCCAAAAAATGCACCGCTCGGATGTGGGTGGAAGTCGTGACCGGGTCGTCCGTCCAGGGGTAGGCCGCCAGGCGCACCGCGGCGCGGTCGGTGTTGACCGCGCCGCGCAACTCGTTGATGTGGATGGTCCGGATGTGGGTACTGGTCGTTGCTGGGTTGTCGGTCCAGTTGGTCATTGTCTTTCCTCTTCTTTCCAATGTTTCGCGATCTCGAGAGGTGTCGCCGGGGATCGGCGCGCATCGCCCGCCCCGGCCCGCTCGGTTGCCTAGCTGGCGTAGTAGCAGCCGTTCTCGTCGGCGATGAGCCTCGTCCCCGACGAATCGGCGAGCCCGCCCACCGCGGCGATCGGCAGGATGATGGCGCCGCCTGAGATGATCCCCGTCCCGCTGCACACCGTCCCCCCCGGTTTCGGCAGTGCCGACAGCATGTAGTGCCAGCGCAGGTGAGCTGCTCAGGTCCTTGGAATACCTGTGACGGACGCTGCGGCTCGGAACCCAGACGGGGAGACGGTAGGGTGCGCTTGGAACATACCTTGCGGCCCGTGCGTCTACATCATATGAAGGGCTAGGTGGCGCCCGGTACCCGAGGGAGCACTTTATGGGCCATTTGCGTTGGCGCGTGCTCTTGCCCGTATTCCTTCTGTCGCTGGCGTGCAGCTGCGGCGCAACGCAGACCGCCGATTCCGCACGCACACAGCTCGCTATTGCGACAACCGTTGGCTCGACAGGCGCGGGAATGGCAGTTGGCACGTCGACAGCCGCAAGCACGCCGATGATGGCTGCTACCCCGACAAGGCCGCCGCGCGGAGCTGCAACAGCCGTCCCTGCCCAGCAGGAGGTGACCCTCGACCTGCACATGCTATCACCCACCAATGGCTGGGCCATCCAAGCGCGAGCGCTGGTCCTCATGGCCGGGGGGCAAGCCACGTTCTCCCTCCTACGCACGACCGATGGCGGTTCCCGCTGGAGCGACGCCAGCCCACCCGGCTTCCAGGGAGACGACCGCTTCGGCACCGCCTTTCTGGATGCCGATCGGGCGTGGATGGCAATTCCCAGCCGGAGCTCGGATGCGCTCACGCTCTGGCACACGACGGACGGTGCGGCCACCTGGCAGGAGTCCCATCTTTCCACACCCTATCAGACGCTCGCCTTGGCCACGGTCGCTCCAGTCTTTAGCGACCTGCGGCACGGATGGCTTCTGGTAAGCGAGCATCCGTCGAGAACGACCTGCGCGCCTGCCGAGTTGCTCGCAACCGCCGATGGGGGCGAGACGTGGCAACTCGTCTCCAGCACCGACGCTGCCACCCCCGGGCATCTCCCCTTCGCCGGAGGGCTGGTCCTTCAATCCTCGTCGCACGGCTGGCTGGAGGGCAATCCCACCTGCCTCGGTCCTGGACTGCTCTATGAGACTGGTGATGGTGGAAGAACCTGGCAGCAGCTTTCGCTGTCCTCTCCCTTGGGGAGGCACGGACAAGTGAGGGTCGATGGCCCGCCCACATTGCTGCCGCCAGATCCCCAAGCTGGCTTCCTCACAGCCCAGTTCGTCCCTACCGACCGAAATCAGGCGGGGTTTGCCCACGTGCTCTATACGACCCGCGACGGCGGACATTCGTGGTCAGCTATCGTGCTGCCGTCTCAAGGGGAAGTCACCTTCGTCAACAGCCAGGACGGCTGGCTCTGGGAACCGCGCAGCGCCGACGGCGCGAGCGGCGGCGTGCTCTCTCAGACGCGGAATGGGGGGCGGACGTGGGAGGTAATAAAGCCTGCTAGCAAGCAGGCGAGCCTGCTCCAATCTGGCGGGGATGTTGGGCACCTCCACTTCGTGTCACCCCAGGTCGGGTGGGCGACCGTGATTCCGGCCGGCCGACAATCCACGGAGATTCTTCATACTACAGATGGAGGGAAGAACTGGTCGGCCATCTTCCGAGGCAGCGGTGCCTAGTGTACTGACGTCCGCACCCAATCCGCGAGCGCAGAGCGTGGCGCTCTCCTTCGCTGCGCCACGCTGACGCGCCGTACTCACCTGATCACGAGCATGTTGCTTGTGTCCGGCGGGGCGAAACTCCGGTCGAGGTCGACGTGCTGGCTACCGAAGATGGTGGAGGGCCTCTGGCACACGTCATTCTGGCAGCCGCTCCCGTGGGGAGGGCTGACTGCCGGTGATGCCCCATACTGGGCGTACTGCCAGATCACCATGGGTACTTTTCGACCACCAGATATGCAAGGCTGGGAATAGGTAGCGTAATTCGGCATCGTGATCGTAGGATTCTGGTCGCAATAGACACAAGGCTGCGGCTCAAACGTCCACAGGCCAAAGCAGCATACCTCGTTATTTGGGTAGGCCACCGGAGCATTATTGAGCACATTCTGCAGGAGTTGGTCGAGGTGGTAGTTAGTTCCGTCATCCGTAGAAAAATGCGCATACAGCGCCGGGAACAGAGGTTCCAATCCGTTGACGTTGTAGTGCCAGACGTAATCCGCCCACCCCGCCCAGTAGTCTACGCTCAGATCTGATGCCGACGCTACGTCGAGATAGACGTAGACCATGTCACTCGACGGTACAGCGAGCTCACCGGAGTTGATGTTGGCGAGGATGGTGAGGCATGTCGTGTTGGCATCAACTTGTCCTTGAGAGAAACCGGCCGATCCGGTCTTCGACTGGTTGTTCGGGAAGGAAGACTGCAGTGGGACGATGTACGCGAGTGCGCCGCCGGTCTGTGCCTTGGCGTTCGTGCCTTCACCGCCTTGCCATGTGTAGCTGACATCAAAATAGCGGCCGGCGAACGACGGATAGTAGCCTGACCATGCCTTAAAGGATGACCAGATAAGAGTGTTGAGCGGAAAGGTGGTATCCACCCCGAACTGTGGCAGTGGATCGGACGTCGATCCGGTGGCGACCTGGTACCGCTGCACCCAGGCGCGCAGGTCGGTAGTGTCGCGCGCGCTGATCGGGCGCGCGCCGCCCGGCGCGGGCGGGCTGCCGTAGCTCCAGTTGGGCAGGGCGCCTATCCCCTGGTGATTCCAGAGGTCCTGGATGGCACTGCGCAGCTCGGTGAAATGCACCGCCCGGATGTGGACGGCGCTGGACACGGGACTGTCCGTCCAGGCATACGCCGCCAATCCCGCCGCTGCGCGGTTCTGATTGACCACGCTGCGCAGCTCATTGATATGGATCGCGCGGATGTGGACGCTGCTGCTTACCGTAGGGTCCGTCCAGTTGATTGTCATGGTCGTATTCCTCCTTCATTCGGTAGTGTCTCAACACTGCCTGGCCAAATGCGACCGGGGAGCGCGGCCCCTCGGTCGCCCCGTGCCTAGCTGGCGTAGTAGCAGCCGTTCTCGTCGGCGACCAGCTTCGTCCCCGACGAATCCTTGAGGCCGCCGACCGCGGCTAGCGGGAGGATGATGGTCCCGCCCGAGATGATCCCCGTCCCGCTGCGGATGGTCCCGCTCACGTCCAGCGTGCTGGGGGCTGGTCGTGCCGATGCCCACCAGCCCGTTGCCCTGGATCACCACGCGGTCCACGCCGTTGGCCTCGTCGCGGAAGATCCAGCCCTGGGCCGGGATGTTCCAGTTGTTGGCGAAGACCTGGGCGCCGTGCCCGTTGGCGCGGATGGCGTGGTTGTCGTCGTCCACCAGCCCGCCCAGCCCGCTGTTCACCTTGCTGTAGCGCAGGCTGCCCGCCACGTCCAGGGGATAGGCCGGGCTGCCCCTGCCGACGCCGACGCTGACGCCCGCGTCGAAGGTCACGTTGCCCCCGCTGAGGGGGAAATGGTTGCACACACAGTCGGTCATGCGAGTCTCCAATCCTTCTGCTGATCTCCATCCCTGACCGTCGCCTGCCACCTGCAGCAGGCGACAATGTCCGTCCAGGGAATCGAGGTCGATTGTCCGCGGCATGAAGAGCCGCGAACCGCGGACGGGGTCGGGCCCCATCGCCCGTTGGGAGGGATGCTGGTCGGGTCCTCCCGCATTGCCATCGCTCCCATCGGGGAGCTGCCTTCCAAACGCCGAGCCTCCTTCACTGCCTGGGCCGGGGCCGCCGGCCATCGGGATAGAACTGTTGTTCCATTGACGCCAGCGTACCGCCCGAGTGTCAGCGCATGGTCAGGCTTGTGTCAGGGCGTGCCGGCCGGCGCAGGGGACCCGTCGCATCATCGCGCAGTGGGCCGATCCCGAAGGAGGGCGCGAGCGGCTGGGCACGGCAGCACACTGTCTGTTTGGCGATGCAATGGGCAGCTCGGTCGGCAGATCGCGCCAACGCGCGCGGGACCATCGACCCGGCCTCACTGCCTCGCCTTCCGCTCTTGGCCACACTGTGGTAGCGGCTCAAAAGGCGCGCTCCGCGGGTGGACGAACGCACCTGGGGCCGGGGGCTTGCCCGGCTCATCGGCCGGGTTCGCGGGATTGTGGAGGTTGGGATGGCTGGGACGTTGCTGTGGCTGGACCCGCGCGCGCTGCGCGCCGACGACGCCAACGTGCGCCGTGACGCCGGCGACGTGAACGGCCTGGCGCAGACGATGCAGCAGTATGGCGTGCTGCAACCGCTTGGGGTGCGGCGCGACGGGCACGGCTTTCGCGTCATCTACGGCAATCGCCGCCGCGAAGCGGCCCTGCTGGCCGGCCTGGAGCAGGTGCCTTGCTTGCTGGTGGAGGATGGCGCGGGCGACACGGTGGTCCAGCAGTTGCTGGAAAACGTGCAGCGGCAGCAGCTCAACGACCTCGATCAGGCACGAGCCTTCCGTCGCCTGCTCGACGCCGCCCGTCAGGACCTGCCCGACGCTGGGGACGGCACGCTCTACGAGCACGTCGGTCGTCTGGTGGGCCTCTCCCAGGCGACGGTCCAACGCTATCTCTCGCTGCTCGATCTGGGGCCGGGCGTGCAAGCGGCCCTGGCCGATGGCAGCCTCTCCGTGACCCAGGCCCAGCACCTGCGGGCCATCAAGGATGCCAAGCGCCAGGAAGAGGCAGCCGCCTACGCCGTGCGCGAGCACCTTTCCGCCGCCCAGGTCAGCCGCCTCTGCTCCGTGCTGGCGCGCCAGCCGCATATGACCGCGGACGCTGCCATGCAAGCGGCGCAGTCGGACCAGCCGCTCGGCTCGCTCCCTGTCGCGCCAACGCCCGCCCCGGCCAAGTTGCCGCCGCGCCCCTCGACCGACGAGGCCGGAGAGAGCGAGGCCGACTACTTCTCGCCGCAAGAGCAGGCGAGCGAGATTGCGCCGGAAGAAACGAGTGGACGCCGCGGCCGCGCCACCGCCGACGGCAACCGTGTCTTCCGCATCCGGTCCGTCGCCTCCTTCTGCGACGAGGTCGATCGCCTGGCGCGCTGCCTGCAGGATGGCGACTTGGTGAAGGTCGCCAAAGGCGATGCCGACGCCCCCGTGCGCCTCCGCCTCGCCCTCAAGCAGTTGCACTTCACCACGCGCACGCTGGAGGAGCTGGCCCAGGGGCAGGGCTGGACGTAGCGGGCCGGGGAGCAGGGGAGCAGGGGAGCAGAGGGGAGGTGGCGCCGGGTAGCACGGCCGGCAGTGGGACAGGATGGCTCCGATTGGCCAAGCGTCCGACCAGCCCCCGATC
>CALBSQ010000167.1 GCA_937967325.1 uncultured Chloroflexota bacterium
GTTGTCAGTTCCCTGGCCGGCAATGGCCGGCGCTTCCAGTGTTCGGCAAGACGAGGGCGCAAACAAGAGGTTTTCTCTCCCAGAATTGCCCCGATTCTCCCCTCCGTTTCCCTTGCCGCACCGCGTTTCGGCAACTACAATGGCTCCCGTAGCTCGGAACCCCCGGTCGCGGACGCCGGCGAGCATCAAGCCCTGCTCGCGAGCCGGCCTCCCGATGACCGCTTCGGTGACGGGGGGTTAGGAGAGCCGGATGGTGCTGCCCTTCGCTCCCCACAGCCGGAGCCGGAGCGACCGCGTGGGTGACGCGCTCGTCCGCCAGGTGCGTGACGCGTTGACGCACCTCGACGACACCGCTCACCTGCAAACCCATCCCCTGGCCATCTGGCTACCGGCCATGCCGGGGAAACAGCCGGCCGGCGCCGGCAGGGCGCTGCGCCAGCAACTGCTCCAGGGGATCGAAGCGTTGCGCCCGAGCGCCGATACGGCCCCGGCCTCGCACGCTTGGCGCGGCTATCAGGTGCTGCGCCTGCGCTACGTCGACGGGTTACCGCTGGCCGCGCTCTACGACAAGCTGGGTATCAGTCAGAGCGAGTACTATCGCGACCACCGCCGCGCCCTGGCGTCGCTCAGCGCGCTCCTGGCCGAACAGCGCGCGCGCCCCGGCGAGGAAGGCGCGCCGCCGTCGCTGCGCGTGGTCCCCCGCGACACGGTCCAGGCCAATGACAGCCTGGTCCACCCACCGCGAGCGCGGCCCAGTACGCTGCCGCTGCCGGTCACCTCGTTCGTTGGACGCGTGCGGGAGGTCGCGGCGGTCGAGCTGCTCCTCCAACAGGCGCGCCTGGTCACCCTGGCCGGTCCGCCCGGCGCGGGCAAGACGCGCCTGGCTGTCCAGGTGGCGCGGGCGGCGGCCGGACGTTTCTCCGCCGGCGTCTGCTTCGTGGCGCTGGCGGAAATCGGGGCGGCAAGCGACGTCCCGGCGGCGATTGGGCGCGCCCTCGGCCTGGAGGCGACGCCCGAGCTTGGCATCGTCGATAGCCTGCGCGACTGGCTGGGCGAGCAGCACCTCCTGCTGCTGCTGGACAACTTCGAGCACGTGCTGGGGGCCGCCCGTCTGGTGAGCGACCTGCTGGCGGTCGCGCCGGGTCTCACAGTGCTGACCACCAGTCGCGCCGTCCTCCGCGCCTACGGCGAGCAGGAATACCACGTGCCACCGCTCACGCTGCCCGCCTCCACGGCTGCGGCGGCAGCCCTGGCGGAGCCGTCCGCCGGCCCGGCCCAGGCGGAGGCGGTGCAACTGTTCCTGGCGCGAGCGCGGGCCATCAAGCCGGAACTCGCGCCAAGCCAGGAGGACATCGAGGTCATTGCGACCCTCTGCCGGCGGCTGGACGGGCTGCCGCTGGCCATCGAGCTGGCGGCGGCCCGCCTCCGCCTGTTGCCGCCTGCGGAGCTGCTAGCGCGCCTGGATTCGAGGGACGGCGGCGTCCTGCCGCTGCTGGCCGGTGGCGCGCGCACCCTCCCGTCGCGCCAGCAGGCCCTGAGCGCCGCCATCCGCTGGAGCTACGACCTGCTGAATTCAGCGGAGCAGGCCTCATTCCGCGGCCTCGCCGTCTTCCCCGGCAGTTTCTCCGTCGAGGCGGCGGAGGCGGTGGCTGCCGCCTGTACCCTGGATACGCTGGAAGCGCTGGTGGCGCAGAGCCTGCTGCAGCCAGAGCTGCGCCGGGACGGCACGGCCGCCTTCCGGATGCTGGCCACGCTGCGGGAGTTCGGGCTGGCCCAACTGGAGGCGGCGCGGGAAGCGGCGGAGACACACCGGGCCTTCCTGGCCTACTACGTGCGACTCGCGGACCTGAGCCGCCGCGAACCGAGCGATGCCGGCCGGCGCCGCTGGCTCGACCGGATGGAAGACGACTACGCCAACTTCCGTCAGGCCCTGCAGCAGGCGGCGGACGCCGAGGACGCCGAGCACGCCCTGCGTCTCGCCAATGCGCTCTCCGTCCTCTGGAACAACCGGGGCAGCCGGGCCGAGGGGCACCACTGGCTGGAGCGGGTGACAGCCCTCCCTGGCGCGGCGCCGCCAGCGGAACGGGCCACCGCCCTGACCCGGCTGTCGGGCCTGGCCTTCCTGGCCTCCGACCCGCGCGCTATCGGCTATGCCGAAGCGGCGCTGGCGCTGGCCCGAGATTCCGGCGATCCCGCCGTCACCGCTCACGCCCTGGTGCGCCTGGGCGCGGCGGCGCTGGGCCAGGGGGTCACCGACGAGGCGGCGACAGCGGCGGTCTTCGAGGAAGCCCTGGCCCTGTTTCGAGCGGCGGACGACCGTGCCGGCATGGCCTGGACCCTCTACTGGCAGGGCCGGCTGGCCCTGGAGCACCGACAGGATGCCACGCTCTCCGGCATCCTCCTGGACCAGAGCATCGCCCTCGCCCGCGAAGTGAGTGTTACTGCCACCATCTCCGGAGCGCTCGTCGCCGCCGCCAGAGCCGCCTGGCAACGCGGCGAGGCGGACGTGGCGCACCGCTACCACCAGGAAGCGCTGGCTCTCGCCGCCGGCTCGCCCCAGCCATTGTTCTACGCGTCCTACTCGTTCGCCCAAATGGCCTACCGGCGCGGCGAGTACGCGCTGGCGCGCGAGTGGTTCACGCGCTGTCTGAACTTGCAGCGGGGCCTGATGACGCAGGGCTGCGCCGAAACGTATCGAAGCCTGGCGGCCGCCGAGACCGCCGACCACGCCTACGCGGAGGCACGGCAGCACTTCTTGGAGAGCATGCGACGCTGGCAGCGGCTGGGACACGACCAGGGCATCCGTTGGACGCTGGACGGGCTGGCCGCGCTGGCCGCGGCGCGCGGGCAGGCGGCACGAGCGATACAACTGGCCGCCGCCGCCGACACGGCGCCGCGTGCCCGCCGCTGGCAGGCCACCGACAACGAACGGGCAGTGCTGGAAGCGGCGCAACAGTCGCTCGGCGAGGCCGCGGCGGCAGCCGCGCGCGCTGAAGGGCAAGCGCTGTCGCTGCAGCAGTCCGTCGCCGACGTGCTGAAAGAAGAGAGTGCGCATTCGGCGACGTGAGGGACGATCGTCCGCGGCGGCAGTAATACTGCTTCGCCGGGAAGTGTGTGGCGACATTGTACGGGCAAATGTACGGATTGTCCGTGGTCAGCAGGCGGCGCGGCGGGTAGCCTGCGACGCGGTAGGTCATTCGCCACCACCGTCTGGTGGAGCAAGCTACCGCGAGAAAGGAGCGTTTGCCATGACTGCTGAGGAGAACAAGGCCCTGGTCCGCCGGTTCGTCGAGGCGCAGAACCAGCGCGACGACGCCACCGTCGACGCGCTGGGCGCCGACGACTGGATGTGGCACCCTTGGTGGTACAACCCGGTGCAGATGGATGGCACTCCGACGCCCCAAGGGAGGGGGATGACGCGGGAGCTGCGGCGCCAGAACCGCGACCGCATGCGCGAGCAGTTCCCACGCACGCAGATGACGATCGACGAGATGTTCGCCGCCGACGACACCGTCACGGTCCTGACCACCACCGAGGTCACGCGCCGCGACGGCAAAGCCGTCACCCGGAAGGCCATCGCCGTCCACCGGATCGCCGATGGGAAGATTGTCGAGACGTGGGCCCAGTGGGACCGCCTCGGGCACTTTCAGCAACTCGGCGTCGTGCCGGAGTCGGCGGAGCTCCTCCGGCGGGCCAACGGCTAGCGAGGTCACGGAACGGTTGGCTGGAATTATTGCCGCGGGGCGCTGCGCCGCGCAACAGGCACCCCCATTCTCTGCCACACCCGGCGTGACCCATGCGAGCCATTGTGCCGCTGCTTGTCGTGCCGGACCGCGGAGACCGGCGTCAGGTTCGCCACAAGCGGCGGGCCGCGAGGAGGAAGCGCATGTTCCTTGTTCTCCATCGCTACTATCCGGCGGCAGGCATGGCCGATGCCTTGCTCGCCATCCGATTACGGGCCAGTGCCGTCATGCGGAGCCTGGGCATGACTTTAGGGCAGGTCGGCGTACGCCGCCATGGAGAGTACCCACCTGGTATTCCGCCCAGCAGCGGTCCCGATGTCCTGCAAGTTTGGACCTTTGCGACAATCGCTGACCTGCGACGCCGCACACCGGCGCGAGGCGGAGGCAGCACAGGAAGCGAGCGAACTCCAGGAACTCCTGCACGCGCAAGCGCGCTTGCTGGTCGCGTGTGTCGTGGAGACCTACACCGTCGTCGCATCCTGATCCCTGGCTGGAACATAGCAACGTTGCGTGACGCAGGGCCGCGCCGCTGAGATGCTGGGCGTGCCGCGGCCGAAGGTGGCGGCGCTCCTGCGCGGCGACTTCACCGGTTTCAGTCTGGAGCGATTGTTCCGGCTGCTGATCGCGCTGGACAACGATAGGTCTATCTTCGTCGATCGGCAATGGTCACGTGCTCAGAGGCCCTCGGTCTCTGGAATCGGCAGCCCATCCACGAAGGCGTGCAGAATGGCCAGTGCCTCCTCGGCGGGGATGAAGGTGGTGCGGGTGGTCTGGCGCAAGGCGTCGTAGTCCTGCAGCGCACGGATGGCGAGTTCCGGCTCATGAAATGCCGTCCGCGAGACCTGGACGGCGCGGGTCTTGGCCTTAGCGAGTAGGAACCGACCTACGTGGTCGCGATTGAGGCTTGGCGTCGCCCGCACGATCACCGCGACGTCGAGGAGGTCCTGGCGCCGCGTGCGACCGCGTATTCGCTGTTGCAGCAGCGCCCGCAACTTCTCGGCGACGATATCTTCCAGCGTACTCACCCGCAACCGGTGGGTGGTATCGAGGTCCACAACCTCGTCATCGCCAATGGCCTCGTTGATGCTGATTTCTACCGGGATGACGCGAGTACTCGGCTGCCCCTGTCGCAGCCGAGCCAGGAGAGACGCCTCATCCGGCAGGGCATAACCAACCCGAATCTCGTAGGTTGCGAACGTCTTCTCCAGTCCGGGTGGTTGTTGCCGGACGCTCTGCACTTGTAAGACCAGGCCGAGATCCCGCGATGACACCGCCAGACTGGGTGTGAAGAGACCTCGCCAGTGCTCCGCATCCAGGCGCGCCGTGACAGTAGCCATGTCCACGGAGAAGTCCAGATCACGGGTGCTGCGGTTGGGTTGCCAGACAAAATCGAGCGCATTGCCACCTTTAAAGACGAGCATCGCCGCCAGCATCCGTGAGCCAGCGACGGCACACAAGATGGCGTACTGTGCGAAGCGCGTGCGCGCTTCCGCCACGGAGAGTTGTTCCTCTGCCGCCCAGGCGGGGATCTGCTCAAAAGAGAGCGGATAGCGGGAGATCAAGCGACCGCGCCGTGCAGCGCTTCGATTGACGCATTGATTGAGAGGTTCCAGCGCTGGCTGTACGTCGGCGCGTAGGGCGCAGTACTCGCCAGACGACTCAATCCGCCGCGTCTGGCGCGGGATCGCCAGTCCTCCACAGATGGGTGGGACAGGTGGAGCTCATCGATGAGGAAGCCCACCCGCCGCCGCAGCGCGGGCATGCCGAAGCGGTCGACCAGGGCGACCAGAGCGTCGAGATCAAGGAGATCGCAAGCCAGCCCCCAGGCGTGCAGCACGTTCTGGAAGCCGCCACAGCGCTCGGGGTCCAGCAGTCCATCCAGCAGCGTGCGCTCCGGCGTCGTCACACGAACCGGGTAGCCCTGCGGGCGGTACATCTTGGCGCCGAAGTACCGGTCCGGGCGAGTACGCAGCCACTCCACCGGGCGTCCAAGAATCTCCGCCGGGAGACGGCCGGGGGCGAGTGCGAAACCTTCCCAGTCCGAGGCATCGGTATCGGGCGGCAACATGCCGGCGGTGCCGGAGATAGGGATCATTGCCGTCATGTCCTTGGGCAAATCGTCCGTCAGGCCATGGAAGGCCAGGGCGGAGCGATGAGTCAGCGCCGCGGAGGGATGGACCTCCATCAGGATCTCGTCCTCGCCGACCAACCCGGTGCGCACATAGGGAACGGTGACGGCAAAGATCCAGGCGAGGTTGGCGATGGGCCGCAGTTCGCCGCGGTCCGTCATCTGATCGAGGAGAGGATGGATCGCGCGAGCAGTAGTCGGAACGTTGACCCAGCGCCGCTCGGCCGGTGGGAGCAGCCGGCTAGAACGCCGAAGCAAGAGCACGGCGCGCCAATCTGAGAGTACGCGCCGCTGCTCCTCCGCGAGTTGTTCGATTATGGCCTGGCTCGCTGTTCGGAGTGTTCGTCTGCCTGTGCTTGGCATGCAGGTGTCCTCAGGACGTCAGTATGCCACACGTCCACTGCTTCCTGCACGATGTCTGGGCCTGCGCGCCAGCCGCAATGCGCGGTGCTTCAATGAGTAGGGAGCGCAGACAATGTACGGGCAACTGTACGGATTGTCCGTGGTCAGCAGGCGGCGCGGCGGGTAGCCTGCGACGCGGTAGGTCATTCGCCACCACCGTCTGGTGGAGCAAGCTACCGCGAGAAAGGAGCGTTTGCCATGACCGCTGAGGAGAACAAGGCCCTGGTCCGCCGGCTCGTCGAGGCGCAGAACCAGCGCGACGACGCCACCGTCGATGCGCTGATCGCCGACGACTGGATGGGACACCCTTGGTGGTACAACCCGGTACAGATGGATGGCACTCCGACGCCCCAAGGGAGGGGGATGACGCGGGAGCTGCAGGACGCCGGCTTCGCCACCCGGCGCTTCACCGGCGCCGGCGCCCCACCGATCATCTACGGCGAGCAGCGCGGTCGCGGCCCCTTCACCCTGCTGCTCTACAACCACTACGACGTCCAACCGCCAGAACCGCTGGAGCTGTGGGAATCGCCCCCCTTCGAGCCGGCACGTCGGCCTGCCCGGCCTGTCGGCCCCGACCAACACGACCTACGTGGGCGGGGGCGCCCACGCGCCGAACGAGCACATCCGCCTGGAGGACTTGCGCCGGGCGGTGGAGTTCAACAGCTACCTGCCGCGGGCGCTCGGTGAGCGCGGGTGATCCCGAATCAGGGTGCAGGCCACGCCGGGTAGAACGCGGCGTGGTTGTGCCGGAGCGCAGTCCCCTTGCCATGGTCTTTGCCAGCTATCATCGCCTATCGACCGTAAGGAAACGGCGGACAGACATGGGGAGGTGTGCCATGGCTTCGTCGTTTGTCTTGCACCGGTAACTCGGCGTCACGTTCGACGAGGGGTGCCTCCTCGGCTGGCCGGATTCCCGTCCCGCGTCTCCGGCGTCCTTGGGGCGCTAGGTCTGGCAAGCGCTTGGGATGATCGGCTCGGCCATCTCAGCGGAGGCGAGGGCGTCGTCAATCGCCTGCGCCACGGTCATCGCCCGACCCGCGGCCTCCGCCGCCTCCC
>CALBSQ010000168.1 GCA_937967325.1 uncultured Chloroflexota bacterium
GGCGGCCGAGTTCAATGCTTCGGTTTCTTTCGATCAGCGCTTGGTCGAGGAGGACATTACGGGGAGCATCGCCCACGTGCGCATGCTCGGCGCGCAGCAGATCATCACAGCCGATGAATCGCAACAGATCGTGGCCGGGCTGGAGGCGATTCTCGGTGACGTGCGGGCGGGTCGCTTCCAGTTCCGCGTCGATCGCGAAGACGTCCACATGAACGTCGAGGCGGCGCTGACTGATCGCATCGGGCCGGTCGCCGGCAAGCTGCACACGGGCCGGAGTCGCAACGACCAGGTGGCCCTGGACGTTCGACTGTTCGTCAAGGCAGCCATCCGAACGGTTCACCGGGATGTGCTCGACCTGGTCGACGCCTTCCTCACTCAGGCGCGCGCGCACCAGGCCACCGTCCTGCCCGGCTACACCCACCTCCAGCGGGCACAGCCCGTGCTGTTGGCGCACCACTTCCTGGCCTACGTGGAGATGTTGCGCCGCGACGTCGATCGCCTAGACGATGCCCTCCGGCGCACCGACGTGCTGCCCCTCGGCTCGGGCGCCCTGGCCGGCACCACCTTCCCCCTCGATCGTGAGCGCGTCGCTCGCGACCTTGGCTTCGCCGCCATCAGCCGCAACAGCCTGGACGCGGTGTCGGACCGTGATTTCGCGGTTGAGTTCTTGTCGGCGTCCGGCCTGATCATGCTGCACCTCTCCCGCTGTGCCGAGGAGCTGGTGCTGTGGTCCAGTCAGGAGTTTGGCTTCGTCGTGCTGGATGATGCCTACGCCACCGGCAGCTCCATCATGCCGCAGAAGAAGAATCCGGACTCGGCGGAGCTGGTGCGCGGGAAGACCGGCCGGGTGTACGGCCACCTGATCGGGCTGCTCACGACGCTGAAAGGGTTGCCGCTCGCCTACAACAAAGATATGCAGGAGGACAAGGAGCCGCTGTTCGACACCTTCGACACCGTCCACGACGCGTTGCGTGTGATGGCGGGCGTCGTGCGGTCGCTGCAGATCCGACCCGAGCGCATGCGCCAGGCTACTCGCCAGGGCTACCTGACCGCCACCGACCTGGCCGACTATCTGGTCACCCGCGGCGTGCCGTTCCGAGAGGCGCACGGCATCGTCGGGCAGTTGGTCCGCCGGTGCGAGACGTCCGACATGAACTTGGAGGAGCTGTCCCTCGAGGAGCTACGCGCAGTCTCGCCGGCCTTCGATGCCGATGCAGCCCAGGCGCTGGACATCGATCGCTCGGTGGCGCGGCGAGACATCCCCGGCGGCACGGCGCCGTCCCGCGTGGGGGCTGCCCTTGAGGAGGCGGAGGTGTGGCTCGCAGGGCAGCGACCAGCCGGCCAGCAGGAATAGGAAGAACCTAGCGAACTATCACCTCGCCCACGGTCACGGCGTCTCCTACCACGTCCCCGTTGGACGTCAGCACCGGCAGTCGCCGCAGTGTTGCCGGCGCGTAGAAGCCCACGCGCACCTCGTAGACGCCGGACGCTGCATTGGGCAGCACGTGGACATCGTAGCGGTCGAGGAAGCTCTCGCCCGGCTGCCAGGCGCTGGTGGGGTTGAGTCCGTTGATGGGAGGGTGGTCGTCCTGTCCGCCGAGCGTCCCTTGCCGTTCCAGGTGGACGAAGGCGGTATAGTCGGTCGTCGGACGGGCAATCGCCTGCCAGCATAGCGCGACCGATAGGGCGCCGCCGTGGACGACGTTGCTCGCGCCAATCTGCGCGCCGCGCACCCGCAACTGGTCGCCGAAGCTCACATCCGGCAGCGGCGACGTGCCGGCCAGGAAGCCGGTCGGGGTCAAGAACAGACGAAACTCCACGTCTCCCGCCCGCCTGGTTGCCAGGGGTAGCGCGTGCCGATCGAGCCAGAGCTCCGCGTCGTACCTCGGGTCCCAGTCGGCGGTGCGGCGCGTCCAGAACCAGATCCGCTGGTAGCGGTCGCCGATCCGTACCATCTGTCCGTCTAGAGCTTGCGGATCGACGAGCAGGCTGGCAGGCTCCAGCAGGACCGGCAGCCCCCCGCCCAGTTGGCGTTGGTAGACCCAGCGCAGCCCGGGGTCGGGATAGTTAATGACGATGGTGTCGCCGGGCGCGCTGTCGCTCAGCAACATCTGGGCGGCCAGACGCCAGGTGGCGCCTTTGTCCTGGTGGGCATAGGTGAAGAGCGACGCCACGGCCAGGCCGCCCAGGGCGATAGCCGTGGCGGCGCCGGCGAGCCGTCCCCACCATCGGCCGGCGCCGAGCGTCGCCACGGCCACCAGCCAGGCCGGGGCGACCACCGCGGCGTAAGGTGACTGATAGGCGGGTCGCGTCAGCTCCAGGATGGCAAGAGCCGCCAGCGGCGCCGCCATCGTTGCGATGAGCAGGGCCGATGTCACGCGCCCTTGGCGCCAGGTCACGCCCAATCCCAGCAGTGGCAGCGCCATCCCCAGCACGGTCGCCGCGCCATAGAGCGATCGCGGCAGCGTCAAGCCGCCGGCCAGCGTCCGCGCCATGTCGGCGACGAGCGCAGGAAGCAATAGGGACGTGAAGGCCGGGTGGTCGGTCAGCGCCTGACGGCTGTAGTAGAGCAGCGGCGCCGCCAGCAGCACCAGGGCAGCGATACTGAGTAACCCCAACAGCAGACCGGCCCGCCTTGCCGCCTCATCGTTGGCGAGCCCCGCCCACAACAGCGCCGCACCGCCTAAGCCGGCCACCGCGAAGACGGCATAGAAGTGGGTGAGCAGGGCGCCCGCGATGCCGACGACGAATGCAATCCATGGACTTGTCGAGCGCCTGGCATCGCGCAGTATCCACAGTGCGCCGGCCAGCGCCAGCGCCAAGCAGGCCGCGAGTTGAGCGTACATGCGGGCATCTTGCGATTGCCAGATCAGCAACGGGTTGAGCGCCGCCAGCGCCGCGGCGAGCGCGGCCGCACGCCGCCCGGCGACTCGCCAGCCGGCCATCGCCAGCGCCGGAATCGCCAGGCTGCCAAACCAGACGGAGGGGGCGCGCAGCGCATAGGCCGAAGGTCCAGCGAGGCCGATGGTCCAGTGCAGGAGCGCATAGTACAGGGGTGGGTGCGGCTCGCTGTGCCCGAGGGCCTGCCAGATTGCCGGCAGCGACTGCGCGGCAAAGACGGCCGCGAAGCTCTCGTCGCCGCGCAGATCCTGCTGACCGAGGCTGTAGCAGCGCGCGCCGAAGCCCGCCAGCGTAATCGCGAGGATCCCCAGGCGCAAGAACCAGCACGACGGCAGCATGATAGCCAGCCCGCCCCCATTACGGAGCGCGGGCGTCCCGCCCGCCCCGGCTGCTCGGTCCGCCGGGGCACGCTCCGCCCGGTGGCCGAGCGGACACGGCCGCTCGATTTCGGGCGGGCGGGACGCCCGCGCTCCGCGTGCTCCTATCGGGAGCTGTCGGCGCCTTAAGGCGATGCGCATAGGGTTCCGCCCTCGGCGCGGCGTGGGTCGAGCGCGCGAGGTAGGACGAACGCTCCTGCCACGAGTAGCAACGCGATCGCTGCCGCGGCCAGCCACCAACGCCAGCCAGGCGGCTCATAGTGCAGCACGATCGTGTGCTGGCCGGCAGCGACCGGAAGCGCCATGAAGGCCAAGTCGGCCGCATACAGGCGAGCCGGTTTCCCATCCACCGTTGCCTGCCAGCCCGGTGCGAGCGGCTGGCTCAGCACGAGCATGGCGTCGTCGCTGAGCGTGACCCCGAGTCGCAGCTGCTCCGGACTCACGTCGAGCCACTGTTCGTGCTGGTCGCTTGGCAAGCCGCGGTCGGCGAACTGGATCGGTGGAGGCTGTTGCATCACCACGGCAGCTCCCGGCTGCGCCAGCGCCAGCGTCGCCTGCTCGGCCGCTGATGGCGAGGCGGCGCCAACAACGTCACGCACCGCCCAGGCCCTCGGTAAGGGATATTGCAGGCGAAAGACGCTCAGGCCGTCACCGGCGAACACCTTCTGCAGGCCCGGTCCCGGGTCTTCACGCGACACGACGTACTCGACGTTGAAGAGCAGCCAGACGCGGTAGCGATTGCTCTGGCCGGCCAGATCGGCGGCCCGGGCGAGGACGATAGGGTCGTCACCGCGCGGGAAGGAGAGATCGAGCAGCGCGCCGGCGTTGCGCGGCAGCTCGTCGTCGCGGAGCGAATCGACGCGCCAGACGCCGGCCTGGGAGTGCAGAAACGCAGCGACCGTTGGCGCTACCGGTGGCGCTGGGTCGGACGTAGTGCGGCTGAGGCTGCCGTCCGCCCCGAGCAGGTTGATGGCGGGCAGGAGGCAGAGCAGCAGCGCGGCGGCTGTCCGGTGCAACAGCCCGGCGCGGATGGCGCCAAGCGTGAGCACCGCCGCCAGGCCGAGCAACAGCGCTGCCCGTGCATTGACGGCGACGGGAGCAACGAAGCCCGGATTGGTCGCCGTCGGAGCCGCTTGTCGCAACAGCGCCGCCCCCGCCAAGGTCAGCCCGATGGTCGTCAGGCCAATGGCTATGCCAATCCAGGGCGGCGCCCGGCGGCGTGACACCGGCGAATCTGATCCGCTGCCATCCGCAGGCCTGGAGGTCTCCTCCTGCCGCTTGCCTGTTTCGCCCAGCTTCTCCTCGACACCGTGCCGCCATTGCATCATCGAGGCCGCCCCCAGACCTGCTAAACAGGCGCTGGCGAAGGCGACCAGATAGCCCGCCCGCTCCTGGTCGCGGAAGGCGTTGAAACCGGGCGCGTGTGCGAACAGCAAGGCGTAGAGCGGACCGTTCCCACCGAGTGCGACCAGCGAGGCGACCAGCCACATGACGGCCCAGCCCCAGGCCGCTCGACGCCGAAGCGCAACGAGACATAACAGGAGCGGCAGGAGTCCGATGTAGTAGCTGCGCAGGAACAGGCCGCCGGGCAGGAGGAGCTGCAAGTAGTCGCGGGGCGCGAAGCCGCCGGCGGCCGCGGCGTAAGTCAAGGAAGCGCGGTTGGTGGCCGAGAGATAGGTGAGCGTGGCCAGCAGTTGCGGTGCGCTGAGGCCCAGCGCGATCGTCCCCGTAAGCGCGAGCTGCCAAGCGGTAGGCAGCGCCTGCCGGCGCAGCGCCACCCAACGCACCAGCGCGTAGCCGGCGGAGGCGTAGCCGGCGAGGAGCGCCGTTTGCCCATGCCCCGCAAGGAGCAGCGCCGCGCCGGCCAGTCCGGCGGCGGCGAACCAGGCCGTGCCGTCGGCGGGACGCTGCGTGTGCGCCATGCCGCGTTCCAGGCAGTACAGGATCAGCGGCAGCCAGATGGAGGCCTCCAGCACCGGCAACTGCGGCAATGGATACGATGCCAGGTAGCCGCCGAAACCGAAGACGACGGCGCCGACCACGCCCCCGATTCGGCTGCCTGCGATGCGGACCACGAACAGGTAGGTAAAGATCGTGCCCAGCGCCACATCCAGGAAGGCGCGCCACTCCATGGCGACGTAGGGTAGACCCTGCCTGCCGGCGACGAGATTGACCAGCAGTCCCACCGGATAGAAGACGGCCGTCTGCGGGTCAGCCAGATGCGGCTGCCCCCCCAGGATGTAGGGATCCCACAACGGCAGTTGCCACTGCGCGAGCCGCTCGGCGGCGTAGTGCTGGAAGGGGTAGAACTGCCGGCTGAAGTCACCAGCGGCGACGTACTGGCGGACCCAGGGTCCCGGTAGCAGCATCTGGCCAAAATCGACCAGGCAGAGCAGGAGGAGGGAGAGGATAGCCAGGAGCGAGCGCCACAGACTCCAACGGCCCGGCCTGCATGCAGACATCGCTGGCGCTGCCCTCTTGTTCACATCAGCCATATCGGGCTGCTGCGCAGCGGTGGATGGAGAGGGCAAGCTCACCGCTGGTGCGCCACTCAGGGGATCTGTTCCGGCCCTTTGTCGACGTGCTCCTGGTAGAAGGCGTTGATGGCCTTGCTGTCCACCTTGTCGAGGGGGGCCGTCCAGCCCCAAGCCTGCAGCCGGATCAGGTGGTCCAGATTGGCGTATGGCGTGACGACTATCTTGCGCTCGGAGAACTTCGCGTCATTGGGAATCTGGTTGTAGATTCGGTCGAGCTGTTGCTGCAAGCCGGCGCAGGTGGTCGGGCATTGATAGAGCAGCACGATCCCCCCGTGCTCCAGGTTATGGACCCAGGTGCTGGTCGCCACCCCCTGTGGGTAGTTGCCCCAGTCGGCCGGTGAGGGATAGTGGGGACCGGAGGACGGAGGATTGTAGGCATAGGGGATCACCGTGCCCACGGGCAGGTGCTGGTTGTATCCGGACGGCGCCTGATAGACCTCGGCCAGCGCGGCCGGCTGGCCTTGTTGCGCCAGGACCACGATCAGCAGCACGACCCCCACGACGAGCACGACAATGCCGGAGCCGATCAGGGCAAAGCGTCCCCACGACGCCGACTTGCGGCGCGCGCGCGCCAGCTCCTCCTCTTGCCGCCGCTGGTCCGCTCGGCTCATCGTCGTGCCGGCATTAACGCCCGCGGCCGGCGCCGCGACCGGCGGACTCGACGTCCCCGCCCCAGCGGCGCCACTTTCGATGGCATCACCGGTCGTCGCTGGCGGCTTCCCCGCAGCCGCGCCCCGGCCCGGCACGGCAGCCTTACCCCGCGGACGCGCGGGCCGCGATCTTACTGGCATCTACTTACTTCCCAGATCCAGATATGGAGCGTCAGCAGGTGAAGCGTCGTACGCCAGGAGTATTGTACAGCAGCAGCCTGGGAAGTGTGTCCGGCAGGTGTGGTATAGTGCGGGGCGAGCGCACCTAGCCAGTGCGCAGCCCGCCCCAGTAGCTCAGCGGACCAGAGCGTCGGTCTTCGGAACCGTAGGTCGGGGGTTCGAATCCCTCCTGGGGCGCTTTCCTCCCTCTTGTAGCAACCTCGATCAAATGATCACAAGTGCCAACCGATTCGGCATCTTGCTTGCCCTGTTGCTACCACTTCTGTCGCGGTAAGGTCGGCTTCGTCGCCCCTGCTCAATGGCTGCCAGGTGGCGCGGTCGGAGGACGATGTTGCTTCCGTCTGTGGGCAAACCCTATTTGGCGGGTGGAACGGCGCCGCAAGCCAACCATCGACCGGATTGATCGGTGTGCGGACATGGATGGCGCCGGCTCGACCGGCCGTTGGAAACGGCGCCAGAGCTGGCGCAATTCCTTAACCAATTCCCGATCCGTCCACACGCCGTCTTCGAATTCGCTCAAGGAGAGCTCGACGGCGTAAACAAGATCGGCCAGTGCCGATTCGCCGGGTTCGTCTACCGCCCAACCCAGCGCGTGGACCCGAAACCATGCGCGGAACTCACCGACGGTGCAGTCGCCGGCAAGATACGATTCCAGGTGTCGACCAAGCGCGGGGAGTAACTGATCCATACATGGCCTCATCCGAACGCACCACCTTGGTGGACGCTGCCACGCTAGGGCGACTATTCAATGCGACTCGCCTGTACGAGCGCGTCATGGACGGCGAGGCACAGGAGGAGGTCCGAAGCGACTACCACCTCAGCCGGCGCCAGGCTCGCCGCGCGGGCCAACGCTATTGTACCCACAGCCGGGCCGTGATCTATCGCGATCGGCGAGGCGGGGCGCTGGCAGTGGTGCATCAGTATCTGCACCGCGATCGACTCGCTGGCAGCGGTCGCCCCGACCCCAAGTGGCTCCGTCACGAGGGGGCGGGTCTATGTCCTCGCCGAGAGATGAATCGTGCCGACCAAACGGTCAGGAGAACGGAGACGGTCTTCGGAACCGTGGGTCGGGGGTTCGAGTCCGTCCTGGGGCACCGGATTCGTCCTCGATCGCTTGGTTTCGCTCGACAGCGATGCTCACCGTTGCCGTCCGGCTAGGCCGCCCTAGCCATTTGGGAGGGGGCGGAGTGACCGCCTGGCCGCTGCCATGATCGCTGGGGCGGTCATCGACTCGATCAACTCTAGTTTCCTCAACGCAGCTCGATGGCTGATGATGTCCTGTTCCTGCAATGCCACGACGAAGGCCGGTACAGTGATAACGTCGATCCGCCGAGCCAAGGCGTAGCTGGTAGCGCGCCGCTCGTTCATCAGCAACACGGCCGAAAGGTGCTGGGCGATCGGGATGGCGGCGGCTTCGCCACGACCGAATACCGGGAGCGGGTCTGGCGCCGGCCAAGGGGGATCGCGCATCTCGCGCCGCAGGTGCCGGAACATCGTCGCATACGGGTATTCACGTCGCGGCGCTCCCATTTGCCGCGACAGGATCTCATCCTCCACCGCCCTGGGGACCATGATGTCGAAGAAGTCGAGACAGTTGCCGACCACCTCGGCGCGATGGGCGGCAATCCAGAAGGACGTCTCCAAAACACTGAGGCGGCGAACCGAGGTATCGGCGTTCACTAACCCGGTTCGGCTGCCTTTCGGGCAGCCTCGGCCAATCCGTCGTCGCCGAGCCGCACCGCCAACGCGTTTAGCTCCTCGGCGAGCGTGGAGGGGCCTTGGAGCATCACCTCTCCATGTTCGGCCATTTCCCACAGGAAGATGGCTCGCGGCAGCCCGGCGATCTCGGCCGCCTCGTAGGAATCACCGCGTTCGCGATATGCCGCGAACGCCTTCTCCAGCCGGTACTCCTGCAACCCGCGCAGCGCCGCCTCGCGCAAGGTGATGGCCTCGTCCTCGCCGATGCGCTCCGCGAACTCGTGGAGCGACGCGGCTTCTTCCTCACTCAGCCGGATAGCTCTGGTCACCATTCCCAACCTCCGCGCGGCGTTGTTGCCTCGATCGGTGTCGTAGATCCCGATCATGTTCAGACCGTATTCGTCGCACAGCTCGACCGTCGCTATTGCCTCAGTCTACCGGCCAGGTGACGCCGCGACAACCCGCGCACCGTAGCCACTCGGTCTAGAGATATGACAATATCGGTCGCCTGTGATTGATGGTCACGTTGCCGTCGGGATCATCAGCAAGGCTCGTCGATAGCAACGGGTGTGACGCATTGACCACTGACCTCTCGCCGATTTCGGCCGGTCCCACCGTGCCGTTCACCGATGGCATGTTCATTGTGGATAAGCACATTGCAGCGGGCACTTGGCGTTCACAGGGGAGCACGGGTTGTTACTGGGCACGTCTTGGTAACTTCACGCGCGGCACAGGAGGAATAATCGCCAACGATGCCACGGACAGCGTGGCGACTGTAACCGTTGATGCCGGTGATGCCGGCTTCCAAAGCAACGGATGCGGGACGTGGACGAGACTTGGATGAACCAGACAGATCGTCGCCGGTCACGCACCGGGTCCGGCCCTTGACATGATAAAATGACCTACGAATTGCGTGGCTTTTGGGATTTGCGTAGGTGAGAATTTGGCCGCCACCTATGCTCGCCCATTGGGCATCCAACTGCTCGATGCCCTCCTGGCTGAGGGAAAGCGGATTTTCACCACGGACGACGCGCGCCAGGCGGCCGCGGCACTGGGCATCAAGCCGAGTACGCTCCCCACCGCGCTCCACCAACTCTCCACAAGCGGCTGGGTGCGCAGAGTCCGCAACGGCCTCTACATGGTGGACGAGACCCGCCGGGGCGGACCGGCTCCGCACCCGTTCGCCATCGCGACGGCCCTGGTCGATCCATCCGCAATTAGTCACTGGACGGCGCTCGCCCACCACGGCCTCACCGAGCAGACGCCGCGCATCGTCACGGCGAGCACACCGAAGGATATCGTGACACCGCGCATGCGGGCGGCGGAGCATGAAGCCGCGCGCCCGGCGAGCGTCTGGGAGGTGGATGGCCTCCCTTTTCGATACTTCAGGGTGCAGCAGAGCAAGTTCTGGGGTTTTGATGAGGTCTGGGTCGACGAGTTCAGCCGCGTGCGGATCACCGACCGGGAGCGTACTGTCCTCGACGGCTTTCTCACGCCGGACGCCTTTGGCTCGCTGAGTGAAATCCTTGGCGTGCTCGACGAGCATCTTGGTGAGATTGAGATTCATCGCCTCGTCGCTTACGCCATTCGCTACGGCCAGGGCGCGACCATCAAGCGGCTCGGCTACATATTGGAGGAACTCGGCGCTTCGGCTGATGTCGTGCGACCCTTACGCGAGGCCCCGATCCGTGGCTATCGCCTGCTGGATCCCCATGGTCCCGAGTTTGGTCCCTACGTCCCCGCCTGGCACATCCGCGCCAACCTACCCCGGCGATGAGCGGCCCACCCCGGCCTCTGCTCCGCGCCGAGCTTTTCCGTATCGCTCAGCGTCACAGTGTTCCGGTCGACATCGTCGAGAAGGACTACGTGCTGAGCTATCTGTTGGCTGGGATTGCCGACGTGCCCGGGTTGCACACCCTGCGGTTCAAAGGCGGCACCGCCCTCAAGAAGATGTACTTCGGCGACTACCGGTTCTCCGAGTATCTGGACTTCAGTTCTGTCGACGTGCCGAACAGCGGCGACCTTGAGCCGCTGATCGACGCGAGTGTACGCTCGGCGCAGCGGAGGCTGTCCAGTCGTGGGCGCTTCCAAATTAGCTTGAGCCGTCACCCCGAGCACGGCCCGCACCCGACCGGGCAGGACGCCTTCCGTGTCTTGGCGGCGTTCCCCTGGCAGCGGTCTCCAATGGTGCGGGTCAAGATCGAGGTGACGCACGATGAGCCGGTCCTTCTGCTCGCGCCGGACCGGGCGCTCCATCACGGCTACGAAGAACTGGGCGAGCACCTCGACGATGTACGGCTGGCGACGTACGCCCTAGAGGAGATTGTCGCCGAGAAGCTGAGAGCACTCCTGCAAACGCAGCTTCGTTTGGCGCTCCGGGGCTGGAATCGCCCGCGCGCCCGAGACTACTACGACCTATGGCGTATCCTTGCTGGGCGCGGACAGGACCTCGACCCTTTGCTCGTCCGGCGCATCCTGCCGGAGAAGCTGGCCGCCCGCGGCGTTCGGTACAGCAGCGTGGATGATTTCTTCACGCCAGATCTCCGGAGCGAGGCACGTCGTCATTGGCGCACGAACCTGGCAATGTTCGTGCCGGCCCTGCCAGAGGTAGATACCGTTCTGGGAGAGCTCCATCCTCTTATCGCCACTCTCCTCCAAGGCAGCGGGATAAAACCGCCTCTTTGATCAGACGTCATCGTTGCCTCGCCAGCGCGACCTGGAAACGCGCTGGAATGCGCTCCGCCCGCCGGTCACTCCGCCTCCTCCGCCGCAACCTCATCGAGCAGATCGCGCAGACGGAGCTGCAGCCCAGGCAGCACGTCGCCGCCGTCCAGCGGCTCGTCCGCGGTGACGTGGCTGATCTGATTGCCTCGGTAGACCGTGGTGACCTCCGTCGCCGGGTTGATGTACCAGAGGAGCCGCACGCCGGCGCGCAGCCAATCCTCGACCTTGTCCAGCACCCGGTCGGCGCGGTCGGAGGGGGAGACGATCTCGACGACGAGATCGGGTACCGTGATGGTCGCGGCGGCGTCGAGATCCCGGGGTAGGTTGCCGCGACGGAAGAAGGCAATGTCGGCGCCGCGCGCGTCGTGCTCGCTGCCCAGGATGCGCACCATCCCCTCGCCCGAGCTTATCTTGCCTAGGCGGTGCTGGCGCACGAACGCGCGCAGCTCGGCGGCCAACGCCGTCTCCAGGAAGCCATGCCGTTGCGTCGTCACGTCCCACTCCACGATCTGCCCGTCGACCAGCTCGCGCAGCTTGCCGTCGTCAGGAAACGCCTCCAGGTCGGCGATGGTGTAGCGCCGGGCCGGCGCAGCCGTGGTGACCATTCGATCTCTCCTTCCCGATTGGGAGCGGCGACCGCATGCCGCGAGTACATGATAGGCGATGCTGGTAAGTTCCAGCGGCTGGCAGCGCCACGGCCTAACGTCGCCGTCGGTCTTCGGAACCGTAGGTCGCTGGCGCATCTCGCCCGGCCGACGCGGCATCGGCGTGAGGGGAGCTACACGTCCTAGTTGCACCTATCATGTCATGCAGGTGGCTTGTCAATAGCGATTGAGTGAGGGGAGCCATGGCCATGGTAGACAGCCCACAGGATGATGAGGAAGCGACCCTAGCGACCATCGAGGCGGTGCTCCGTGAGTACGCGCAAAGTGTGGGGGATGCGGTGGAGGTCGAGCGGCTTGGCGCTCGGTCATGGGAGGTGACGATCGGCTCCAGCGCCTTGACGGTGACGCTTGACGGCCTGGGCAAGGTCAGCGTGGACGGCGAGCTGCCAAAGGGAGTCTATCCCTCCAAGAAGCAGTTGTCCCAGACGTTGCACGACGCCATCCAGTGACGCGGGCCTGTTGGCTTACCGGATCGGCGCTCTTGTTGCCCAGTTGTTCACGCCCTCCGTCTCCGCGGCGGGTAGGGTGACGCTGAAGGTGGACCCGGTCCCTGGCGCGCTCTCCACCGCGATCTCGCCGCCGTGCAGCTCCACCAACGAACGGGTGATGGCCAGCCCTAGCCCGCTGCCGCCGGCCGCCTGTCCCACGCGGTCGCGGACTCGGAAAAATCGTGTGAAGAGCCGGGCCTGGTCCTCCGGTACCAGCCCAATGCCGGTGTCCCGCACCTCAAGGCACACCATTGCTCCTTCAGGCCGCGCCGCGATCGTAATGGCGCCATCGGCCGGCGTGTACTTGTGGGCGTTTGACACCAAGTTGATCACGATCTGCGTCAGCCGGTCCGCATCACCCCAGACCAACGGCAGCCCGTCCGGAAGGTGGAGAACGAGCCGCTGGCCTTTTCCTTCGATCTGGACCCGAAACATCGCCGCCACGTCGGCGACCACGCGGGCGAGGTCCACGGCCGATCGCTTCAGCTCGATGCTACCCGACTCGATATGGGCGAGATCAAGGAGGTCGGTGGTGAGTTCAACCAGGCGCCCGGTGTTCTTCTTGACGATGCCGAGAAACTCCTGCTGGTTGGGATCCATCTCGCCCACGTCGCCCGCGAGCAGCAGGTCGACGTAGCCACTAATCGCCGTCAGCGGGCTGCGCAGCTCGTGCGAGACGAGGGAAACCAACTCGCTCTTCAGCCGGTCCACCTCGCGCTCCCCGGTCACGTCGCGCAAAGCATACAAACGGCCGATCGGGGCGCCGGCTGCGCCTCGCACCGGCGTGGACGACATATGGAGCACCCGCGGCTGTGGCCATTCCTGGACCAGGTCCCGTGCGGACGGCTGCGCACCGGCGCCCGGCTCGTCGAGCAGCGCCGCCAATGCCGCCTGTTCCGGGAAGGCGCGCGCGAGCTTCGGACGGAGCTCGTCGAGGCGGCGGCCAAGGATCGCGCGCGGCGCGATGGCGAGCAGCTCCTCCACTCGCTGATTCGCCAGCAGCACTCGGCGGTCGGGATCGACGAAGAGCATGGCGTCGCCGGCGGCGTCGAGTACGGCGCGCAACTGGCCAAGGGCCGACTCGGTCGCCCGGTGCTGCCGCTCCAACGCCGCCTCCGCGCGCTTCCGCTCGGTGATGTCCTCGCCCATACCGATGCTGAACTGTGGGCGCCCTTCGGCATCCCGTACGAGGGTAACGACAAGATGCACCCACACCTCCTCGCCGCCCTTGCGATACAGCCGTGCCTCCATCGCGTAGTGGCCGAGCCGTCCTGCGACGAGCTCCTGGTAGCGCAGCCAGCTCGTCTGCGCATCCTCAGGATGGGACACCTCTGTGAACGGACGGCCGAGCAGCTCCTCCTCGTTGTAGTCCAGCATCCGTTGCCAGGCGGGGTTGCTCTCGGTAATGCGCCCCTCCAGATCGGCGAGCCCGATGCCGATGCCGGCGGTCGCAAAGACCGCGCGGAAACGCGCCTCGCTCTCGCGCAGTGCCGCCTCCGCTCTTCGGCGCTGCTGCAGCAGCGCCGTGCGCGTTACATCCTGCTCGGCGTAGGTCAGGTCGCGTAGTGCCGCGGCAAACCCGGCCGCTATCCCGCCGAGGAGCGCGGTCAGGCGGGGCTGCAGCGCGGCGAGCTGGGCGGCGGGCACGCCGGCTACAAGCTCCTGGGCCAGTACCTCGTGCGTGTGGCGTAGGGCCTCAGGGTGGACATAGTGGAGTTGCACGAGGGCGACGCCAATCTCCTCGGCCTGCCGGTGGTCGAACGGCTCAGCCGGTAGCAGGTCGATAAGCCGGTCCGTCAGCTCCAGCAGCCGCCCCCGCGCCTCGCGCCATTGGAGCGGGGTGAAGCTGGTCCGCTGGATGGCGCGGTGCCAGTCCTGCGCGATCTGCTCTCGTCGCACGCGGAGCGGCTCCAAAAAGGCGGCTCCGGCTAGCGGGGAGTCGACCATAAATGCTACCTCGCCGCGGCTCGCGGCCGCCCGATGCAATGTGCGCCGCCCGCGGCGGGCGCACATCGGGTCATACCCTCACTGTTTGCGCCCGACGCCAGCGTAGCCCGACGATCGGGAGGGCTGCTGCAGGAAGAGGTCGTCCGGGCTCTCTGGGTGCCAAAGCGGAAAGAAGACCACCCCGGGCTCCACGAGCTCCAGTCCATCGAAGAAACGCGCGATCTCTTGGCGTGAGCGCGTCTTCACTGGGTTGGAGGTCTGGCCGTACAGCCGCTCCAGTTGGACGTTCTGCTCCGCAGGCATGCCCTCGCTGGAGGCGTGCGAGATGACCAGATAGCTGCCGGACGGGAGGGCCTCCCGTAGCTGACGCACTAGTGCGTACGCCTCCTCGTCGTCGGTGACGAAGTGCAGGAGTGCAACCAGCAATACGGCGAGCGGCCGGTCGAAGTTCAGGAGGCGCTGGACCTCCCGATGATGCAAGATCACCTCAGGCTGGCGGACGTCCGCCTGGATGACCGTCGCGCGCGGATTGCCGCGCAGGAGAAGCTCACTGTGGGCTACCGCGATCGGGTCGATATCCACGTAGACCACGCGAGACTCCGGGGCGGCTCGCTCGGCGATCTCATGTACATTGCCGACGGTGGGGATGCCAGAGCCGAGGTCCAGGAACTGCTGCACGCCCCTCGCCGCGAGGAAGTCGACCGCCCGACGTAAGAAGGCGCGGTTGGCGTGCAGCAGTAGCGGGAAGTCGGCATACACCCGCTTGATCGCCTCGGCCGCCTGCCGATCGATTGGGAAGTTATGCGAGCCGCCCAGGAAGTAGTCATACATCCGGGCCACGCTTGGCGTCCGGAACGCAACGTCGTCCGGAGCCCAGTAGTCGCTTGCCACTCCGCCGTCGTTCCTCATCGTTAGGCCCGCGGGTCAGATTCCGCCCGGCAGTCCCTTCATTGTATCTCCCGCGACGTCCCCGTGCCCGCGACCCAATCACGGCAGGCGGTGGGCGCATCATAGCAAGACAGCGGTGTGGCGCGCTGCGTCGAGCTGTTACCGGGGCCGGGCTCGGACGTCGGTGGTGTCGCTGACGACCGCCGAACGCGACTCACCGACGAGCAACCAAACCACCTTGGCGACGAGCCAGGCAACTAGGGCATAGACGACCAGCGCGACGAGGGCATTAAACTCCAACACACTACCGCCGGCTTGCGGGGCGCCGAACAGCCCCACAAAGGGCGCCACTAATGGCGCGGTCAGCCCGTAGATGAATGTCGCGAACCCAGCCGCCGGGTTGGCGGCGAGCAGCTTCAGGACAAAGCGAATGGCAAGCAGCGCCTCTACGATCCCGAATACCAGGTAAATCGCTTGCACTAGCTTATATGAGGCGCGTCGCCGGTCGGCGTAGGGATCGTACGCTGTCGCTTGCATCTGATCGACGGCAACTGGTGGCGGCTCCTGTCGCCTCACCACCTCGGTGGCCGCGGGCCTCGTCTCCACGACTGTTCGCTCCTCTTCCATCTGTTTCCGTCATTCCTTTCCACCGTTGGCACTCTTCGGCCCGTCGCGGCACGCACGCAGCGAACGGCAATAGCCGCTCGAGCCCGGGTACCGGAGGTAGCACAGTCTGTGCCAAGAGGCTATTGGCGAGCAGACGTTCGACGCTGGATGGGCAGCGCGTGCGCGGCGATGCCTTCAGGGCGCGCCGGTGCTTCCATCGCGCAAGGCAACCGTCATGGCTCGGTAGTTGGGCTGCCACTCGATTCCCTCGCCACCGTGCAGCTCCAGCAGGACCGACGCTTCGCCGTGCTCATCCGCCCAGCGATGGGCCGTGCCCGTCAGCGGATAGGGGGCGCCCTGACCCGGCGCGTGGAATGGATAGCCGCTGGCCTGGGCCAACTGCGCGGCGAAGCCAACGGAATGCGGCTCTCCGAAGATGCCGCCCCACGGCAGGTGATAGAAGATCGACACACGCACGTGGTGCGTCTGCAGGAAATCGCGCAAGTCGCGGCTCTCCGGCTCTGAGAAGGGAGCTGGTCCCCCCGCCCCCCGGATCAGCCCAGAAGGCCCATACGCGTCGGATCGCCAGTCGCTCGTCTGCCAGTTCCTATTGAGGTCGATCCCGTCCGCGTTGGTTCGCGTCCCGTCGGTGAGACCATCGGGGTTGAGGGTCGGGATGAAGTAAGCGGTCACCGGTCCCGGTACCTCGTCCGGGTGTCGTCGGTAATAGGCAATCGCGGCGTCGATCAGGGACACGGTGGTCTGCTCAGGGGCGCCATGCGTATCGCCGACGAAGGCAACGCCCCGATCCCCCGTCCCGATCTCGGTGACGGTGATCGGGCGGCCCTGCACCGACAACCCAATGGTCTCGGTCCGGATCAGGGGGATCGCCACCACCGGCAGGCCGGTCGGATTGGCTTCCCAGGAGAAACGCTCGGTGTTGAGCCGCCCCTGAAGCCCGCTCGGGCCGTCGATCCAGGTGTGAACGCCGTCCAATCATCGACCTTGCGCCAGACCAAGAGGCCGCCCGTGGTGTGCTGCAGTCCGTCTCCATTAGCAGCGCCATGCGTCTCATTGTCCAGGCAGTCGCCCACATTGGTGGAGAGGAGGTCGTGCAGGGTCTTGAAGCCAAGGACGAATTGACACGTCGACGCTGACTGGACCACCTCCGGCGTCGAGCCGAGCAGCCAGGGCAGGAACAAGAGCACACCGAACAGCCCGCGGGCGATCATGACATGCTCCCCTGACATTGGGCAGCAGCTCCCGCCGCCCCTACGCTAAGCGAAGCTTCTCTACCTGCTGGTCGTCCAGCTCGATGCCCAGACCGGGGCGCTCCGGCGCGACGGCATAGCCCCGCTCGAACACCGGCGGCTCCGCGACGATGTCCTCGGCGAACCACAGCGGGCCCAGCGTGTCGACCGGGTAGCATAGGTTGCGAACCGCGGTCGCGACGTGGATAGCGGCGGTCGCCGCGACCGTACTCTCCAGGCCGCTGCCCATGGCGCAGCCAATGCCGGTCAACTCGAAGGATCGCATCAACTGCACCGCTTCGCGCACGCCGTGGCGGAAGACCGGGATGCTGACCGCGTCCGCCAACCGCTGGCGGAGCAGCTCAGCGGCCACAGGTCGCTCCACGTAGCCGACGTGGTACATCGCCCGCTCGCCCAGGGCGTCGGCGACGCGCCGTAGTCCTTGCAGGTCGTGGTTGGGCGCGGGCTGCTCCAGGAACTCGTAGCGAACGCCGCGGTCGCGCGCCCGTCGGAAGCGGTCGATGGAGTCGGCGGCCGGAAAGGCGCCATTATCGTCAGGCCGTAGCGGTACCTGGCCCGCCGCACGCTGCACCTCGACGAGCGCTTCGATGTCCCACGGTGTGCCCGTCTTCACCTTGACGACGTGCGTAAAGCCGCGCTCGACTGCCTCGGCGGCCTGGCGGGCCATGAGGGCAAGGTCGCGATCTGCCGGAACGTTCCAGGTGAGCGGGACGCGGTCACGCACGCGGCCGCCGAGCAACTGGTACAGGGTGAGACCCAGTATCTTGCCGGCGAGGTCGTGCAGGGCAATGTCCAGCCCGGCCACGAAGACGGAGCTCTGATCCAGGTTCGCCGCCCAGAGCCGGTCGATGAGCCGGTTGAGATCGAGCGGATCGGCGCCGGTCAGCACCGGCGCCAGCGTCGAGTCCAGGTAGCGTTTGGCCGCGTCGCCTTGCTCGGCCCTGCCACTCTTGACAATAACGTCGCCCAGGCCGACTGGCCCCTCGTCGGTGTGCAGCTTGACAAGCAGCGATCCCGAGAAGGCGTTGCCCGAGCCATGCGCGACGTAGGCGGCGCCACCGGCGTATCGGAAGGCCAGCGGCAGCCGCACGAAGACCGTCTCGACGTTGGTAATCTTCACACGCGCTTCCTTATCGTGCCCGCCGAACTACTTTAGCCTGCCAACGGCGCAAACTGGATGCACACTGGGCTGGGTACCTGGGCGACGGCTCCGGTGGGCGTCAGCGCTCCCGTCTCCTGATTGATGCGGAAGGTGACGATGGTGTCGCTGTTCTGGTTGGCCGCGAGCACGAAGGCGCCCGTCGGGTCGATGGCGAAGTTGCGAGGCGTGCGCCCGCCGGTTGGGGCGTGGCCCACGGCGGTGAGGGCGCCGGTCGTGCTGTCCACGGCGAAAATGGCGAGGCTATCGTGCCCCCGATTGGAGCCATAGACATACCTGCCGTTCGGCGCGACGTGGATGTCGGCGCAATGGCTCGTGCCCGTGAAGTCGGCCGGCAACGTGGAAAGCGTTTGCAGCTCCCGTAGCCCGCCGCTGCCGGCATCGTAGCCGAAGACGGTCACTGTCGAGCCGATCTCGTTGATGAGGTACACCAAGCGCCCGTTGGGATGGAACGCCAGGTGGCGCGGGCCGGCGCCCGGCGCCACGGACGCCGACGGCGGACTATTCGGGATCAGCTTTCCCGGCGTCGCGTCGAGCCGGTAGACAAGTACCTTGTCCAGGCCTAGGTCGGCTGCCAGGGCGTAACGGTTGCCGGGGTCCGGCGTGATGGAGTGGGCGTGCGGCCCTTGCTGGCGACGGGGATTAACGCTGGACCCTTGGTGTTGCACGAAGTCGGAGGCCGATCCTAGCCGCCCGTCTGCTTGCGTGGGGAACATGGCGACGCTGCCCGAGCCATAGTTGGCGACGAGCAAGTACGCTCCGGCGTGGTCGACGCTGACGTGGCACGGGTCGGCGCCGTTGGTGGATTGCTGGTTGAGATAGGTGAGCACTCCGGTTGCAGCGTCGACCGCGAAGGCGCTCACCCCGCCGCCGCTTTTGCCCTCGGCATCCTGGACTTCGTTCACGGCGTAAAGGAAGCGCCGCGATGGAGCCAGGGTCAGAAACGAGGGATTCACGACGCCCGGCGTCGTATGGGCATGCGTCAGGGCGCCGGTGGTTGCATCCATTCGGTAGACGTAGATGCCTTCCGACTGGGGTCGCCCCGCGCCTTGCCCTTTGGTGTAGGTCCCAACGTAGACGTTGAACGCCCCGCCGGCTTGCGCAGCCATGATACCTCTGCTCCAATCGCTGATCGGTGTTCAAGCGGCATTGCCACAAGGCGCTATTGTACGACGCTCGGCGCCGGCCGCTATCGATGGCCGGACGGGATGCGGTCGCAGCCGGCTCGCGCACGGATGTCGGCGCGGTACCGTATCCTTAGCGCTTATGAGGCGCGCAGCGAGGCGTCAGCGATGTCGGGCAGCGGAGAAAGAGAGATGTTGGCAGCATGGCCGCGATAGAACCGGGTGATCCGCGAGAATCTGATCCTGTGGCGGAGGCGACGAGCCCGCCGGCGAGGCAGCGGTGGGAATACTTCGTTGCCTGGGTGTACCGGAATGAAACCGTCCGCTCGCCCTATGGCAATCGGGGGGAGACGGCGCCTACCTGGTGTAGCGACCTGGAAGGTCAGCCGTATGTGCTGCGCGACTTCATGACCACCATGGGAGAGCAGGGGTGGGAGGCCGTGACGGCCGTGCATAGCTATACCTGGACGCTCAGTGCCCGCAGCAACGGCGCCGACACCTATCCGTCGCACATGCTCTACTTCAAACGGCCCAAGCTGTAGCGCCGACATCCGCCAGTCGATGGATCGGCGCGTGCGCGTTGCCCGCGGCGACAGGGTCCTACCCAATTGGGGACCGCCCCTTGCCAGTTCACGGAGGTTTGGTATACTATTGGTGAGGTTGTAGAGTCACGTCGGGTCGTACCCCTAACTGCAGCGAGGATCTCCCCCCTTCTCTGGTCCCAGGGCAGCGCAGACGAGTCTCCAAACCGCGTAGAGAGTTTCCTTCCTGGAGGTTCGTCCTAAAATGTCCTACGTCGATAAGACGCTCACGTGCCGTGACTGTGGGCGTCAGTTCGCGTTTACGGCCGGTGAGCAAGAGTTCTACGCTTCGCGGGGGCTCATGCACGAGCCGGGCCGGTGTCCGGAATGCCGATCCGCCCGCAAGGCTGGTGGCGGCGCCAGTGCTGGCGGCGGAGGCGGCTATGGCGATCGTGGCGGCTACAGCGACCGCGGCAGCTATGGAGACCGCGACCGCGGCGGCAACGGCGGTTATGGCTCCCGTGGCCCCCGCCAAATGTATACGGCGACCTGCTCGTCCTGTGGCCAGGAAGCGCAGGTGCCCTTCCAACCGACGAGCGGCAAGCCGGTGTACTGTAGCGATTGCTTCGCCAAGCAGCGGAGCGCTCGCTACTAGCCCATCGGCAGCTTGCCAGGCCGCGCCTCGCGGTGGTGGGGAGACGCCGCGGGGCGCTCACTTTGCTGGGGTGAGTTGAGGCGGTGGCGCGCCGCGCCAGTGGTTGGAGCCTCGCTCCAGCACGTGCCGATGCATCGTCTGATTGGGCGCCATCATGCTTTCCGGTAAGATTCTCAAGCTTCGTGGTTGGCCGGAGGGGAAGGCCATCGGCCTGGCCAAGGTCGCCGCGGACCGCCTGATGGGGACCGGCCTCACCCAAGATGAGGTGCTGTCGGCGCTTGACCGGGTGCGCGGCCAGCCAGGCGACTACCTTGCCGATCCCACTATGGCCGCGCTCGCGCGTGAGCTGCTGCACCAGCAGGAGCAGCGACAGACTGCCGAAGATGATACGTTGCGCTTCCAGCCACTGCCATACCACGTGTGGGGACGTGAGCAGGTGCAGACGGAGGCGCTGCAGCAGATGGACGCGGCGATGCGCTTGCCGGTGAGCGTGGCGGGGGCCCTCATGCCGGATGCGCACGTCGGCTACGGCCTGCCCATCGGCGGGGTACTGGCAACCCAAGGCGCGGTCATTCCCTATGCCGTGGGCGTCGACATTGCCTGTCGCATGCGCCTCTCCGTCTACCCAGTGTCACCAATCCTGCTGGCTCAGCAACGCAAGCAGTTCGAGCGCGCCTTGCTGGAAAACACCATCTTTGGCCCCGGGGGGACCTGGAAGGACAATGGCAGCGCCCGGGCGCCCGAGCATCCGGTGCTGGACGATCCAGCATGGTCGGCCACCCCGCTCCTGCGGTCGCTCCGAAGGGTGGCGGCGAATCAACTGGGCACGAGCGGCACCGGGAACCACTTCGTCGAATGGGGCGTCCTGACGATCGAGGCCAGTGATCGACAATCGCATCCGCCGATCGGCTTGGAGCCGGGGTCGTACCTGGCGCTGCTGTCACACAGCGGCTCCCGCGCCGTCGGCTTCAAGATTGCCAATCTCTATTCCAAGCTGGCCACGGAGCTCCATCCGAAGCTGGACCCTCGCGTCCGGCAGTTGGCCTGGCTGTCTCTCGCCTCAGAGGCCGGCCAGGAGTACTGGCTGTCCATGGAGCTGGCGGGCCGCTTCGCCGCTGCCAATCACGCCCTGATCCACCGCCGCGTAGCCGAAGCAGTCCACCTCAAGGAGATCCTGGCGGTGGAGAACCACCACAACTTCGCCTGGCGCGAGCGGCTGGAGTCCGGTGCGATCGCTTCCACGGGGACGGATGCAATCGTCCACCGCAAAGGCGCCACGCCCGCCGGGCGTGGCGTGCTCGGTGTCATACCCGGCTCAATGGGCGATGCTGGGTTCGTCGTTTCCGGACGTGGAGACCCGGCCTCGCTACAGTCGGCCGCGCACGGCGCCGGGCGCACGATGAGCCGCAAGGCCGCCCTGCAGAGCGTAACCAAGACGGCACGCGACACGTACCTGCGGGAGCGCGGCGTGACTCTGCTGGATGGCGGCCTCGATGAGTCGCCTCAGGCCTATAAGCGCATTGCCGACGTCATGGCCGCGCAGACTGAGTTGGTCGACGTGGTCGGCACATTCACGCCGCGGCTCGTGCGCATGGCCGCGGAGCCGGGGGACATTTAGGGACAGACCCCGCAAGTCGGGTGGTGACCGGGCCCGGCGATCGTTGAGGTTGCCGTATTCTGTCCGGGGTTCCCGGCGGGGCGGTGTAGGGGCGGGTCTCCGTGCCCGCCCTGGGTCACCGCACCAACCCCTGTTGCCTAGGGTCTGCCGCTGTTTCGTCGCCTGCCGACGGGAAGCGCCCACAGGTGAGGGCGCCAGGGCGGGCACGGAGACCCGCCCCTACACCGCCCCGCCTAACAGGTCGTGCTCGGTCGTGCATTCCTCGTTGCCGCCGGGGGTGTCGCGACCGGGATCTACTGGACGCGCCCTCAGGCAGTCGGCACTTGCCTTCGGTACCCCTCCAGCAGTGACGCCAGCGTAGTCACGAGCTTCTCCTTGAACGCGGACGTGTCAAACTGGAGTGCGTGCTGCCGAATCGCCAAGGGATCGAAGTGGAGCGTGTCCGCTCGGCGCATCGCCTCGATCAGGGCCTCGACAGTTTGCTCCTGGAAGAAGACCCCGGTGGCGTCGGCCAGGACCGTTTCCAGCGCGCCGCCGCGACCGTAGGCGATGACCGGTCGGCCGGCGGCCTGGGCCTCGAGCGGCGCGATGCCGTAGTCCTCCTCGCCGGGCCAGAGCAGGCCGCGGCATTGGGCAAATACGCGGCGTAGCTCGTCACGCGATAGCCGGCCGGTGAACTCAATCGTCGCCCCGGCCATTGCCTTCAGGCGAGGCGTTTCCGGTCCTTCGTTGGTGATCACCAGGCGGCAGCCTAGCCGGTTGCAGGCTTCGATGGCCAGGTCCATCCGCTTGTAAGCCTGGTGTCGGCCCGCGACCAGATAGAAGTCGCCGCGGCCATTACCGAGCGGCATGGCCGCCGCGTCCACCGGCGAGTGCAGGACGATGGCGTCACGCCGGTAGAACTTGCGGATGCGTCTGGCCGCGTTCTGCGAGCCGGCCAGAAAGTAGTCCACTCGCTGCGCCGCGGCATAGTCCCATAGTCTCAACGGTGTGGCGAGGGCCGACAGCGCTGCCTCCAGTCGCCGCCCAACCCGCTCGTGCGCCAGATACTCCTGGTACATCCAGAGGTAGCGGAACGGTGTGTTGCAATAGCAGACGTGGCACGTGTCCGGCCGCGTCAGCACGCCCTTCGCGAAGGTGGTCGTGCTGCTGAGCACCAGGTCGTAGCTGCGCAGGTCGAAGCGCTCGAAGGCGAGGGGAAAGAGCGGTAGCAGCTTGTAGCTGATACTTCTCTTGGGGGAGAGGCGCTGCATGAAGCTGGTGCGGACATCCATCGCGGCGAAGTGGGTCGGCATCGCCTGCCGGTCATAGACGCTGGTGAAGATCGGCGCTTCCGGGAACAGCTCGTGAAACACCTCCACCACCTGTTCGGCGCCGCCCATCTGGTTCAGGTAATCGTGGACCAGCGCGACACGAGTATTGGGCAGGGGGCCGCTCACCGCCGCGCACCTAACAGCGTCCGCTGGCGAACGGCTTCGAAGAGGAGGACGCTCGTGGCCATGGCCACGTTCAGCGACTCACCGCCGCCCGGCATAGGGATGCGTACGCGTTCCGTTACCGCTCGTTTGGCTGCTTCGCTGGCCCCGCGTGCTTCGGCGGCCACGATAAGCCCTACGGCCCCCGTCCAGTCCAGCTCCCAGAAGGGAAGCCCTCCGTGCGCGTCTGCCAGCACGATATGCTCCAGGTGACGGAGCAGATCCTGCGAGCTTCCCCAGGAAAACCCTGTCCGCAAGTATAGCCAGAAGTGCGCTCCTGCCGCTGCCCGAACGACCTTGGGGGCGAATACGTCCACCGCGCCGGCCGAGATCGACACTTCCCGAACGCCGCCGGCCCGCGCCACGCGCAAGATCGTGCCGGCGTTCCCCGGATCGGATACCTGGTCGAGGATGAGGGTGACGTCCTGGAGCGCGCCCGGCCGGCGTCGCTGCTCCGGTGGTGGCGCCGACGGCAGCGGCACCGCGAGCACCAGACCTTGGCCGTGTTGCACGTCGCTCACGGATGACAGCACGTGGCTGCTTGCCGGCTCCATCCAGTCGCAGGCTTCCTCCAAACCAGACAGTATGGCATGGGCGCTTGGGGAGTCCGGCAGCGTCGTGGCATCGTATATTGCGAGGGTTGGCCGAATGCCGGCGGCGAGCGCCTCCTCTGCCAAGCGCAGTCCTTCTACCAGGAACAGACCCGATCGCATCCGGCCGCGGCGATCGGCCAGGCTGCGCAGCAAACGAACCCGCGAGTTGGCCGTGCTGGTGATCACGAGCTAATAGCTTTCAGCCATCAGCTGTCAGCCGTCAGCTTTCAGGCGGTAATAGTCGGTTGAACGTTTGTCACAGTGTTTAGATCATGCACTGGCCAGGTCTCCAATAAGCAGGTGCGGCTCCCCTGCGCGGACTGCTCAGCCCAACGATACGGTGCTGATACCTGACGGCCGATAGCTGATAGCTAGCCCTCGGCTCGCGCCTGGTCCACGATGGCTGCGAACGCGGCCGGCTCGCGGACGGCCATGTCGGCCAGCACCTTGCGATCCAGCGAGATGGCCGCGCGATTCAGGCCATCGATCAGGCGGCTGTAGGTATAGCCGTTCAGTCGGCAAGCGGCGTTGATGCGCGCAATCCAGAGCCGGCGCATATCGTGCTTGCGGTTACGTCGGTCATCGTAGGCGTAAGCGAGCGAGCGTAGGACGGCCTCACGAGCAGGACGAAACAACCGGTGACGCGGTCCACCCTGGCCCTCGGCCATGGCCAGCAGTTTCTTGTGTCGCTTATGCGCCGGCACACCACGCTTGGAACGAGGCATTGATCGAGGTCTCCTTCTGTCAGCCTATTGGTAGGGCAGCGCTTGCCGGAGATGGCGAAGCTCGCTGTGCGGCGCCGCCTGCAGCCTGCCGAGCATGCGGAGATTCTGGTCGCTCTTGCGGCGGCGATGATTCTGCCAGGCCTTGCGGTACCGAATGATGCCGGTGCCGGTGACCTTGAAGCGCTTGCTGCTCCCCCGATGGGTCTTCATCTTTGGCATTCGCGATCGCCACCTTTCCAGCCTGCTCGCTTTTCCGGTGGCCTCGCGACTTCCGGAGTCGAAACAACAAGGAACCGCGACAGCGGCCCCGTGCAACGGCTGGGAAGTATACCACGGCCGGGCGAGTCGTCCCGCGCACCGAGGGCTAGAACATCCGGCTCAGAGGACCATTCATGGCTTTGGTGGCGAGGCCCCACCCCCGGCCCCTCCCCAGCGGAGCTGGAGAGGGGAGCACAGGACGAAGTGGGCGGTTCGTTCGTCGGTCTTCGTGGTCTCCCCTCTCCAGCTCCGCTGGGGAGGGGCCGGGGGTGGGGCCTCGCGTCAGACTTGCTGGATGCGTGCTCACGGCGTTATGATCGGGCCGTGGACGTGCCTGCCGCGATTGCCCCCATCGCCGAATTGGATGTCGGGGCAGAGCCAAGCCGCTCGTCTAGTGGCGTCTGGGTCGCGCCGGTCCTCCTCGGGCTGACGCTGTTGGTCTATCGCCGAGTCGCCTATGGCCCGGGCGTGCTGAGCGGTTACGACACCCAGACCTACTTCTTCGCCTATCGGCAGGCCGTCGCCGCTGCGCTGCGCGCCGGACGGTTCCCGCTCTGGGACGCCCACTTGTTCCTGGGCGCTCCGCTCTTTGCCAACGTTCAGGCCGCCGTGCTCTATCCGCCCAATGTCATCTTCCTAGTCTGGCCAGCGCCGGAAGCCATCTCCGCGTCGATCATCGCTCACGTCTGGTGGGCATGCTGGGGGATGGCGCTGCTGTGCCGCCGCGGCTTTGCCGTTCCGTGGCCTGCCGCGCTCGTCGGCGGCGCGATGTTCGGACTCGGCGGGTTTTTCAGCGTCCAGGCCGGCCACGTCAACCAGGTCGACGCGGCCGCCTGGTTACCCTGGCTGCTCTTCTGCCTGGACGCGGCCTGGCAGCGCCGGAGCGCCGCGCTGCTCGCCCTGTCCTCCCTGATCGTGGCCCTGCAATTCCTTGCCGGACACACGCAGGAGTCCTACTTCATCCTCGCAGTCACCGTCGCCTGGGGTGTCTGGCGTGTCCTGCAGGAGCGCCGTCATGGCGCACGAGTGGCAGCGATTCTGGCGACGGGCATTGTGGCTGTTGGCCTGGGTGGGGCGCTGGCGGCGGTACAGCTTATCCCTACCTTCGAGCTGGCCGGTCAGTCCATCCGGGCGGGCGGCCTGACGCTGGCCGAAGCGAGCTCGTTCTCACTCCGGCCCGACCAGCTCGCCGTGGAGCTGTTACCCGGCTTTGCTCGACAGCCGGATTCCAGTGAATATGTCGCCTATGTGGGCGTCTTCGGCTTGCTGTTCGCGGTCATCGGGGCGCTCTGGGGTTGGCGCCGGCCCGGCATTCGACTGCTGCTGGTCCTGCTGGCGCTCTCCCTGGCGCTCTGCTTCGGCCAATATGACCCGCTATGGCGGGCAGCGTTTCACATCGTGCCGGGGTTCTCCTCCTTTCGCGTGCCCGCTCGCTGGCTCTACGTCACCACGTTCGCGCTGGCGGGGCTCGGAGCGGTTGGCGCAGGAATTGTGCTTGAGCGGCCCACGCGACGGCGTTCCTGGCTGACGGTCCTTCTGGCCGTCGCCTTCACCGCGGCCATGTTGGCGCCGGCAGGCCGGATCGCGCTTGGTGGTTTACCACGTTGGGCGACCGCGGTCGGGTTGCCTCTGGCCTTAGCCTTCCTTGCTTGGTTGACGCCGGCTTCGACCAAGGGAGTGAGCCGGATCGCTCGCCCGACCCTGATTCTGGCCAGCCTCCTCGAGCTGGTAGTCGCCGCGAGCTGGCTGGACTTCAACAAGGTCGTTCCCGATCTGGTGTATGCCAACGAGCGCCAGACCATTGCTTTCTTGCAGGGACATCCCGATTACGGTCGGGCGCTCTCCATCGCCAGCGATAGCTTCGATCCGGGCGACGGCGACGCGCTGCGTCAAATTGCCACGCGCATCACCGGGCCGGATAGCGCCTACACGACGGTCGTGTCCACGAAATTCCAGGACATCCTGACGCCAAATCTGGCGCTCGCCTATGACGTGTCCAGCGTCGACGGCTACGACGGAGGAATCCTGCCCTTGGAGAGTTATGTTGCGCTCAAGCGGCTGTTCTTGCCGTCGTGCGGCATCTGTGGGAACAATGATGCCATCCTGCGCGAGGAGCTGACGGCGCCACCGGCGCTGCGCTGGTTGCAGTTGCTCGGGGTTGGGGCCGTTGTCAACGATCGCCTGCACGAGTTTCGCGCCGATGGCACGGCCTACGATCTGACCAACACGCTAACTGTCGCCCCCGGCAACGCGGTGCTGCTCGATCACTTCGACCCCGTGCCGGCCACGTCGATCGGGCTCATCACCGATGTAGCCGGCGCCGCGCCCACCACAGGCACACCGGTCGCGAACGTCATGATCAGCGATAGTGCGGGGGGCGACGTGACGGCGCAGCTTGTCGCCGGCAGCGACACCGCCGCGCTCAACGCACCGTCCCCCCTGCCAGGCGCAACTGCGTTGCGCGACCGGCCGTCGGGGCACGCGTACCTGGCCACGATCGCCCTGCCGGATCGGCGCTGGCTGCGCGGTGTGAGAATCCAGTCCCTGCTCTCCAGCGGTTCGCTGGAAGTTCGAGCGCTTTCGCTACGCGACGCCCTGACGAACAGCGCGGTCCCCGTAACACCATCCGCGACCGGCGACGTATCGCGCGTGCTGAGTGGTGACGTCAATCTCTACCACGTCGACGCGGCCGGTCTCCCCGTTTTTCTCGCCTATCAGGATGAAGTCGCTGTGGACGACTCGACAGCGGCCAACCTGCTCGGCAAGTCTGACTATCCGCTGACGCAGCAGGTCGTGCTGCGCTATCCGGACTTCGGACCTCGGCTCAGTCTTCCAGCGCGGGCTCTGCGCCGGTTGAACGGGATTGTCCAGGGTGAACCCCGGCTACTGCCGTCCCCGCCGAAGGCAGGCGCACAGAGCGGGTCCTACCGTGTCTCTCGTCAAGGGACGCGGCTTCAGGCCCAGGTGACCGTTGACGGTCCCGCCTACCTGGTGCTGAA
Organism: uncultured Chloroflexota bacterium; assembly: GCA_937967325.1. Taxonomy (GTDB): domain Bacteria; phylum Chloroflexota; class UBA4733; order UBA4733; family UBA4733; genus UBA4733. The sequence continues at coordinate 28,060 of CALBSQ010000168.1, forward strand.
GCAGGCGTGGTACCCGGGTTGGCGAGCAACCGTCGATGGAAAGCGTGTCCCGATCTTCCGAGCGGACTTGGCCTTGCAGGCCGTTCCGGTCCCCGCCGGACAACACGAGGTCGTCGTCGACTACCAGCCCGGATCGGTCATTGTCGGCACCGTCGTGTCGCTGGCGGCGGCGCTGGCCCTCATCATCCTCGTCGGCATAGGCGCTTGGCGTCGAAAAGGGCGCCGCTAAGTGGCCTGCCCATGAAGTCGGTGATAGGTCTCCCCGGCCTGCTGGATGTACCACTGGACCGATGGGAAGAAGATCGTTGTTCTATGATGGATCTGAGGAATCGCAGGTTGGGTTCGGGATGACGGCGATCAATCGGGCAGCGGCGATCATTCTGTCCATTTTCCTGTTGGCCGCCGGTCCGGCTGTGCTCGCCAGTGCGTTGTACTTGCCCGGGCCGAACGTGTTCACTGCCTACGACGGCCAGCAGTTCACATTCACGCCGCTGGTGGCTACCGACAAGATGATCGCTGGAGCGCTCGGCCTGCTCCTCTTCCTGGCCGGCCTATTTCTGCTCTCGGCGCAACTGCTTGGACCCCCGTTCCGGCAACATTTCCCCTTGCGAGCGACAGAAGCAGGCCGTGCCGTGCTCGCCCGCCAAAGCGTGGAGGAGCGTCTGGCTACGGTTCTGGGGCGTATTTCCGGCGTGCGTCGGGCAACGCTTCGGGCACGTCTACGCAGTGGCGCTGTGCTGGTTGCGGCGCACCTCACCGCCGACCCGGAAGTCGCGGTCCCCGCGGTCTGTGACGAAGCTGAGGCCCTGATCAATCATACGCTGGAGCACGATCTTGGCTTGACGCCGGGTCCGGTGTCCATCCGCGTGAAGCTGGCCGGGCAACGGGAACGTGCGGGATCGACGTCGAAAGTCTGAGCGGCACCGGGGCCTGCGCCACGCCTCCGGTATACTGACCCGGACGACGAACACGACAAGGATGCAGCAATGCCCGGCCTGCTCGGCCGCTTCAATCCGTTCCGGCGACCGCTCGAGAAGACCAGAGAGGGAATTTTCAGCCGGGTCAGTTCGCTGTTCGCCCGCTCGCGGCAGGTCGATACCGCTTTTTGGGATGACCTCGAAGAGCTGCTGATCGAGGCGGATCTGGCCGACACGGCCGACGAGGTGCTGGACGATTTGAAACGCCGCGCCCAGGAAGATCGGATGCGGTCGCCCCAGGAGGTCCAGGAAGCGTTGCGTGCGGAGTTGATCCGGCTGCTCGGCTCGTCCGGGGCGCCGCTCGCCCACGCCGACGGCCTCACGACGGTTCTGGTGGTCGGGGTCAACGGCGTCGGCAAGACGACGTTCATAGCCAAGCTGGCCCATCGTCTGGCTACCCAGGGGGAGCGCGTCCTTTTGGCCGCCGGCGATACCTTTCGGGCCGGTGCAATCGATCAGCTGCGCCGCTGGGGTGAGCGCGCCGAGGTGCCGGTCATCAGCCATCAGGCGGGCGTCGACCCTGGGGCGGTCGTTTTCGATGCGATGCACTCGGCCCTGGCGCGTGGCTGCACCTATTGCCTCATCGATACGGCCGGCCGCATCCACACCAAGCACAACCTTATGGAGGAACTCCACAAACTGGAGCGGGTGGCGCAGAAGATCGATCCCAAGGCGCCTCAGGAAACCCTCCTCGTGCTCGACGCAGTGACCGGCCAAAATGCCATTCAACAGGCCAAGAAGTTCGCCGACACCGTCAAGGTGACCGGTGTCGTAGTGACCAAGCTGGATTCATCAGCCAAAGGCGGCGCCTTGTTCGCGGTCGCCCGTGAGCTCCGTGCCCCCATCAAGTTCGTCGGTTCCGGTGAGAAGCTTGAGGACCTCCAGCCTTTCGACTCGGAGGATTTCGTGCGAGCGTTGTTCGAGAGCGAAGACACGGAGCTGGTTAGGGGTTAGGGGTTGGACCTGCGCCTGGTCGGTCTGATCGCCTGCGAGCCATGCCGCTTTCAGTGCATGACGAGGGTGCCGCGGGTGGAGCGTGACCAACCCCCAACC
>CALBSQ010000169.1 GCA_937967325.1 uncultured Chloroflexota bacterium
CGCAGTCGGGCGCAGATGGCGCTCAAGGCGCCGGGGGCCAAACTCACGGCGATCTTGGACCGGCGAGCGGACAACGCCCGCAAGCTAGCGGCGGAGTGGGGCTGCGCCGCGGCGGGGAGCTTCGAGGAGCTCATCGCGCGCGACGATGTGGATGTCGTCGGCATCTTCACACCGAGCGGCACCCACGGTGATCTGGCCATGCGGGCGATGCGCGCCGGCAAGCACGCCATCAGCACCAAGCCGCCCGACGTCTCCGTGGCCAAGGTCGACGCCATGGGCCGGACCGCCCGGGAGACCGGCAAGCTGCTGGCGATCGACTTCGGCTCTCGCTACGACGACAACGTCCGCAAGACCAAGGCGGCCATCGACGCCGGGCGGCTGGGCCAGCCTATCTTCGGGGACATGCGCCTGAAGTGGTGGCGCTCGCAGGGCTACTTCGACGGCGGCGACCCGCCCGGTTGGCGCGGCACCTGGGCCATGGACGGCGGAGGCTCACTGGCCAACCAGGGCATCCACGACCTCGACCTGCTGCAGTGGTTCATGGGCAGGGTCAATTCGCTGCGTGCCCGCACCCGCATCTTCTCGCACCAGATCGAGACCGAAGATGCCTGTCAAGTCTTCGTCGACTTCGAGAGCGGCGCCTGGGGGCTGATCGAGACGACCACCACCGTTTGGGGAGGGCTGGGCCGTGCCATCGAGCTGCACGGGACCAATGGCACTATCACCCTGTTGGACCGCGGCATCGGCGCCTGGCGCTTCAAGGACGAGGAAGAAGGGCCGGAGCCCGACTATGGCACGGGCTCGGCCGGGCCGATGGTCGCCGCCGGCGTCGCCGAAGGGCAGGAAGGCCGCTCCAAATGGGAGCCGGAGCTACCCGCCGACCGGCCGAAGAATGTGATCGAGGACGTTGTCTCGGCGCTCACACGGGGCACACCGGTGGCTTGCCCACCGGAGGAGGGCCGCAAGTCGGTCGCCATTCTGGAAGCGGTCTATCGTTCCGCCCGACGCGGCGGCGCTGAGGAGCAGGTGGAGTACTAGCATGCTCGTTCACGGGCAGGCGACATCCCGGACAAGGCCCATCTGACATTCGCCGGTGGCATCGGCATGAAAGGATCTAGCCAGCAGCTTCGTCGCGGAAGGCCGGTGCAACCTGCTGCATGAAGCGCCTCAAGGAGGCTTCGACCTGCGCGCTACCCAGGCCCGCCCAGCGCGGCTGCAGGTTGAAGGTATCGAACGGCAGCACGTGGAGCAGCTCCCACACGGAGCCGATGCAGCGCTCGGGGCCGCCCACGATAAACTGGACCTGATCGGCGGCTTCCTGCAGGCTCCGTGGCTCCGGCAGCGCGGCGATGGCCGGGCGCTCCCGGCGCATCCGGGCGTTCAGTGTCCAGACGGCCGCTTCGGCTTCCCGCCAGGCGGAGGCGTCGTCCTCACCGGTGTACATGGCGCGGCTGGCGGAGATGCTGCCGCCGTTTGCTGGCAAGTCCGCTTGCTCCCGCCCTTCACGATAGGCAGTATGGAGCGCCCGCAAATCCTCCGGCGGTCGCTCCCGTGACAGCATGAGCTTGAGGCCGCGCTTGCCGGCGAGGTGAGCGGAGGCGGGACTGTTGGCCGCGATCCACAGGGTGGGGAACAGCGCCCGTCTCGGTTGGGGCAGGGTCCGCACTGCCGCCCCGGTGTTGACGTAATCGCCGGCGTAGGCGAAGGGTTTGCCGCTCCAGGCCAACTGCAGCACGTCCAGCGCTTCCGCCAGCCGAGCGTGTCGGTCCGCCGACTCCGCGCCGAGCGCTGAGAACTCCGTCGGCGTGCTCCCGCTGCCCAAGCCAACGGAGCTGCGTCCACCGCTGAGCACGTCGAGGATGGCGATCTGCTCGGCGACAACCAGCGGATTATGCAGGTTGATACACACCACGGCGCTGCCCAGGGCTATTCGTCGCGTGCGAGCGGCCAGGAACGTCGCCAGGGCCAGCGGCGCCGGGAGGTGACCCAGATGCACGTGAAAGTGATGCTCAGAGAACCAGGCGTGGTCAACCCCCAGCTCGTCGGCCAGTTCCACCTGGCGGCCAACCTCCGCGTAGACCTCGTCTGACGGCTGGTCCACCGGTCCCTCGACGTGATAGGTGAGCGCAACGTCCATTTATGTACTTCCGATGACTCTGCCCATTGCCGGCGACTCCATCGCCCCTCGTTGCCTGACCGTGCAGCCAGACCAAGATACGCTACCGCGCAAGGCAAGGCATGGCAACTCGGATCCTTTGGACGCTGGCGCTTCGTTAGGGGCTACGGCGCCGCCACGTCGGCCAATCGGCGCTGTAAGAAACGCCGCTCTGTCGTGTTCTGACAGAGCTCCAGCGCCTGCACGTAGGCGGCTGCAGCCTCATCGCGGCGGCCTGAGCGTCGCAGGAGATCGGCGCGCGCAGAATAAAAGTGCTGGTACCCGGCGAGCGACGTGGCCAGCGCCGGGTGGTCCAGCAGCGTGAGGCCGCGTTCCGGCCCCTCCGCCATCGCCACGGCCACCGCCCGGTTCAGCTCGATCACCGGCGAGGGCGTCAGGCGGGCCAGCGTCGAGTAGAGCGCGGCGATCTGCGGCCAGTCCGTCGCGGCGGCCGTCGCGGCGGCGTCGTGGAGCGCGGCGATCGCCGCCTGGATCTGGTAGGGGCCGGCGCGACGCAGGGCAAGCGCGCAGTCGAGCAGGGCTGCGCCCTCGACGATCGCGGCACGGTCCCAGAGACCGCGGTCCTGGTCCTCCAGCAGGACCGCGTCGCCGTCCGCGTCCACGCGCGCGCGCCGTCGTGCGTGGTGCAGCAGCATGAGGGCGAGCAGGCCGAGGGCCTCCGGGTCGTCGGGGATGCTCGGCTCGGCCGCCAGCAGGGCGACCAGCACCCGCGCCAGCCGGATCGCCTCGACGCAGAGCTCCTGGCGGATCAGCGCGTCACCGGCCGTGGCGGCGTAGCCTTCGTTGAAGATGAGGTAGAGGACGGCGAGCACCCCGTCGAGCCGCTCGGGCAGCAGGGGGAGCGGCGGCACGCGATAGGGGATGCCGGCGTCGCGGATCTTGCGCTGCGCCCGCACCAGTCGCTGCGCCATGGTCGGGACGGGCACGAGGAAGGCCGCCGCGACTTCGGGGGTAGAGAGGCCGCCGAGGGTGCGCAGGGTCAGCGCCACCCGCGCCTCCGGCGCGAGCGCCGGATGGCAGCAGGTGAAGAGGAGCTCCAGTCGCTTGTCGGGGTAGCAGGCGTCATCGCCCTCGGCGTCCCGCTCGCCCCCTCCGTCCTGCTCGACGGCGGGGAAGGCCTGGAGCTGCTCCTGCTTGCGGGCCAGCGTCGCGTCCCGGCGGAGGCGGTCGATGGCCTTGCGCCGGGCGATACTGACGAGCCAGGCCGCGGGATTATGCGGGACGCCGGAGGCGGGCCACTGCCGCAGGGCGGCGATGCAGGCATCCTGCAGCGCGTCCTCGGCGAGGGTGAAGTCCCGTGTGGCGCCGATGAGCGCCCCGAGGATGCGGCCGGACTCCTCGCGGAAGACACGCTCGACGACGTGAGAGACATGCTCCATCGCTCAGCTCTACCTCCAGCGCGCCCGTGTAACGAGTCGGTGACCGCGGCGGTCGGGACAGCGAGGCTTCGGATGGCATCCCAACCGCCGCGGCGCCAGTGAGCGACGCTTCGCCTAATTGAACTCCATCACCGGGCGCACCTCGATGGAGCCGCGCACGGCATCGGGGACGTGGGACGCGACCTCGACGGCCTCATCCAGATTCTCGCACTGAACGATATAAAACCCGCCGAGCTGCTCTTTCGTCTCGGCGAACGGCCCGTCGGTCGTGAGCGTCTTGCCGTTGCGCACTTGCACCGTCGTCGCCGTCGCGACGCCTTGCAGCGCATCACCGCCGAGGATCCTGTCCTTGTACTGTTCGCTGAACGCCCCGTACCCCGCCATCAAGGCGTCCTGCTGCTCTTTGCCCATCTGAGTGTACAGCTTCTCATCGACATGGATCAGCAACGCGTACCGCACTTGGTCTCTCCTCTTTCCTATCAATCGACGAGCACAGCGCCCGTCACCAATACGTCGAACGAGGCAGCGGAAATCGACAGTGCTGCGGAACGAATGTCCACGGTTTCATCCAGCTTGGGCAACGGCGCTGTTCGTGGCGGATCATCGCCCGTCAGGCGTGCGGCCCACGGCGACGCTGCACGGCCCACCGCTCTTACGGGCGGCGCACATTGGGGTTCCTGCCGTCGCAGCCACCCGGCGTCGTCTCAGCCGGTTAGCCGGTGAGCGTCGAGTACGTCGTCATTTAGGGCGATGCCGAGGCCCGGTCCAGTTGGGATTACCAAGCAGCCGTTGGCGAACACCAGCGGGGTGGTGAGCAGATCGCGCTGTTGGGGAGGCTCCTGATGCGGGACTCGCCGTCCGCGCGCTTGTGCGCCTGGCGCTTGGGCACACTGCAGATCGCGCTGTTGGGGAGGCTCCTGATGCGGGACCGCGCGCTCCTGCATCAGCAGGTTGGGGATGCAGGCGTCCAGGTGCAGCGAGGCCGCCAGCGAAACCGGGCCGTACCAACTGTGCGGCGCCAGTTGCACGTAGTAGGTTTCCGCCATCGCCGCGACGAGGCGCGCCTCCAGGATCCCGCCGCAGTGCGCGACATCCACCTGGATGATCTCGGCGGCTTGCGCTTCCAACAGGACGCGGAAGCCCCACTTGGTGTAGAGCCGCTCACCGGTCGCGATCGGCACATCGACCGATTCGCGCACCTTACGCAAGGCATGGACGTTCTCCGGCGGCACGGGTTCCTCGTAGAAGAGGGGATCGAACTCCTCGAGCGCACGGCCCGCCTTGATTGCCGCCGCCATGCTGAACTTGGCGTGGCTGTCAACTGCCACACCGATATCGGGTCCGACGGAGTCGCGCACCGCCCGAACCAGCGCAAGGGCGTGCCGGAGCTCTGGCGGTCGCAGGGTGTCTCGCGCCGTGCCGAAAGGATCGATCTTGACCGCTTGGTAGCCCAACGCTGCCGCCTCGGCGGCGCGCTCGGCATAGGCAGACGGGTCATCCAGACCCGAGAAGAACATGTGGTTTGCGTAGACCGGGACCGACGACCGCAACTGGCCGCCCAGCAGCTCGTACACGGGCAGCCCGGCTACCTTCCCCTTGATGTCCCACAGCGCGTGCTCGATGCCGCTCATCGCGCAGAGCAGCAGCGGGCCGCCGCGCACGTTGAAGTGCCGGCGATAGGTACGTTGCCAGAAATCCTGGATGCGACTGGGGTCCTCGCCCAACAGCGATTCGCCCACCCGTCGCAGCACGCCCGCCGCCATGAAGGGCTCGGTCGTCGTGCTCTCGCCGATCCCGCTCACCCCCTCGTCCGTCTCGACGCGGACAAACAGCCAGACCCGGCCCAGTCCGGCGTCGAAGAGGATGGGCTCGACCTTTGTGATCTTCATCGGGCATCTCCGGTACACGGCGAGGGCTACGCGGTAGCAGACAGTTGTGTCAATGCGGCTTGTTCGATTGTGGCGAGGAGACTCACCGAAATAATCGTGGCCAATCGTGTGAGCGCTCCTGGTGGTCGTCCGCCTGGCCGTAAACGAGTAGGCTAAGTCTACAAAGCTGGCTGGACCGCCAGAACGTCAGCACCTCAGGTGCGCAGCGGCTCACGCAGACCGCGCCGTACCGCCTCTTGAAGGCAGCAGACGGCGGTCAGCCGGACTTATAGTACCCTCTGCGGGGTCGCCGGCGCCGGCCCTTGGATCAGGGCGCGATACCGCGATTCGTCGAACTGCACCGGAGCACGCTCCTGCAAGACCCGGCCCACGGTCTCGATGTCGGCGAGGAGGTGCTCCAATATCGGGCGGAGCGACGTTGGGTCGCGCGGCGGGGCCCGGTAGATCCCCAGGAGCGTTCGCTCCACATCGACGAGTGACCCGATGGCCGCGCGCGCCGCGGAAGGGACCTCCTCTCGCTCCGCAAGTGCGTGGAGACGAAGCAGGCTGATCGCCGGGCTCGGCCCGCTCACCCCATGGTGCTGGGCGAGCGCGACGATGGCGATCTCCAACGCCTGCTCGACCGCGTCGCGTTTGGCGGCAAACTTCCGCTCAGCCCCGGCGGTGTCGATGGCGCCCCAGAGCAGGCGAGGGTCATCAGGGGATAGCAAAATCTGCGTGCCGTCCATCACCGTGCGCAAGTAGTAGCGCGTGTGCCCCACCAGCAACGCCCGCAGTCCGGCTTCGTCGAGGGTGGTGACCCGGGGCAGGCCGTCTAAGCGGGTCGCGTGGATCGGTGAAGCGCGACGCAGTTGTACGGCGCCGCCGTGGGGCAAGAGGGAATCGAGCGGAGGGAGCGGAACGACGTGTTGGGGGACCACATTCTGCGCGAACTGCTGCCGGAGCGGGCTGTCCGGCGTGAACGCCTCAATGGCACAGAGCTGCCGGACGTCGCCACCGGCTTTGAGAGCGAAATCACAGGTCGGGGTGAGCAGGATCGCAGGACGCACCTCCATAGTCGCGTGCCCTTCTGCCGTGGGAGAGAGGAAAGTGGCGGAGGCGAAGATATCCCCCTGATACCGTTGCCCGTCCGGGTCGAGACGCGCTGCATCAACATACCCAGCCGGTGGCATCGCCTAACGGCCGAAGACCGCTGGGTCGAGCCCGGTCAACTCCGACAGTGTCGCGTCGTCCGCGTCGCGATAGGGGCCGGCGTACACGCTGTCGTCCGTGGTATCGGTCGCTGTGAAGGCGGCGGTATCGGCACGAAGGATGGGATGATCGAGCAGCCGATGAAACTCCACCATCCAGGGTGGCACGGTTGGCGAGGTCTGATCACCCGGCAGGTCCGCCTCCACCGAGGTCAGACGGGCGACCGCCGTGGTGAGATCTCGCTCAATGGCCGTGGCGTCGGCGTGCGCCCGCCCGGCCACAAAGATGGCCAGGTGGTGCTCCAAGTCGGCCATGGGAATACGACGGTAGATCTGCCCTAACCGGAGTACTTCTACCGGCGGCACCGCCCGACGGCCGCGGCCCAAGCCCATCGACCGAGCGGCGATCTTGCCGCGGCGCGCGTGCCGCGAGATCGTCGTTTTGTGCAAGCCCAGCATCGCCGCGGCGTCGCTCAGGCTCGGCCATGTCCTAACGTCGTCCCAAAAGGTGCTGCGCATCGCCGCCTCGCTTTCTCTCACCGCACGACGATCATAGTACGACGGATGGGCAACTAGTGCAACACTCGCAACCTACGCAATCTCACCGGCATTCGTCCGCGGTATCGAGATGTCCCTGAGCGGGCGCCCCGCGGCGCGACTTCGCCGGTCCGGGCGGCGTGCCTTGAGCAGCGGCGCCGAGCTCCGCACCCAATCGGGCGTTCGAATGGTCCTGGGTCAGGTAGACTGCGCCGATGGGGATGCACGCCGCGGGCTTCACCCAGGCCGACCCGCTGCAACGCCAGCGACAGATCATCGACCGCTGGGTCGCGTCGCTAGCCCAGATTCCGGCAGTGGAGCTGGTCTGGCTGACCGGCAGCCTCGCTTCTGATCGCGCCCACCCAGGCTCGGACATCGACATGCGACTTGCTATCGCCGACGCGGACTATGACCGGCTCTGGAACATCGACAAGGCGCCTTTGCTTGAGGGGCTGGGCGACTACCTGATCCTGCTCGATCGTGGCTTCGTCGTGCTGCTCACCGACGAGAGTGTCACCGTCGACCTCTGGGCGGACCAGTCGAGTAACGCCCACACGATTGAGGTCTACGAGTGGAAGGTGTTGCTCAACCGTCTACCAGCCGGCCTGCCGGAGTTCAGGACGCTTCCTGTGCGCCCCGCCGCCGAGGTCTGGCCGGCGCCGTTGCCGTCGATCGATGAAGTCCGCCAGATGAACCGTCTCCTGTTGCTCTGGATGACCTACGCACCCGGCCTGTTCCACGACGGAGAGATCGTATCGGCGGCGGGACATCTGGCCTTCATGCGGGAGACGCTCGAGAAGATCATGTACCATCGGCTGGGCATCCAGCATCCCAAGCGCAGCCGGCACCTGCGCCAGACCTGGCCGCCGGAGTTTGTCGCCGACTTTGCGAGCACGTACCAGCGTGGCGGCGACTCTGCGCTGGCCATCCCGGCGCTGGTCGCCGCCTGCCGTAGGCTCTTCGACGTAATGGAGAAGCACTTGCACGCGCTGAGTGAGCAGGTCGGCGGCGGGTACGACCCCGTCTGGTACCGGCGGGTGGCGGACCAGATGAAGGAGGACCTGCAGCAGTTCGAGTGATCTGCAACCGTTACCTCGGGGCTGAGCCGACTGTGCCAGGCGACAAACACGCGGAGGGCAGCCCGGACCGGAGGCGTTGAGATCGCGAACGCCTCCTCACGCCCCGTCGTGGGATCGTCCTTCCAATCGCTCCCTCCTCAGGGCCGCCGATCCCGACCAGTAGCGACAGTGCGCCCCGAATCCGAGCGAGGCGTAGAGCTGGATGGCCGCGTGGTTATCGGCGACGACGGTGAGCATGGCGTCGCGGCAGCCGCGGGCGAAAAGCTCTTCGATGATCGCCGCCGTCACCGCCCGACCGTGGCCCTGGCGCCGCGCTTCGGGGCGGGTGAAGATGCTGCCCAGCACTCCGAGCCCATACCGTTTCGCGACGACGTGCGTCCCGCCGGCGGCCAGGAGCCGCCCATCGGCGCGGACGCCGAAGAAGACGCCGTGCTGGAGGTGCTCGGGCCGGAAGTGGCTCTCCGGATACCGGCGATAGAGATCGAGCATCGCTGGCAGGTCGGCCGGTCCGAGCCTTGCGACGGCCGCGGCGGAGATGTCGCCGGGCGAGCGAACACTGCTGGGCGTCACCCCCATGCGTAGCATCTCTCGCGCGCCAGGTAGCACGTGATAGTGGCACTCCAGCGCGGTCAGGTGCTCGGCGCGCACTTGGAACTCCGTCTGCGCCGGCAGCTCCAGCTCGGCTAGCATGGCGGCGACGCCCGCCGCGTCGCCGGACGGGATGAGCATGGTGAACGCCGGGTGGCGCAACACCAGGCAGACGGCGGATGGCGCCGGATCACCGCGCCTGGCGATGGCGTACGAACTATAGGCGCGGTAGGGCGGCGCCAGATCGGCGATGGCGAAGCAGTTCCAGACCCGATCCAGCGCCAAGACATCGTAGGCGACGCGATCGTCCACGTCGGTGGCGACGTACCAGGAGTCTCGGCGCAAGGTTCCGTGGGCAGTGTCCACAAGGCAATCCTAATCAACGGCAGCGTGGTCCAGCCGGCTTGAGCCGGCCTTGTAGCCTCAGCCTGCCCTTGGGGGTAGGCTTACCGGCCGCGCCGCCCATCACGCGCCGGGGTGATCCGCGTACCACTTGTCCAGGAGCGCTTGCGCCTGTTGCTGGGTGGTTTCCAGTGCCGCCTTAGGCTCGACCTTCTTGGCGGCGACGTCGCCCATCATTGTCCCCAGCAGCTTCTGCACCGCCGGATCCACCGGCGTCGGCCCCACGGGGACAGTAGCCGGCAGCAGCGAGACGATCTCCGGCCAGTGCTCCGTCTGCTGCTGGTAGTAGGGGTCGTCGTTGACCGCCTTCAGGGGCGACGGCCGCAACTGCTGCTGCATGAACCAGCCCGCCTCGTCCTTGGTGGTCGTGTACCACTGCGTGAGCAGCCAGGAGTCGTCCGCCGTCTTCACACCCGTGGGGATGCCGTAGGACCATTGCCCGGTGTTGGCCGACTGGTACTTGGCGCCGCTCTGCGGACCGCGTGGGGCCGGAGCGATGCCATAGCTCAGCTTGGGGTTGTCGTTCTTCAGCTCGAACACGTACCAGATGCCGGAGAGGTCCATGGCCTGGGTACCTTTGAACAGCGGCGTGTTCTTCTCGCCCGTGCCCTGGTTCTTCTGGAAAGCAGCCACTCCCCCTCTGCCGCCCATGCTGTCGTAGAAGTCGCGGAAGAAGGTGAGAGCGTCCAGGCCAGGCGCGCCGTCGAAGCTGAAGTGGCGCCCATCGTCGCTCAGGAAGACGCCGTTGTTGCAGACGAGCAACTGGATAAAGTTGATGGTGTTGTCGCCGTACGCCGGCACGCCGCCCAACTGGCTGATGGCGCCTCCTTGGGAAATGGTGAGCTTTGCCGCCGCGTCGCGCAGCTCCGACCAGGTGGCCGGCGGCTGGGCGATGCCCTTCTGCGCGAGGAGGTCCTTGTTGGAGAAGAGGACCGGATAGGCGCCGGCGCCCAAATTGGGCAAGACGTAGAGCTTGCCGGCCCAGCGGCCCGGCGCCAGCGCGGAGTCGTAGAACATGGCGAGGTCCACTTTGTCGCGGGCGATCAGCGGATCGAGCGGCACGATGGCGCTCTGCGCCGCCATGGACGGCACCCAGCTCTGGTTGATCATTGCCATGTCGCAGGGCGCACCGGCGGCGATACCAGCGGTGATCTTTGTCAGCAGGTCGGTGGTAATCACCTGCTCATCCACCGCCAGCTTGGGATACTTGGCGGTGAAGTCGGCGGCGATCCGCTTCATCAGTGGCTCCCGCGTCCCATTCCAGATGTGCCAGATGCTCAGCGTCCGCTGCCCCGCGTTGCCGCCAGCCGCAACTGCGGATGCAATCGGGGCCACACCGGAGCTCGTAGCGACCGCCGAGGACGTAGCCGTCGTGGCTAGGGACGTGACCGTCGAGGCCGCGGTCACCGCCTTGCTGGAGGCAGCGCTCGCCGACGTTGCGACGGTCGTGGCGGCGCCTCCGCCACAGGCCGCCAGCGCTACCGCGCCACCAAATGCCCAGCCTCCAATGGCCAGGCGGCGGAAGAAACGGCGTCGTGTCGTCAGCAGGGCTGCTGGGAAGAACTCCATGGCGCGCTCCTTTAATCCCTCATATTGATGGGAGGCTTCCGCTCGGCCGTCTGTGCCGCCACGTTGTGGCGTCGGCTGTAGCGGCGCTGCTTGCGGCGCCCTGGCACTACCGTCGCCAACGGCGCTGCCCTGGGCGCCGCAAGCAGCGCCGCTACAGCGAACCGTTCGGAATGGCGTGCCGCCTGACCAATGCCCCATTAGTGTTGCGCTGCGCGCCTGATCCCAGCGGGAGCCGGCGCCGGGCTGATCGATCGGGCGACGTGCATGTTCCACCAGGCGCGCAGCGGCACGTCCTCGTCCTTCGGCAGCGAGAAGGCCATCGGCGTGGACCAGAAGCCGAGCAACTGCCAGCGGATCGGGTCGTCCAGCACCTTGGCCTCCAGCTCCGGCGGCTGCACGACGTAGTCGAGCGGCCGCAGCCAGCGGTAGGTGTAGCCTATGAACACGGTCTTGCGGACGATGGAGGACAGATTGGGGCCGACGGCGTGGTAGAGGCGGTTCTCGAAGATGATGGCGTCCCCCGGGTTGGCCAGGATCTCCCTCGCGCCGGCGGGGTCGATGTCGTCCTCCATGCGGGCCGGCGCCCCCAGCAGCCGGTGGCTGCCCGGCACGAAGCGGGTGTTGCCGCGACCGGGTTCGCTAAGGTCGCTTAGTACGTAGCAGATCTTCAGCCGCAGGCGGGGGAGCGGCTCCGGCAGCTCGAGCGTGGCGATACCGCCGTCGCGGTGCCAGCCCAACGCCTTGAAGCTGAGGCTGGTGTCGTGCGGCTGCGGCGGGCGCACGATGATGTGGGAGGTGTCGAGCTGGAGGTCCCAGCCCATGAGCTGCACGGCCAGCGGAGCCGTCCCGGGCCAATCCAGCAGCTCCAGGAAGAGGTCGTCGTGGGCGACGGCGTTGCGCAGCTCGAAGGCGCCGGCCTTGTTGAGCCCGTTGGCGGCCACACCGGCCTCGACCAGGCGGTCGACGGCCACTGTCGCGCGCTCCACCATGGTGGGCGAGAGCGCGTTCGGCACGATGAGATAGCCGTGCTGGTCGAAACGCTGGCGCTGCTCCTCGCTCAGCGGGGTAAAGTCCACGGATCATGTCCCTTTCGGTTGTTCTGCCAGCTATCATAGGCTGGCGCCGGGACATCCAACTTGACCGAAACGCTTACATTTTTGCCTGCACCGCTTGCTTCCGGTAGGCGCTGGGCGGCACGCCGAAGGTCTGCCTGAACCGCCGCGTGAAGGGCGATACGCTGCGGAAGCCCAGCCGCTGCGCGATCTCGCCAATCGGCAGGTCGCTTTCCAGCATGTGCCGGGCTACCGCCAGCCGGCGCGAGCGCAGATAGGTCTGGGGGGACTGCCCAACCCACTGGTGGAATCGCAGCCGGAACTGCGCGGGGCTGTATCCGGAGGCGACTGCCAGCGTCCGGACGTCGGCACCCGGCTCGTCGCGGGCGCAGCGCAGCGCCGCCTCCAGCCACGGTGGCAGGCTCCACTGGCCCCCCGAGGGGAGGGCGCTGCTGGGCATCGTGCGCAGGCAGACGCCGACGATGGCCCGAGCCAGGCCGTCACAGATCAGCGTCGCGACGGCGCCGCCGTCCCTTCGTTCCTGGATGAGCTGCCCCATCCAGGCCTGCAGCAAGTCCCGGTCCGCGTCGGGCACTCCCCAGAGGATGGACGAGCGCAAGCCTTGCCAGACATCAATCCGCCCGAAGAGCCGGAGCTGCAGGCCGACCGAGTACCACTCAGCTCCCTGGGGCGTCGAGATGTCCCGAGGGATCTGTCGAGGTGATAGGAAGACCTGCGGGGCGGCGACACGCCAACGCTCGCCGGCAGCGCCGACGTCGACCACGCCGCGCAGCATCAGCCACAACGCGTGCGCCTGCGCGGGATTGTGCAGCAGGACCTGGCCAGGCAGCCAGCGATGATGTGAGGCCCAGAGCGTCTGCACTTCCAGTGAGGGCAGGACGAAGGCTTGCAGGCGGATAGAGTCAAGCATCCGCCAAGTGTGTCCTCTGCCGCGCCGACTGGCAAGAGGAGCGGGGGTCCGTTCCCCCACCAACGGCCCCCCGCGAGTTGACAGCACGCTTGCCGCGGGGCTACAGTCGCGCAGCGCCGACGCGACCGGCGTCGGCAATGGAAGGTAAGGACGACCACAGGAATGGCTACCCCCCTACGACTGGCCCTGATCGGCTGTGGCGGCATCGCCACTCACCGGCACGTGGCCGGCTATGCGCTCATTAAGGAGAAGGCGCCCGACCTGTTCAACCTGGTGGCCGTGTGCGATGCCGCGGTCGACCGCGCTGAGGCAGTGGCGGATACGGCGGCTGCCTGGGGTCAGGATCGGCCCCGGGTCTATGTCGACGTCGAGGCGCTCATCAGGGCGGGCGGGGTGGACGGCGCCGACATCTGCCTGCCGCACTTCCTCCACCATAGCGTCGGCATCGCCTGCCTGGACGCCGGCATCCATGTGCAGATCGAGAAGCCGGTCGGCGTGACCATCAAGGCGACCAAGCAGTTGATCGCCGCGAGCGAGCGGTCGGGAGCGACCCTCGCCACCGCCGAGCAGATCCGCCGCATGCCCGGCCCGCGCACCGCACACTGGGCGATCCACCAAAAGGGCATGCTCGGCACGCCGCAGGTCTTTATTGTGCAGCGAGCCTCCAATCGCAAGGTCGGCCCCGACATGCCCTGGGCCTGGCGCTTCGACCGCTTCCTCTCCGGCGGCGGACCGGTGCTGGACAGTGGGGCCCATTTCTGCGACACCATGCGCTACCTGTGGGGCGACTGTGACAGCGTCTATGGGAGCACGCGCCGCCTCTACGAGGGCACGTTCGTCAGGGGCGACGAGCGCGTGCCGGACATGCGCGAGGACACCTTCACCGCGCTGCTCAACTTCAAGAGCGGCGTCACGGGCACCTGGACCGTGATGAACCGACCACTCCCCGCCACCTTCAACACCGTCATGTACTACGGCAGCGAGGGTGTGCTCGACGACCCCGGCGACCCCTTCCATGGCCCGCGCCTGACGGGGACGTTGCGACGGCTCGACGGCACGGAGCACAAGCTGGCCGACCTGTTCGAGCAGTACCAGCAGGAGATGAGCGCAGAGGAGCGGGAGAAAATCTTCCCCTACGGCATCACCGACGGCTTCGCGCTGGAGGTGTGCGACTTCCTGCACAGCATCCGCGACGGCCGCCCGCCCGAGATCGACGGCAGGCAGGGCCTGCAGGCCAAGGCCATCGCCTGCGCCATCTATGAGTCGGTCGCCGCCAACCAGGCAGTAAAAGTGCAGGACGTGATCGACGGCAAGCTGGACGCCTATCAGGGGCCAATCAACCAGCGCTGGGGCATTTCCTGAGGCGCGGCGGGTGAACGCGCTCGCCATGGGCCTATTGCCAGATTGGCGCACTCGGTCTAGCATGTGTCCTGCCGGCGCCGGCACGGTGACGCCGGAGTAGCCTATAGCGGAAGCGAGGACACTGTGTACGAGGTCGGAATTGCCGGATGGGCATTCAACAGGTCCATCTTGCGCGACAAGACGATGACCCTGCTGGACATGCCGGGGGTGTGCAAGGAGCTGGGCGCTGCCACGATCGAGCTGGTCTCCACCTTCTTCGAGAATCAGAGCGCCCAGTACCTGAACAAGTTGCGGCAGGCGATTGAAGACCAGGGTCAGCGCGTGCGCAACATCGCCGTCGACATGGGCAATATCGCCAATGCGGGCGACAAGGTCCGCCGCACCGACATCGCCGCCATCAAGCAGTGGTTCCACGTGGCGCAGGCGGTCGGGTCCGAGGCGATCCGCGTCAATAGCGGCGCCGCCAGCCCGGACGACCGCGAGGCCATTGCCCGCATCACCGAGGGCTACCGCGAGCTGGCGGCGGAGGCGGCCCACGCCAAGGTGTACCTGCTCATCGAGAATCACGGCGGCGCCTCCGCGGACCCCAAGAACATCCAGGCCTTCCTGGACGGCGTCAACTCCCCCTGGTTCCGCGCCTGCCCCGACACCGCCAATTTCCCCGGCGACACCTGGGAAGAGGGCATGCGGGTGATGGCTCCGCGCGCCTTCTCCTGCCACGTCAAGGCCTTCACCTACGATCCCAGCGGGAAGCAGACCTGGTCGGACCGCAACGGCAACGCGCGCTCCTTCGACCTGAAGCGCTGCCTGCAGATGCTCAAGGAGGCCGGCTACGACGGCCCGCTCTGCGTCGAGTACGGCGCCTACCAGGATGAGCGCGCCGGCGCCCGCGACCTGATGCGCTATACGAGGGAGCTCGTGGCGACGCTGTGAATGGGGACCTCTCCCCCCCGCCCCTCCCCTAGAAAGGGAGGGGAGCTTGCCTGGCGACAGTCATTGCGCATGCTGGCAATCGTCGCTGGCGCCGCCTGCATGAGAGACGTCCCCTGCAGTTGAAGCTCCCCTCCCTTTCTAGGGGAGGGGCGGGGGGAGAGGTTGACTTGGGCCAGAAGGAACAGCCAATGCACCTCACCTGCGCGCAAAAGGAGCTGAGCAAGCATCTGGCGACGGTGTGTCGCGTGGTGCCGCCACGCAGTACGCTGCCCATCACCGGCCAGGTGCTCCTGGCGACTGACGCCGGTCGGCTTCGACTGACGGCCACCAACCTCGACCTCACCATCACGTCATGGCTCCCAGCCAATGTGATGATGGAGGGCAGTGTTTGCCTACCGGCGCGACTCTTCTGCGATGTCGTCGACGCGCTGCCAAGCGAGCGAGTGGAGCTCGATCTGTCCCAGCGCGGCCGCACGGTCTGGGTCAAAGGGCCGCCCTACGACGCCAAGCTCAACGGTATTGCGGCCGAGGAGTTTCCGCGCATTGATCCGATCACGACCGCGCCGCTGCTGCAGGTTCCGGCTTCGGACCTGGGCCGGGCTATCGAGGGCGTCATCTATGCGGCGGCGAAGGATGAGGTCCGCCCGCAGCTCGGCGGCCTGCTCGTTCGCGTTGGCGGTGCTACCGTCACCCTGGTTTGCTCCGACGGCTTTCGGCTGGCGATACGTCATCTCACGCTCCCCAATCCGGCCACCGGCGAGATCGACCTCATCGTGCCGGCGCGAGCCATGGCGGAAGTGGCGCGGGCACAGAGCGGCCTCGATGAGTCAGTCGCCCTGGCGGTGAATGCCATGCGCAGCCAGGTGCTGTTCCGTTGCGAGAGCGTGCAGATCGTGTCGCGGGTCATCGACGGCGCCTATGTCAATTTCGGGCACGTCCTCGACCAGGTTCAGCGCCATACGGTGCGGGCGACGCTCGCCACAGCGGAGCTGCTTCGTGCCGCTCGCTTTACCGCCTTCGTTTCCCGCGATGCCGGCAACGCGCTGCGCCTCGACCTCGCACCGGCGAACGGTGAGGTCGGCCCGGGGCGGGTGACGTTGCAGGCCACGGCCAGTCAGGTCGGCGAGAATACGACCGAGCTCTCCGCCGTTGTTGAAGGCGAAGCGGCGCGCATTGCACTCGATAACACCTACCTGACGGACGCCCTGGATACGATAGACACCCCCCAGGTGATCCTGTCAGCGTCTGGCGGCCAGACCTTGGCCGTTCGAGTCCAGCCGGCCGGGCGAGACGACGCGCTGCACCTCATCTCGCCGCTAGTACTCGAGCGATAGTAGCAATGCCATCTCCGACCAGATTCCAGCAACCTGCCCCGCATGACTCGCGCCGCTGGAAGCGGCGGGGCTCGCGGCTATTGCTGGACTGCTTGCCCTGGCTGCGCGTGTTCGCCGATGACGTGGAGCTGCCGGATGGGCGGCAGGTCGACGGCTTCCTGCGCATCGAGAGCCGTCCCTACGCCATGGTGTTCGCCGTCACCGAAGACGGCCGGGTCCCTTTCATCTGGGAGTACAAGTACGGTCTTGGCGCCACCGATCTCCTCTTGCCCGCCGGCTATCTCGAGGAAGGCGAGGAGCCGGAGGCCTGCGCTCGCCGCGAGCTGCTCGAGGAGACCGGCTACGAGGCCGCGACGTGGGAGTCGCTGGGCAGCTACGTCGCGGACGGCAACCGCGGTTTCAGCCGCGGCCACTTCTTCCTGGCAAGGCGGGCCCGTCGTATCCGGGTGCCGAACGCCGGCGACTTCGCTGAGCTCCGCGTGGAGCTGCGGCCGCTGGACAGTGTCGACCGACTGCTCGGCAGCGGCCAGATGCAGGAGCTCGGCCCGGTCGCCTGCGCCGGGTTGGCACTGGCGCGGCTGCGCGCGACCGCGCCGGAATGATGGGAGTCGCGGCAGACCGCGTGAATCGGCGCCCGGCCCATACGAAGCGCCCCACCCTTCCTACCTGTCTCATCACCTATTGCCTGGCATGGGGTTTGCCGTTCAACGTTCCTTTAGGATCTGTTGTTATAATCGAGAGTTGTGGGTGAGAGGTGGTACTTCATTCCTATAAGACCTATCAAGCTGGCGAATTCATGCGCGGTTATGTATGAATATCCCAGTGGCCCTGAGGGTTGCCAGCACAGCACGAGAAAAGGCGGCGCAATAGCGATCCTTCGCTATCCTTTAGGAGCCAATCGCAATTGCTGCCCATTCTCGGATCACGCCGGAGGCCAGCCTGCCGTGGCTGTATATCCTCCTGAGCATGACGCCCATCCTGCATCCGGATGAACCAGGGGCGGCGTGAGTTAGGAAACGAAACTGATGAACAGGGAACAAGACCAGCACGACGAGCTGGTTCGCCGAGCAAGTCAAGATCGACAGCCATTCGAACCGGAGGTCACGCTCTTCCTGAACGAATCCCCGGAAAGCCAGGAGGCTCGCGTGCTCTTGGAATGCGCTGGACAGCAGTTCCGAACCGTTCAAGCGAACGGGCCGCGGATTCCGACCGCTGTCTTCGGTCGCGCATCGTATGATGGGCTCTCCGGCATACACGAGCTCATCGATGAACTCGCCGCGTTCCGACAGGCGGTTCATGAGGCGTACGATCGTCACGTCGCTCCTCAGGCTAATCAGACCAGTAGGGTAACCAGATTCCACTTCATCGAGAAACCATCCCATTTAGCTGCACACCTGCGGGCGGTCCTGACGAGGAGATAATCCCCCGTCCGTCAGCGTTTCCTCAGTGTCGAAACGTCGCTCCGTGGCATTGCCCCGTATTTTGCACACGAGCATCGTAGTGTAGAGTTCCCCCTACTATGCAGGACGCCTTCCCAAGCTTCGTTGAGCCCACCTTCGCCACCGCGATCTTACAGCGGGCCATCTCCTGGCCGTTGGTCTTGCGGGAGCGAATCATCCAGGTTATGGCTGCCTTGATTCAAGGTCGCCGCGTCAACGGCTTCCACGGTACCAATATCGACCGAGCGAAGCTAATTCTCCGCCATGGTTTCCTGCTCAGCCAGAACGGCGACGACTGGCTGGGAGATGGCGTCTACTTCTGGGAGGAGACCCCTCGGCGCGCCCAGTGGTGGGCAAGACAGATCCACGGCGAGGAGACGGCGGTTATCGGGTCCAGGCTGCTCCTCTACCACTGCATGGATCTGAGTGAACACAACTGGCAGGGTTTCCTGACCGACATCTACCAGGCCTTCGCAGATGGTCGGAGACACTCGGGTCGACCATTGCCGTCGCAAAGACCCACCATTGGGCCTCACCCAATGGACTGCGTGATCGTCAACCAGGCTATCGCTGAGCTACGAGCAAGGGGAGTAGCCATCTTCGCGGTGCGCTCGGCCTTCAGGTCCGGGCGAGAGCTCTGGCCCCAATCGGCTTTCCACCATCATGACCACGTTCAGATTGCCATACGCAATCCTAGCCTCATTCTGAGCCGCCAGTACGTCATGTAGGCCGTGACGCTACCGGCGACCATTTCGCCCCGATCGGTGGCGTCGGCGGGAACGAGCCCTCTTGTTAGCCGACGAGCTACCTTCCCGCGGCGAGCAGCCGCGGGCGCGCCACGATTCAGTCCTCCCTATTCCCGGCTTGCTGACGACACTCGGAATGCGGGATCTCTCACCCTCCGGCGCGCAGTTGGCCTTGCTCCGCATCGCTCAAGAGGCGCTGAACAACTGCGCCAAGCACGCGCGGGCCTCCGCCATCGCCGTGGTGCTGCGGCGGGATGGGGAGCAGGTCACGCTGGCGGTATACGACGATGGGTGCGGGTTCGAGAGCGGACGAGCGACCTCGTGCGGCGATCGGGAGGTCGGGCTGGGCCTCTTGCAGATGCGAGAACAGGCAGCCGCCTGGGGTGGCTGCCTGGACGTGTCCTGGTCCGCCGCGGAAGAGACCGTCGTGCGCGCCACGCTGCCGCTCGTGGCGCCGGGAGGAGCAGGACGGTGACGCCGCCGAAGCGACCCAGTGCAATTCGCCTCCTTTTGGTCGAGGATTACGAGGTTGTACGCCAGGGGACGCGAAAGCTCCTCGATGAGCAGCCCGATCTCCTCGTTGTGGGCGAGGCGGCCGACGCACCACAGGCGGTCGAGCTCGCCGAGCGACTCCAGCCCGACCTGGTCCTGCTCGACCTGCGCCTGGGCGAAGGCGGGTCTGGGTTCGTCGCGGCCCGTCACATCCAGCGCCTGGTCCCGCGAGTGGCCTTCCTCGTCCTCACCGGGCTGGATGACCCCGAATACGCCCGGGTCGCGCTCGAGATCGGCATCCGCGGCTACCTCCGCAAGAGCGCCGGCATCGCGGAGATCGTCGCCGCCATCCACCGCGTGCATGCCGGTGAGCGCGTGCTCGACGACCAGATCGCCATTGCGCTCGCCGGCAGCCGTCGACCTGCGCCGCCGGTTGCGCTTGATCACCTCACCGACCGCGAGCGCGCCGTTTTCCGCTTGCTCGGGCGCGGCGACAGCAACGCCGAGATGGCCGCCAAGCTGGACATCTCCGTGCGCACGGCGGAGACGCACGTGGCGAACCTCCTCCAGAAGCTGCGACTCCGTTCCCGCGCGGCGGCGATCTCCCTCGCCGCCAGGCAAGTGGCCAAGCGCTGACATGTCGCGACCGAGCGAACAGTGGGTCAGTTGTCATGCGGCATGCCATTCTGAGCCGGTCGGGGTGGGGGCGCCGTGGACAATGGTAGGACGGACGGCCAACGTCCCTGTAGAGGCTGCCGATCGTCAACGCATGGAGCCCCTCCGGCTCTGGCGACCCCTAGGTTGGTCCGGCAACTGGTTACGAAACGCGGATAAGCGCGGTGAAGCGCATGCCCAGCGTATACTGCGGCGACCGCACGGAGGGCTGGTGCGAATGTACCGACGTGTCAATGTCACGTTGCCGGAGGAGACGGTCCGGCTGATTGATACGGTAGCGGTAAAGGGCGAGCGTAGCCAGCTTGTCGATAGGGCGATACGGCGTTACGTCGCCGACCTTAGGCGCGATGAGCTCAGGCAGCAGGTCGCCGAAGGTGCGGTCGTTCGAGCCGAGCGCGATCGCCACTTGGCCCAAGATTGGTCGCTGCTTGAGGCGGAAGCGTGGTCGACCCGGGAGGAGTAGCTTCCCCCCGGCGCGGCAACGCGATGTGCGATACTGGGCGAGCGGATGGCCGCGGCCGAGACGGGAGCGAGGAAGGCAGACGTTTCGCTACGTGCGCGCCTTCGACCGAGAATGAGCGTGCAACCCGCGACGACAAGCGGAGAGGACGATCCCAATGACTACTGAGACCAAGCTTGGCCTGATCGGCTGCGGCACGATCAGCAGCATCTACCTGCAAAATGCGGTCGCCTTCGCCGGGATTGAGGCCGTGGCCTGCGCAGACATCGATATGGATCGGGCACGGCAGCAGGCGGCGCGCTACGATGTCCCGAAGGCTTGCTCGGTCGAGGAGCTGCTGGCCGACCCGGAGGTCGAGCTGGTCATCGACTTGACGATCCCGAAAGCGCACGGCCCCGTTGGCCTCAGCGTGCTGGAAGCGGGCAAGTCGGTGTACAACGAGAAGCCGCTGGCCGTTGATCGCGCCGGCGCCAGGCGCATGCTGGATGTGGCTCGGGGGCGCGGCCTGCGCGTCGGCGGCGCCCCCGACACCTTCCTCGGCGCCGGCTTGCAGACCTGCCGTCAGGTAATCGACGCTGGGATCATCGGGACTCCCGTCGCGGCGACTGCCTTCATGCTCAGCCACGGTCCAGAGAACTGGCACCCCAACCCCGACTTCTTTTACCAGCCGGGCGCCGGCCCGATGTTCGACATGGGTCCGTACTACCTGACGGCGCTGGTCAGCCTGCTCGGCCCCGTCCGGCGCGTCACCGGCTCAGCCCGCGCCTCCTTCCCCGAGCGGACGATCGGCAGCGAGCCGCTGCGGGGGACCAAGATCACCGTCAACGTGCCCACGCACGTGGCGGGCGTGCTCGACTTCGCCCAGGGCAGCATCGCCACGATCGTGACCAGCTTCGACGTCTGGTCGGGCAACGTCCCCCGCCTGGAGATCTACGGCTCGGAAGGCACGCTCAGCCTGCCCGACCCCAACACCTTCGGCGGCCCCGTCCGCGTCCGCCGCGGCGGCGAGAAGGAGTGGGAGGACGTGCCGTTGTCGCACGGCAACGCTGGGAACAGTCGAGGGATCGGCGTGCTGGACATGGCCAGGGCCATCCAGCGCGGCCGGCCGCATCGAGCCGGCGGCGACCTGGCCTACCACGTGCTGGATCTCATGCACGCCTTCCACGACGCCTCACGCGAGGGCAAGCACATTGACGTCGCCAGCACCTGCGAGCGCCCGGCCGCGCTGCAGGCGGGACTGCCTGATGGCGTCGTGGCAGACTGACGTAGCTCAGGCGCCGGGTAAGCTCGCTCCGGCGGGCCGATAATCCCCTAGCCATATAATGCCCGGCAGGTGCTTGATTCGTTGGTATAGCCGATTTTCGGCGGTGATGAGCGGGATCCTCAGACGCTGCGAAAGGGCCAGGTACAGGGCATCGTACAAGGCGATATTGTGCTCGTGGACAAGGGTGAAGGCGTCCAATATCAGATCATCGGAGCGCTCCGTCTCAAGGTTGAGCGAGAGAAACCTGGCGAGGGCCCGCTCGGCGATGACACGATCGACTCGCGGGTTGCTTCCTCGTGTCGCGCTGGCGAGCGTGGAGGCGATCTCGTAGCGAATCTGCTCGGGCGCAAATAGCACGAGCTCCCCAGCGTTGAACTGGTCTAGGACGCTGAGCGCTTCACTCCCATGGTCCTCGTCGCCCAGGTGCCATTTTGCGGCCACGGAGGCGTCGACGACCATCGCCTCACTCGTCGCTACCATACCAGGTATCCTTGTCTCTGGCCATCCGTACGAGCTCGGCCGTCGTCAATGGCGCGATAGACGCCCGTTCACGCAATGCCAGGATCTCCTCCACGACCTTCCGGCGCCTCGCCAACTCCTCGGGGCTTGGCCGTGCGAAAACCAGCTTGTGCTCGGGCGGCGCCGCGTTCGTACCGGTCATCGGCGTCAGCGATCGAGACAAATCCTCTCGCTTGATTCTCAGCGCGCGCGGGCCCAGGTGATAGCCCCGCAGTCGCCCTTGCTTTAGGTAACGTTTGATAGTCACCGGGCTGACCTTCAACAGCAACGCCGCTTCTTGGACCGTGACCAATTCCGTATCCTGCTCGACAGCCATCGCCCTAGCCCCTATCCTATCGACAGACTGTTTGCCACACAGCGAATCTGATCATAGAGTAGCATGCGATGGCACGATGGATCACGGATCGGATGAAGTACGATGAAAGCGGCGCTGTTCTACGGTGGTCCGGACATTCGGGTGGAGGAGCTCCCGGTTCCGCAACCGGGGCCCGGCGAGGTGCTGGTGCGGGTCCGCGCCGCCGGCATCTGCGGGAGTGACCTGCACGGCTATCGCCGCGCCGCGCCCCAGAGAGGGACATCGGTCGGTCGGGAGAACGGGCACGAGCTGGCCGGCGAGGTGGCGGCGTTGGGGCCGGGTGTCACGGGTCTCACGGTCGGTCAGCGCGTCGGCATCGAGCCGGAGCACCTGATCGGCTGCGGCAGGTGCGCCTTTTGCCGGCGTGGCGATACGCACCTCTGCCCGGAGCGCGGCCGGCGGAACAACGAGCGACAGGGGAGCCACGGTTTCTCCCAGTATGATGTGTGCGTCGCGGCCAACGTTCACCCGTTGCCTGATAGCGTGCCCACGGGGGCCGCGGCCATCCTCGACTGCTACGCATGTGCCGTGCATGCCATGCACCGCGTCCCGCTCTTGCCCTATTGGACGGTCGCCGTGCTTGGCACCGGCGCCATCGGCATGACGGTGGGACAAGTCGCGCGCGCCAGCGGGGTCCGCCAGGTCATCATGACCGGCACACGCGAGGAGCCGCTGGCCATCGCTCGCGCCGCCGGCGCCGCCGACGTCACCGCTGCCGCGGCGAGCGAAGATCCCGTCGCGGCGGTGCTCGAGCGCACCGGAGGCGAAGGCGCCGATGTCGTCTTTGAGACGGTCGGCGGGACCGCTCCGACGCTGAATCAAGCCGTCCAGATGGCCCGACGGGGCGGCACGATCTGCATCCTGGGCATGTTCACCGCGACCCAGGAACTGGACATCAGCTCGGCCTACCGGAAGGAGCTCACCGTCACCTGGTGCAACAGCTACTCCACCTGGAACGGCCAGTCCGAGTACGAGATCGCGCTGGATCTGTTGGCCTCAGGGCGGGTACGGGCCGAGTCGATTATCACCCACCACTTTCCGCTGGATCGCATCGGCGACGCCTTCGCGGCCGCGAATGACAAGAAGTCCTCCAGTGCGATCAAGGTGCTGGTGCAGCCGTAGGGACGAGGGGGCGACTGGGCGAGGGGGCGATGAGGCGAGGGGGCGAACCGGAGCAAGGGAGCGTGGCGTGCAATATGGCGCGCGCGTGCCATCTGCCACATAGCCCGTGCAGTTGCAAGTCTCCTCGTCGCCTCATCGCCCCCTCGCCCAGTCGCCCCCTCGCCTCATCCCCGCTCTACCGGCTCCGTTCGGCCAGTGTCCGCGGACTTGATGCCGGCGTCCAGGATGGCCATGGCGTCCAGGTTGAAGCCTGGCTGGAGCGTCTCGTGGAGCGGCTCGCCGGTTTCCAGATGATGGATGAACTCCTCCGCCAGCGTGGCGCGGCCCGGAGGCAGAGGATCGCCCTCGATGGTCTGGGGCTCGCTCTCCCTGCCTCGGAGCAGGCGGATCACCTGGCCCGAGCCGCCGCGCTCGACCACCATGGTCCCGGTCTCGCCGTACAGCAGCGGGCCGGTTGGGACGCCGTGGTCCAGTGTGGTCCAGGTGGCTTCCAGGAGGGCGATAGCCTTGGGGAAGCGCACGGTGATGACCGCGTTGTCGTCGGCGTCGCCATAGGGGCTGTTCAGGTTGACCTTCATGCCCGATGCCGATGTCGCCGGCTCTCCTACGTACCAGCGGGCCAGGCAGGCCCCGTAGCAGCAGTAGTCAAGCAGTACGCCGCCGCCGGTGGCCTTGTGATGCCACCAGGTCGCGCCCTTCTGCTCGTCGGTCATCGGCAGGGCGCGCCCGTCGACGCCGGGGTGTGTCGAGCCATGCGACAGCGGACCCATGGAGCCGGCCCGCCACTTCACCTCCAGTAACCGGCCGATCGTGCCGGAGGCGAGCAGCTCCTTGGCCTTGCGAATGACCGGCGACCACGTCGTCGGCCAGTTGACCATCAACTCGACGCCGGCGTCAGTTGCCGCGTTCGCCATGCTCCGCGCCTCGTCCAGCGACGCCGCCATCGGCTTCTCGGTGACCATGTGGGCGCCGTGTTTCGCTATGGCTTGTGCCACCTCGCCGTGTCTGGCATTCTCTGGGCAGAACAGGACGATGTCGAGCTTCTCCTTGCCGAGCATGGCCCGGTAGTCGTCGTATACCGTGGGGATGCCGATGTCCTCATGGGCGTGCTTGAGGTTCCAGCCGCGGGTGAAGCGTGCTTCCACCAGCTCGGGAACGGCCGGCCTGGTGTCGGCGCAGGCGACCCACTCGACGTTCGGTAACGCCTTGAAGGCCCGCATCAGCTCGTTGATGTGCATGTGGGCGAAGCCGATCACGCCCACGCGATAGGTCTTGGTCAACTCATCACTCCTTGTGGTTGCGCTCCCGGCGCCCATGCTATGCAGCGACCGATTGGGCTGTCAATGCAGCGTGGATTGCGCAATGTCGCGGCGTCCCTCGCGTCGCCGGCCTGCGGGGCCATGCATGGTCCCGCGGCTTACCCCTTCACGCCGCCAAGGGTGATGCCCTGGACAAAGGTGCGCTGGGTGAAGAAGAACAGGATGATGATGGGCGTAGTCATGACGACGGACGCTGCCATCAGCATGCTCCACTCCGTCGAGTGCTGGCTCGAGTAGATGGTCAGGCCGATGGACAGGGTGTACTTGGTGTTGTCGGTGAGATAGATGAGCGGCCCCAGGAAGTCGCGATAGCTTCCTAAGAACTGCAGCAGCGCCACGGTGGCGAGCGCCGGCTTGATCAAGGGCACCATGATGCGGAGGAAGATGCCCAGCTCGTTGGCGCCGTCGATCCGCGCCGCGTCGGACAGCTCCACCGGGATGGTCAGGAAGAACTGCCGCAGCAGGAAGATGAAGAAGGCGCTGCCGAAATAGGCCGGCACGATCAGCGGGCGAAAGGTATTGATCCAGCCCAGCGTCTTGAACACGATGAAGAGCGGGATTAACGTCACTGCGAAGGGCAGCATCATGGTGGCCAGGGTCAGGATGAAGAGGACATTGCGGCCCGGCCAGTGCAGCCGTGCCAAGCTGTAGGCCACCAGCGAGCACGATATCACGGTGCCGACCGTCGCGAACAGCGCAATCTGGAGCGTATTCAGGAAATAGGTGCCGTAGGGGATGTACTGCAGCGCGGCCGGATAGTTGCTGAACATCATCGGGGCGGGGATCCACTGGGGCGGGTACACGAAAATGTGCTGGTCGTCCTTCAGTGACGTCGACAGCATCCAGAGGAAGGGCATGAGGAAGGTGATCCCTGCGCACACGAGCACGATCTGGACGAGCACGGGGCGGAGTACACCCCGCCAAAGGCCGCGAGGCCTTGGTCCAACGGTGGTCAGTGCACGTTCTTGAGTAAGAGCAGCCACGGCGCACCCCCTGCCCGCGTTGTCGCGCGGCGCTACCTGCGATCTTCTCCGCTGTAGTAGACCCACTGCCTGGAGCTTCGCACCAGGAGCAGCGTGACGATGAGGACCATGATGAAGAGCACCCACGCCATGGCGGAGGCGTACCCCATCTTGAAGTAGACGAAGGCATTCCGGTAGAGCAGCAGCACGTAGAACATCGCCGAGTTGGCGGGGTTGCCGGTGCCGCCGGTGATGATGTAGGCCTCCGAGAATACCTGTAAGGCGCCGATCAAGCCGATGATGACGTTGAACAGGATTACCGGGGTCAGCATCGGCAAGGTGACGTTGACTAGCTTACGTAGGGCATTAGCGCCGTCGACCGACGCCGCGTCATACAGATCCTTGGGCACGTCCTGGAGGCCGGCCAGATAGATAATGACGGCGTTGCCGACGGTCCAGAGGGACATAATGACATAGGATGGCTTGGCCCAGGTCGGGTTGGCGTACCAGCCGGGTCCCTGTATCCCGATCAGCGCCAGCAGGTCGTTGACGACACCGTAGGTCGGATTGAGCACCCATTGCCAGACCAGGGCCAAGGCCACGGTCGGCACCAGCACGGGCAAGTAGAAGATGGTCCGGTGCAGGGCCATGAATCTGATTTTCAGATTGAGCAGCAACGCGAGGGCGATGGCGAAGACGGTGCCGATGGGGATAAGCATCCCGGCGAACACTCCCGTGTTCACAATGGACGTGATGAAGAGATCGTCTTGCGTGAAGAGATCGGCGTAATTGCGCAGGCCGATCCAGCGGGGGCTTTCCAGCACGCTGTAGTCGGTGAAGCTGTAGTACAAGGACGCGGCGATCGGGTAGACGAGGAAGACGCACAGACCGACGATCCAGGGCGAGGCAAAGGCGAGGCCGATGAGCAGCGCTCGCGTTTGCTTGGATCGAGCCGAGGTGCGCCGCACCGCCGGCGTCGCGGTTAGCCTGCCGACTTCCGCCATTGCGGTATCCTTCCGGTCCTTTCAGGCACGCGGTGGAGGGCGAGCCTGATTATATGCTCACAGACCGTGATGCACCATAGGCCGCCGCCTCAGGATCCAGCGCGGGCCGCTCGCCGGCGAGTGGCGGGACCCGCGCTGAACCCCATCAGCGATTTAGCGGTATTTGGCCTCTTCGTCGTTGGCCTTCTTACTCACGTCGGCCAGCGCCTCCTGAGGCGATTTCTTGCCGTTCAAAACCAGGCTCTGCGCGGAGCCCAGCTCGTTCCAGAGGACCTGACCGGCGGGAATGGCTGGCCGGTTCTTGGCGGTCTTCAGGAAGTCCATGAACATCGCGTGCTTCGGATCGGCGCGGAAGCCGGGGTCGTTGGAGGCGTCGATGTTGGTGGGGATGTGCAGCGTGGCCAGGTTCCACTTGCGCTGGCCCTCTTTGCCGGCCAGGTAGCCGATCCAGTTGTAGCCCTCGGCAGAGTGCTTGACACCCTTGGGCAGGACCTGCGACCAGCCGCCGGCCATGCAGGATGCTGGGCCGTTCTTGCCGGGCATCGGCGCCACGCCGAAGTTCATGTCCGGCTTGAACTTCTTGATGGTCGCCAGGGCCCAGTCGCCATCGGCGATCATCGCGATCTGGCCGGACAGGAAGGGGTCGTTGGTCTGGTTGCCGAAGGCCGAGGCGAAGGCCTCCATGTCCTGTTCGTTGTACTTGTCGGCGTAGGATTTCATCCAGGTAAACGCTTCGACGATCTTCGGCTCGTCGGCCGTGACCAGATCCTTGCCCTTGTCGTAGAAGGTCCCGTCGAATTGGAGCCCCACGGCGAAGTGAAAGGACTGCCGGAAGGCGGGGCTATACCCCCAATGGGCAAACTTGCGGCCGTCTTTCTTGGTCAGTTTTTCGGCCAGCGAGTCCAGCTCGCTGATCGTAGTCGGGGGCTTGTCGATCCCCGCCTCTTTGAACAGATCCATGTTGTAGTAGATACCGCGCGTGTCCGTATCGAAAGGCATCGCGTACAGCTTCCCCTTGTAGGACGCCTCCTCCCAGGAGAAAGGAAAGTACTGGTCGGCGGTGATGCCGGCCGTCTTGGCCAGGTCGCTCAGGTCGGTCAGCGAGTTCTTCGCCGCCCATGCCGACACGATGAAGCGGTCGAACTCCGCGCTCTCCGGGGGCGTGCCGGCGGCAATAGAGGTGAGCAGCTTCTCGGACATCTGGGTGCCGGCAGTCGTCGGCACGTAGATCGGCTGCACGCGAATCTTGTCCTGCGACTTGTGATAGTCATTCATCACGGCAAGGGTTGCTTCGAGGTCGACCTTGTCACCGCGCGGCGTCCAGTACTCGATCTTTGTCTGGCCCTGCGCGACCTGGACTTGGGGGATCTGCGCCTCGGCGGTGGGCTCGGCCGCCGGCTGGCTGGCCGCCTTGCTCGCCGTGCTACTGGCGCTGGCCGACGCCAGCCCGGGCGGCGTCGTCCCGCCGCCGCAGGCGGCGAGGAGACCTCCGCTCAAGCCGACCGCCGCTCCGCCGAGCAGCACGCCCAATGCCGAACGCCGGGAGAGATTGACCATGGTTGACTCCTCACTACACGCATATGCCACTCTGGCTAGCACAAAGCCAGGGCTCGGGGCAACGAATAGGTCAGCACGCTTGATCGATGGCGATTGTACCTGATGCCCGCGCCCTGTCAAGCTGGCATCACTCCGACACTCCGATGCGAGAAGTCCCGGGAGCGTCGCTGCCATCCCCCGGCTATACTGACCGTAGGTGACTGATCCAACGGTGGCGGGAGGACCCGGTGCGCTGGCTTACTACCGATCAGGTGCGCTGTCTCGACTGTAGGCGCACGACCACCATCACGACGCGCTGGACGTGCGAGGGGCGCCAGCCGAAGTGCGGCCATTGCGGTAGCCGGGCCGTCGAGCGCAAGGACACACTGCTGAGGCAACTCCGTGACTTGATGGTCATGGGCGGCGGTTGAGGCTTGTCCAATCCGATGGCCGGTGGCCGTCCTCAGGAGTATGGGTAGTCTCTATCTGAGCGCTGGAGCGGATCCGTGGCGAGCTACCAAATCGACGTGAGGGCGTTGCACAGCGCTTTGCAGCAATGTTTGCAGCAGCAGCGCGTGCCGCCCGATCAGGCGGAGCAGATCGCGGCGGTGCTACTGGATTGCGAGCTGCGCGGCTACGACGACCACGGCGTGGCCTTCCTCGGCTCTTTGACCGAGTGGTACCGGTCGGGCGCGTTGAATCCCACGCCGCGGGTTCAGGTGCTGCGCGAGGACCGTGCCGGCATCTTGCTGGATGGCGACGCGGGATGCGGCGTCATCGCCGCGACGGAGGCGATGCGACGGTGCATCGCCGCGGCCAGGCAGCACGGCATCGCTTGCGCCGGCATTCAGCGCTCCGGCCATTTCATCGCCGCCGCCCCATATGCCGTCATGGCGGCGGACGCCGGCATGATCGGCTTCGCCTCGTCCAACACCCCGCCACTCATGGCCTCCACCGGTGGACTCACGCGCGTCCTGGGCACCAATCCGCTCGCCTACGCCATCCCGGCCGGGCGGCACGATCCGGTGGTGATGGACATGGCTACTAGCGCCACCGCCGGATATAAAGTGCGCATGGCCGCGAAGGAGGGCCGTCGCATCCCCGAAGGGCTGATCGCCGACCGCGATGGACGGCCCAGCACCGACCCCAACGACTTCGTCAACGGCGGGCTGATCCTTCCCGCCGGTGGCCACAAGGGCTTCGGGCTGGCCATGGTCGTGGACACCTTGGCGGGTGTGCTGACCGGCGCCGGCTTTGCCCAGAGCGGCGGCGTGACCAATGGCAAGTGTGGTCAGTTCTTCTGGGCGCTCGATGTGGAGATGTTCATGCCCCAAGCCGAGTTCCTGGCGCGCGTGGATGAGCAGATCGACCAGATCAAGGCCGGCAAGCTTGCCGCCGGTGTGAGCGAAGTTCTGGTCCCCGGCGAGCGCGGGCAGCGCCGGTGCCGGGAGCTGCAACAGTCGGGCCACGTGCCGCTCAACGCTGTCGCCTGGGAGGTGCTGGCGGACGAGTGCCGGCGCGCCGGGATCAGCGCGCCGGAGTCGCCGCGTCTGTGACGCGTCGGTCTGGCTGATCCGCGGTTCCCCAAACCCGTCGATGGCGTCGCGGCATCGTTGTGCGGCGCATTGCATGTGCGATACATTTGTTGTATAATGCATCTATCTTGATTGAGGAAGTGACGCATGGCTCCCCAGGCGGTTTCCCCAGACGAATGCGGACGGTTATTGATGGAGACCATGCAGGACCTTCGACACGGCTGGGCCGCGACAGTGCGCCACTGGAAGATGGACCAGGAGGGCA